>JAGXLO010000153.1 GCA_018334695.1 Candidatus Cloacimonadota bacterium
GAACTTTTTCATGAAAATACTATGAAAAATGCAACTAATCTGGAAAATGAATGGATGGTTCAAATGTGGGCAGATGGAACATACATAACCTTAAATGCTCTTGGATATTCAGGCTATGAGGATTATTCCACCCATCCTATTATATTTCTTTCTGCTTCAAAAAATAACGGCGAAGATTGGTCAGAACCCATTGAAGTTACCGATATATATTCCACAGAAGTAGATTTTATGGATCAAATTACCGTTTATCCTTATCTGTGTAATGAGATTGAAGACCTTGGTAACGGATGGGGTAAGGTACATTTGTCTTATATGGATGATAATTCATTCGGATCTTTTATCCATGGTGCAGGGCAGAATAATGGTGGTCAGTTAATGTATGGCTCCCTTAAAATTAATTTTGATTCTTTGCAATATAGTGTCGAAAATCAACCACCAGTTGATATTACTTCCATTTCATTGAAGAACACTCCCAATCCTTTCTATGGTTCAACCAGAATATCTTTTAGCGCACCACAGTATTTAAATGATGCAATAATTAAAATTTATAATACCAAAGGACAGTTAGTAAAAACTTTTACTCCTGGTGAAGATAATTCAGTAACCTGGTATGGGAAAGATAAAAATAATTGTCAGGTAGGAAATGGAATTTACCTTTATAAACTTGAAACTCAATACGGTAATGTGGTTAATAAGATGTTGCTGAGCCGATAAGATATTCCGTTTATTGATTGGAAAAATAAAAAAAGAGCGACTAGAATCTAGCCGCTCTTTTAAATTTTATATGGAACTATTGTCTATTTCATCATCATAAATTTGCTGGTTTTAACTTTTTCATCAATTTTAAGTCTGTAGAAATAAATACCTGATCCAACTTTAGCACCCTTATCATCTATGCCGTTCCAATTTAGTTGATTCATTCCTTGAGAAAAGGTGTTATCTTTAACAACAGTGGCAATTTTTTGACCGAGGATATTAAAAATTTCTAGAGAGACGGGAGATTTTTCTTTTAAGTAAAATGAAATGTTAATATTTTCTGAAGTTGGATTAGGATATGCATTAGCCTGGAAAAATTGATTATTTTCATTCAGTTTTAGTTTAGCAGGAACTTCTGGTTCCGAAGTTGACATGAGCGATACATTATCAATAGCCCATCCGGAAGACCAGGTTTCGTTATCATTAAAATGGAAAGCAATCTGGAATGAGTCAATTTGAGATTGTTGTAAGAAGGAACCAATATTTAAGGTATAAGTCAACCATCTCCATTTATTCTCTGATTCAAAATCTTCGTGTTCAGTCATACTAAAAACATCTTTCCAGCTTCCACCAACATTAATAGCTATAGAAGCACTTCCATCATACTCATCTGAGAAGAAGCTATCAAATTTTAAATAAACTTTATCATCATTATCCAGACCAACGACTGCAGGCATTGCTAAATAACAATTAGAATGATTATTATTTCCCAAAACATCATCATTAATCCAGCCATAAGCTCCTTCTTCTGCTTCTACGGGGAACCATTGGCTAGCACCGGATTCATTAGCATGCCAGGTGGCGTCTTCATCGCCTTTGTTAATCTGGCTCCAGAGAGGATCAATACCATCTGAGAAATTCTCAACATTTTTCGAAGTATCCTGGCAAATATTAACATAATCAACTTTAAATAATAAGTGTTCTATAGTAGTTTTCATATCAGCAGTACCTCTTGTACCCCATTTATCAAAGGGCCAGAAGGTAAAGTTTGTTACACCAGGAGATTGGATATTATAAGTGTATGTAGTTGTTCCTCGATATACAGTATCAGCAGGTGTTCCACCGCCATCTCCACGATAGCAGTATACGCCAGCATATCTTAAAGAATCAGTAGAAGGCTCGTCCCAGGAAAAATCAATACGATCTTTATAAACTTCATATTCTACATTTGAGATACTTTCCACTTCGTATTCTGGAGTATTCTCTGGCCAAATATGGGAAGTGTCCGATGTACCGTACTCCGGGTATTCAAGTGTAGCAAAGTAAAAATAAGCTGAGTCTGTGGAAGCATTATAGTCAGGATAAACGAGAATACCATCTTCAAAGTATTCAGTCGCAGAGGCGTCGGAAAAATCTTTCAATAAAGAAAAGGTAGATATTTTATCATCTGTTGAACGATACAATTTGATGTTATCGTCAATGCTGCATTCCTGAGTTTCATACCATTTTTGAATTGTTATTTGGTTAAAAAACATATCTGTACTAATTCCAATTTGAGGTGCAGGAGCATTTGTTTGCACATCTCCGGGATTGATCTCACTTTCATTACCGTTAAAATCAACAGAAGTTACAGTTAAGTTATAAATTTCATTATTCAGTTGATATTCATTCTCCTCATCAGGATCTGCAGTAAATTTAATGCTGTAGTTATCTTTAGTGGGATCAAATTTTATATGTGTTAAAAAATATTCATCATTATAAATATTAAAGTATTCTACATCAAAGGAATAAGGATTAGCCCATTTAAAGGTTAATCCATTTTCTGCAGTCCAATTAGTTCCAGTTCTAATGTCACTTGGTTTTGCCGGTTTGTTTTCATCATAGATGTAACCAGTATCTGCATCAGAGTAATTTGTACTTGGGATTGTGTTATTATAAATGGCTCTTGCTTTATAAATATAAGCTGAATCAGTATAAACATTTTCATCTACATAAGCAGGATCCGTTAATACTGTTGATTGATCCGGTATCTGTTGAAAATTATCATCAACATATAATTTTTTATATAATTTATAACCGGATAAAACAATACTACGAGATTTCTTATTTAATGGTGCTCTGGATTTTATAGATGTTGTTCTAATATCATTTTTTGGTACAACAAAGAAGCTTGCAACATCTAATTTTGTTGAGGAAATAACTACATCGTCCAAACAAACAAGATCGCCATTACCACCGTAGTATTGAAAGGCAATCTGAATTTCTGAACTGTAGTCATTCAAAGTGGTTGAGTATTCTTTATATTCCCATTTGTCATCTAAATTCTGACCATCACATACCATTAAAGTATCCTGGGTGGTGAAATTATCTTCTGATGCTAAAACGTAAACCGGGGAATTGCTACCATAAGTTTTAGAAGTACCTAAATAGAATATAAGCTCATCACCACTGTTTACTTCATAAGCTGGTGAGATAAGCCATTCATCTTGTGAATTTTCTTCATAAGTCCAGGGGACACAGGCGGAATAAGAACCGGAATGAACGTAATTTGGATTGTTCATTATTTGCCATGTGTATTCATCGTTCGTGGTTTCAACTGCCCAATCTTGAGGTGGCATCATACCGGACTCAAATCCTTCTCCGAATTCAGGTGGCGAAGGAGCATCCCAATTTATTGTGACTTCATCTTCTGCTCCTTGAGATGCCGAGAAATTTATGGGCGCCGGGTACACATCAGCCCAAAGATTAGTAGAAAAGCAAATAACTATTAATGTTATTAAGACAAATTTTATATATTTCATTATAACTCCTTTATTGATTCCAGATTTCATCAATGACTTCATTCATGAACAGCTTAGCGTCATCAATATTTATATAATAAAGTGGGAAACCCAGAATATAAGCAGTACCGGTTGTGCCAGGTTCCTTGGTATATTTGGAGCCAACATAACCATCATAGTTTTCGGGATTAGGTACAGATTCTTTTGCTACACCTTTCAGAATAGGAGTAGCATTATCAAGTGTAAGGAAAGTGGTATTGGCAAAACCACCAAAAGTAGTTATCCACATAAGATCGTCATTGGCAGTAAGTTCAAGGTCACCAAAGCCATTCAAGCCAGCGGCGCCATGAAGCACAGAATCAAGATTATAAAGAGGTGCAAAGAGAGATTTATTCAGGGCATAACTCTGGGAATCAAAGCCGGCATAATCTGTTAAGAATTTATTGCTGCTACCCTGTGAATCATAAAGATATGTACCTCCGGAGAATACGAGGTTTCCGCCATTATTCATGAATAGATTTAACAAATCAGTATGAGTTCGTAAATTATC
>JAGXLO010000154.1 GCA_018334695.1 Candidatus Cloacimonadota bacterium
ACTGAAAGGAGATGATATAATTGTATCCGGTAATAAGATACATAATGAAAAATCATATGACAATATGGATATGATATATGTATCTGGTTATAATATTACTGTGAAAGATAACGTCATTTATGATAATTCGAATTCAGATTTGTACAGCAGAGCAGCTATTGGTTGTCAAGGATCCTATGAATTTAATCCCGATTCTATTAATATAGTTAATAATACCATAGTAAATAATGAATATGGAATTTACTGTTATGATTTCTCTGATGGAGATCAAGTAAAAGTTAAGAATAACATTATAATTGATAACTTTACAGGGATTAAGGACAACAGTAATGTTGTAAATATTCAATATTGTGATGCCTTTGATAACAATACTGATTATCAAGGGTGTAGTCCCGGTATAGGCTGTATCTCCACTGATCCTATTTTTGCTGACCCCGCTAATGATGACTACTCCCTCACCTGGAACTCAGATAATATCTCCCCCTGTATAGACGCAGGAGACCCTGATATGACCGGGGACGCGGATGGTACTCCACCTGATATAGGAGCCAAAACTGCTGTTTCCCACAGCTACTTTAATAACCAATATGATAATGAAGTACTGGATAATGCGGAATGGATATCCTTTCCTGCCCTTAATACCATAACGAATGGTGCAACCGAAGCCCTATTTGTACTGGAAAATCAAGAATTAATAAATTCAAACGCAACGCAGGATGACGATATACTCGATTATGTGGAGTATATGTACATTCAGGAAATATGGTTTGATGATATATGGCATAATACATTAGGTAATTTTGAAAGTAAACAGGGTTACAAAATCCAGCTGCGTGATGATAACGACAGTATACCTATAGGCATTACAGGTATATGGGAAGATCCCTCAGAACCTATACAACTATATGCAAACCAGACAAACTGGATCGGTTGTTCTCTGGAAGAGCCAGCTTCTATCAGTGAAGCTTTTAGCTCTATCGAAGATGAATGGATTTCGATAGAATCAGAACACTGGGCAGTCTATAGACAGATAGATGATTGGAATCATATACGCGGAACTGTTAATCCTGGAGAATTATACATTGTTAATGTAGATACAGATTGTGAATTGGTCTGGGATGATTCCGGTACTCCTGTAGATCCATATACCAAAGAAAAAACAGATTACTTTACCTATGAGAAGAAATTAGAATATATGTCTATTACAGTAGATACGGTTTATGGTGATAATCCGGATGAGATAGCGGTTTACGAGGGAGATGAATGTCTGGGAGCCAGTAAAGTAGATGGCGAATATCCAGTACAAATATTAGCTTATCCTCCTGATGCCGGCAGTAAAGACGGCTCTATCGATTTTATGTTGTATTATAATAATTCAAAAAATAAAGCAAAAGCCGTAAATAATTATACGGTTTATAATACCAAGTTCTCAGCTTATGTCAACAAACCAGTTGCTTATAATCAGAATAATTATACAGCTGTGAGACTCAATACAGGAGAGAATATTGATCCGAATCTTGATTTTGCCATATTTGGTAATTATCCTAACCCAATAACAGAAGGTGTAACTCATATTAGTTTTGCTCCGGACAAAGATGCAGAAGAGACTGAAATCAGGATTTACAATATTCGCGGACAATTAGTAAGAGAGTTGGATTGTAACAAGCCTGGATACAATAAAGAAGGTTTGCCTACAGTTAGTTGGGACTGTAAAGACAGCAGAGGCAATCATGTTCAGAGTGGTGTTTATTTCTACAAATTGACATCCGGTAAGAAGAGAGCAGTTAGTAAGATGGTAATAGTTAAGTAGACAATAAATTTCGGTTCGGGCGTAATTTTTGCGTCCGGACCGAGTTTTTTTAACTTGTCCGCCTACCGGCGAATGTAGAATGTAGAGTGTAGAATGAATAATGTAGAATTAAAAACAAATGCTTTTTCGAGTTATAGGCATGACTTATATAGTGAGGTCGACTCAGTCGACAGATAATAAGTAGAGGCAATATTATGAAGCATAAGTTTTTAAATATATTTTCAACAACCATATTTTTAATGATGATATTAATTCACACTAATTTGTTCTGTGAAATAAAATCCAAAAGTACAATCATAGTAGATATTGAGGGAACAGGTGATTACGTATCCATACAGGAGGGAATAGATGCAGCATTTGATGGAGATACTATATTGGTTTATCCCGGAATTTATTATGAGAATTTAAATTATGATGGTAAGGATTTAACATTAGTTAGTAAATTTTACACTACAGGAGATGAGTCATACATTGATAGTACAATAATAGATGGTAATGAAAATGGGAGTTGTGTGTTGGTATTTGAAAGTATCAATCATGGAACAATTTGTGGTTTTACTATACAACACGGTAGTGGTAGTGGAGATACCAGCTTATATGGTGGTGGCATAAATCTGTATTACAATAACATATATGAGTTTAATATTGAGAATTGTATTATCAGGGATAATAAAGCAGATATGGGAGGAGGAATATCTAGTATTAGTTGTCATAATTTATATTTAAAAGATACAAAAATTTATAATAATCAGGCGAGAACCGGAGGTGGTGGAATAGCTAAAGGTGACGATGGGATTAATATTTTTTTCTCATCATTTAACAAATGCAATATTTATAACAATTATGCGCCCATAGGTAGTGATATTTATAATCATAAGGGAGATATGGATGTAATAGTAGATACATTTACGGTACAGGAACCAACCAAGTTTTATGCCTATTCCAGAGAAGATGAGATAACAATGGATATAGAAAATCATAAGCTTGAGCCCATAAACAATGATTTGTATGTAAGCCCTGATGGAGATAATTGCGACAGCGGTCTTTCGCCATCAGAACCTCTTTTAAATATCTATAATGCACTTATCAAGATCAAATCGGATAGTACTCATCCCAATACCATCCATTTAGCAGAAGGAACTTATTCTCCTTCTGGGACAGGGGAATTTTTTGCTCTGAGCGGAAAGGAATATATATCTATAATTGGAGCAGGTAGAGAAGAAACAATTTTAGATGCAGATCAAAGTGCAAGATTATTAAGATTTTGTAATATTAGAAAATTTAAAATTAAAAATGTTACATTAAAGAATGGATATAGTAAATATAATGGTGGAATTTTTATTGAAAATTCTGAACCCTTAATAAAAAATGTGAAATTATTTAATAATGATTGCTTTAAAGAATATGGTTATGTTCATGTAGGTGGAGTTGGTTCGAGTAATGCCATTTTTGAAGATGTAATTATGACAGATTCTTTGGATTATGTTACAGCTAAAGCTGTTAAATTCGGAAATATAAATTATCCATTATTTTTGAATTGTTCTATTAATAGTAATCATTCAAATCCAGTTACTGGTAATGTGGGAGCTATGACATTAACTCACTCAGTACCATTATTAATCAATTGTACAATTACAGATAATTATGGTCTAATTACTAGTGGAATTTCTAGCACACTTAGTGAGGAAATAATATATTTAATTAATTGCACAATTGTTGATAATAAAAATTGTAGTCAAGGTGCAATAAGGATATGCGATGATAGTCACATATATTTAATCAACACAATACTGCGCAATGAGTCCGATACAGAGATCTATTTTTATCCTACAGGAGCGGAAAATTCAGCCACCTTGGAGTACTGCAATGTAGATGGTGGTATAGATGCCATAGATGTAAACAACAACGGTACATTAAACTGGGGAGAGGGCAATATAGACCAGGATCCTTTATTTGAAGGAGGAGAGCCCTTTAGTTATCAACTGAGTGCAGGCTCACCCTGCATAGATGCAGGTACTCCTGATACTACAGGCTTAAATCTTCCTGCTACAGACCTGGCAGGCAATCCTCGAATCTACAACGGCAGAGTGGATATAGGAGCTTATGAGTATAAACCTGAAGCAGTAGGAGGAGATCCTGATACTAATTTTGTTAACAAGCTTTATCTTTTCCAGAACCAACCAAATCCTTTTAAAAA
>JAGXLO010000052.1 GCA_018334695.1 Candidatus Cloacimonadota bacterium
GAATTCTGCAAAGACAAGGCTTGTATCAGCGTAGGTTTTGTTTAAATTATTTTTATTGATCATATTAAGCAGATTCATATAAATTCTGGAATTATAGCTGCATTTTGGCAGAAGAATTTCATCCACATCTATTCTATCCAAAATATACTTTGCTCCACCAATGTGGTCGGCATGCGGATGGGTCAAGACCATAAGATCCAGCTGTCTTACCTCTTTCTTACGAAAAAATGGTATTATAACCTTCTGGGCATAATTATTCTTTCTTGTTTTATTTCCGGTATCAATTAGGATATTTTTATTAGTTGGAGTTTTAATAAAAATAGCATCCCCTGTTTTTACATCCAACACTGTAATCTCTAATAGGTTATCAGAAAATATTTCCGGCAGTAGGAATATTAGCAATATTGCCATCGTTCCAGCTACTATTGTTTTGAGCTTCTTTTTCAACTTTGTCCTTCTGCGCCAGCCCATAACAATTAATGCCAAAAGAAAGATGCTGCTGTAGGCTTGCCATTTTTCTGTAGAAATAAAATCTATAAGCAGCAGTTTACTTTTGCTAACAAAATGAGAAATTGAGAACAAGATATCAAGTAAAAACTTTTCACTTGTAATATAAAATTGATTTATAAAAGTAATAGGTAAAAATATAGTCAAAAGAGCCAGAGGTAAGATCATAGAAATCAGTGGAATTGCCACAACATTTGCGATTATACCACCAAAAGCTATTTTATGAAAATATAAACTGGTGAAGGGGGCAAGGATTAATTGTACCACAAAGCTTACCAGCATCATATTTAGTAGCCAAAATAGAATCTTTGATTTGCCTTTAACCGGTTTGACTTGATTGGCAATAATCGGCAAAATTACCAGAATGGAAAAGACAGAGAGGAAGGAAAACTGAAAGCCTATACTAAACAGTTGATAAGGATTTATCAAAAGAATAATGAAAGCTGAAGCGAATAAAATATTTACATTATCGATGTTTCTCTGGCTCATACGTCCAATCAGGAAGAGCGAGATCATGAGCACGGCTCTTTGTACGGATGCCGCATAATGTGAAAGGAATATGTAGTAGATTAAAACCATTATAGTTATAACTCTGGCTAAATTTCTCTTTTTAAATAAAATTTGAAGGAGTGCCAGTAATATCAGAGCAATAACTCCTGTATGCAAGCCACTTACAGCTAATATATGAGACAACCCTGAATTAGCAAAATCATTCACGAGCCTATCCGGCAATCTATATTTTTCCCCCAGAAATATTGCAGTTAAAAATCCTGCTTCCCTTCCACTATAAATTTTTTGAATTCTTCCTCTTATCCACTGACGGGGCTTTACAACCAGAAAATAGTATAAGTTTTTGTCAGATTCTATTACATCTATTTCCTCTGTCGAAAATAGAAAGGCTGTAGCATAAATGTGATTACTTTTCAGATACTCTTTGTAATTAAAAGCATAGGGATTGTTGTTTTTCCGTGGTTGTCTTAAGCTGGATGAAAAAGAGATAAGATCTCCAAATTGAATATCGGTTTTGTCTTTGATAAAGAGCATAAATTTTCCGCTAACCGTCTTGTTTTCTAATCTCTTCATCTCTAATAAAATTTTACTTCTGTTTGCGGAAATCTCTGGCTCAGCAATAACCTTTGCTCTGATATTTACAGCTTCTGGTCCTAATTTTCCTACAATATATTTTATATTGCTATACGATATTGTTTGCTTTAATGAGACACGCAGACCGCCTAAGAGTATAATTAAAATTATGAGTAGAAAAAGTGGTTTTCTTTTTATAAATAAAATTGGTATTGAAATTATTAGAAAAGTAATCAAATAAATTAAGGGTTCGGTTTCCACTAAATTTCCCAGAATAATCCCTATAGCCAGACCCAGGGTAATTATAATAAAGGGTCTTTTGCCCAGTTTGTTTGCAGCAGTATAAAAAAAGTCCCTTAAGACCATTTTTCCTCTGCCCCCTAAATTTAATTAATTATTTATAATTCGAATATACTTTCTCTTTTATCTCTTTGTCTTTGGCAATAATTGTTTCCAAATCGGGATTGGAAATATTTTTTATATTTAGATAGCATTCTACAATTTTAGCTATGTCGGTAAAGGCAATTTCTTCTTTTAAAAAAAGATTTACAGCAGCTTCGTTAGCGGCGTTAAAGACCGTGGGCATTATACCACCGTTTTTACCAACTTTGTATGCCATTTCAAGCAGAGGATATTTTTTATAATCAATGGGAATAAATGTCAGGTCGGGCAAGGTGGCAATATTGGTAAAATTAGATGTGGCTTCTATTCTCCTGGGATAAGAAAGTGCTAATTGAATTGGTATTTTCATATCGGGATAACTTAATTGGGATAGGATGGAGCCGTCTATGAATTCCACGAAAGAGTGAATTATGGATTGAGGGTGTATTACTGCCTCAATTTTCTCATAGGGAAGATGGAAAAGATGATGCGCTTCAATAATTTCCAACCCCTTATTACCCATTGTGGCGGAATCTACAGTTATCTTGTTTCCCATGTCCCAGGTGGGATGATTCAAGGTGTCGGCTATGGTTATTTGAGGAAAATCAGATTTTTTCCAATCTCTAAAAGCACCACCGGAGGCAGTTAGAATTATTTTTCTGATTTCCTTTTTATCTTTGGTCCCCATCAAACACTGCATAATGGCACTGTGCTCGCTATCTACCGGCAGGAGTTTGGCGTTGCTTTTTCTTAGAATATCGTTAATAATATCCCCACACATTACCAGAGATTCCTTATTTGCCAGAGCTACTATCTTTTCCTCTTTCAAACCCTTTATTGTATATTTGAAACCGGCAGAACCAACAATAGCGTTCAGTAGAATATCATAGTCAATCTCCTGCAGGAATTGCAAAAGTTCATCTTCACCGCGAATTATTTTGGAAGAAGTTATAGATTTATCGAATTTGATTTTTCGATTTGTAATAGCTAAATTTGGAATATTAAATTCATCACCGGCTTTGACAAGTTCCAGGTAATTATTGTGTGCTGTTGCCAGAATGATCTCAAATTTATCCTGGTGCTCTTTTACAACCTCCAGAGTAGAGGTGCCCACAGAACCTGTTGCGCCCAGTAAAGCTATTTTTTTCTTCATAATTATTTAAGAAAATTTAGATAAAAATATAGTAAAGGAGCTGTTATCATAAGGCTGTCATATCGATCCAGAATACCTCCATGTCCGGGGATGATATGTGATGAATCTTTTACCCCCAAAAATCTTTTCAGAGTAGATTCAATCAGGTCTCCTATCTGGTCAAATATACCCACAATAATACTCAAGGCAAAACAGTCTGCCCCGGTAGCTAACAATTTGGTGTGAAAGATTATACCGATTAGATAATTCAGAAGATAACAAAAGATAAAGGCAGAAGCTATACCGGCTATAAATCCGGAAATAGATTTATTCCTGCTGGCTGCAAAAATATTTCTAACTTTACCGAATTTAGAGCCAATCACATAAGCGGAAGTATCTGTAATCCAAACCAGAACCATCAAAAACATCAAAATGTAATTTCCACGGGGGAATTCAGTGATCAAATAGAGAAATTCCAGGGTTAAGGGAATATAAAAAAGTCCGAAAAAGGAGTATGAAATTCTGGGTGTAGCCTGGGTCACCTTGTTATGCATTAGTTCAATTATAAAAAGGATAATGAGAAAAAAGAGGAACAGAAAAATTATGTAGTTGATACCGCTGACAAATATGAGAAAATGGGTAAGCACGGTGGCGATAACCAAAAAGCTGTAGTGCAGATGTAGATTTTTTCTTTTTTTGAGAAGATGGTAGTATTCTGTGATGCCGATAAGGGCGATTATTGTGATGAAAATCTGGAGCGGAAGTCCTGCCAGCCAGGCAAATAAAAGCATTAAAGGACCATAGACCAGAGCCGCTAAAGTTCTTATGGTAAATTCTTTCATAATAAAGTTTTTATTTAACTTTAATATCTCCAAAACGTCTTTTTCTCTTTTGAAAATCAAGCAGTGCTTGCAGAAATTCCTGTTTGTTAAAATCAGGCCAGAGTGTTTCCGTAAAAAACAGTTCCGAATAGGCTGCTTGCCAGATGAGAAAATTACTCAATCTTTGTTCCCCACTGGTTCTCAGAATCAAGTCGGGATCAGGAAATTTGCTCGTATAAAGATTGCTATCTATCTTTTCTTCTGTAATAATAGGATTTTCTTCTTTTTTAATTATTTTATTAACAGCTTCCACTATTTCTTTTTTGCCACCGTAGTTTATGGCAAGAATAAGATTAAGTCCGTTATTGTTTTTTGTCTTTTCGTAGGCTTGTTCAAACTTTTCCAAAAAACTCGGCTTCAAGCCTTTTTTTGAGCCAATAAAATGTATGGTCACATTGCTTTTAGCCAGTTCGTCTATCTCTTTTACCAGACTGTTTTGAATGAGATTGATTACAAACTGTACCTCTTTTTTGGGGCGACGCCAGTTTTCTGTGGAAAAGGAATAGAGTGTAAGATAACCTATCTCTAATTTGCCACAGATCTCAACGATTCTCCTAACTGCTTCTACTCCTGCCTGGTGCCCTTTGATGCGAGGTTCTCCGCGTTTTCGTGCCCAGCGACCATTACCATCCATCACAATCCCAATATGCTGTGGAACCTTGCTCTGTTTTACTTGTTTTAATAATTTATCAATTTTTGTCATAAAATTTTAATAATAATTTAAAAAGTATAACCTAGGCTTAAGCCTGCCCAGAGAGTTCCGTTCCCGTTTCCGTCAACAAACGGAGTAATACTTAGTTTGTAAATAAACCCGTTTTTACGGGGTTGGTAACGATATCCTGCTGTGGCGGTATAAAGCGGCATGAATTCTTCTTCTGTATCGACATCTATTCCCCAAAAATCATCTCCTTTTACCCAGGCTGCAAAAACTCCTAAACCAAATTCCATATGATGGGATTCTCTGCCGGTTAGATAATTTATCATAAGAGGAGCTCCTGTAATATCTATATCCATACCGATTGGAATAAAGATGCTTTCTTTGGTGAAACCTACTCTGCCACTCCAATGATTAGCAAAGCGATATTCATAGTTAATAGACCCCAAAATACCCTGTCCCAAAAGTTCCAGATACACGCAGTTCTTAGTAAAATCATTATTCACGGATTTGGCAAAACCAAAAGTAGTGGCAGTTAAAATTAAAATAATAAGTACAGAAAGAATTTTTTTCATAAAAGGCTCCAAAGATTTTTTAAAAATCAAAAAACTATGATTATTATGTCAATATTTTTGACTGCGTCTATGTTATTCCATGGACAGGAGGCTCAGATGCCTGATGAATAATTTAATAAATATATTAAAAGTATTGTAATCAACCCTTTTTGGGTTTTACGATAAGAGTCATACCATCCATCTCCACCACTTGTATTTTTTCATCTTTTTTTATTTTTCCTGAAGCACTTTTCGCATTCCACAACTCACCTCGCACCCACACTTTACCTTTAGGGGCAAGCGTTGTTCTGGCATAACCTGTTTCACCCACCTCACCTTCTCTGCCGGTTTTAACCTTGCTTTTGTGTGCCTTGAGAACCAGCGTCAAAAGTAGAGCAAAGAATAAAACAGAAAAGATTGCAACACCCAGTACCAAATTTAGAGAAATTTGCAAAAATGGTGCGCGTGAGCGGATTAACATCAAAGAACCTAAAATAATTGCCACGACTCCTCCTATACCTAATATGCCTGAAGATTGGACTTGAACCTCCAGAATAATTAAAATTATACCTACAAAAATTAATAAAATACCTACTAAATTAATCGGGAGATTGGATAGAGCAAAAAGAGCCAGAAGCAGAGAGATGGAACCAAATACTCCTGCAAAGCCAATACCGGGTGAAGAAAATTCTGCCAGTATGCCATAAAAGCCCAGCATAAGAAGGATGTACGCGATGTTAGGATTACTAATATGGTAAAGGAACTGTTCAATAATATTCATCTCATGCGAAACCACTTCCAGATTTTTTGTATGCAGGACGTATTTTTGTTCATTTTTTTCAATTTCGAGACTGTCTAATTTTGCAAATAGATCTTCTCTGCTTTTTGCTACGAATTCGATAACATTTTGGTCTTCTGCTTCCTTAGCCGTGAGTGAGATGCTTTCCTTTACCATGTCCTTGGCAACTTCTGTGTTTCTGTTATGCTTTTTTGCCATGCCTGTTATGTAAGTGACCATATCATTTACAACTTTTTTTTCCATGGTGGAGTCAATTTTTCCGCCCATATTTACAGGATGAGCAGCTCCAATGCTGGAGGTGGGAGTCATAGCCGTTATATCACATGCCATCATTATAAAGGCTCCGGCAGAAGCAGCATGAGCTCCCTCCGGAGTTACGTAGCCCACCACAGGTAAAGAAAAATTCATGATCTCGTTAGAAATTTTACGCATAGATTGGGATAGCCCGCCTGGAGTGTTTATCTCAAGCAAAACAAAGTCGGCGTCCTTTTCTTCTGCCTTTTCAATATTGTTAAGAAGATAGTTCTGAACAGGTGGTCCAATAATTCCATCGATTTTTAAAACAAAAGCTTTGTTGCTTTCAGCTATAGCAAAAGTACTAACAAAAAGTAAAATTACGATAAAACCAAAAATTATTTTTTTCATAATTATTCCTTTAAAAATTCATTTCTCCTTATATAAATGCAAAAAAGTCTATAAACTAAAATCAGTCAAGAAAAAGATGTGAGAGGATAAAATTTGTGGTATAGTTGTAAGGTGTAGATCTGCGGCATAATGTTTAGGAAAGGGGGATGAATTATGGAGTGGTGTGTTGGATGTGGAGTTGGAGCATTTCATCTCAAAATTCTATTCTCTATATTCTACCTTCTTAATCCTCTTTTTCCGCGCCTATCTGCGAGTGATATTTTACTTAAATCTCCAAAAAATTTGACATTTCAAACACCTCTTCAATTTCTGGATAGCACGCTTTAAGGAGAAACAATGAGTGATATAATGCGATGTATGAGTTTTAGTAAATTAATTCGATGGATACTGACCGAGTACGAAAACAACAGAACCATCTTTTCCATCCCGGCCTCAAAATTTTGCAGAAAAAGTGATAAAAACACATTCGAGATGTTTGGTGAAAGATGCGGAATTCCCCTGGGACCGGCAGCCGGACCAAATACTCAATTAGCCCAGAATATCATAACTTCCTATCTGACCGGTGGCAGATTTTTTGAACTTAAAACCGTACAGAAAATGGATCAACTCGAGATCGAAAAACCATGTATAGATGTGGAAGATGAAGGCTATAATACCGAATGGTCCACAGAACTCAGGGTGGAACAAGCACGAGACGAATACATCAAAGCCTGGATCCTCATTCACTTCCTGCACAAGCTTTTTGCCCTATCTCCCCTGCCAAAACCGGCTGTTATCTTCAATATGAGTGTGGGCTATGACCTGAAAGGTATAAAAACCGATAAAATTGATAACTTTATGGAATCTCTCAAGGATGCTTCCAATACAAAATTCCCCGATTATCTGGAAATCCTCAAAGAGGAATATAAAAACTATTTTTTACAGGATTCCAATAAGAATCTGGATAAATACATCGATTCCATTCCGGCAGAAATTTCTAATTCTATCACTCTTTCTACTATGCATGGCTGCCCGCCTGACGAACAACAGGAAATATGCGAGTATCTGTTGCAAGAGAAAAATCTGCACACTTTTGTGAAACTGAATCCTACATTGCTGGGATATGACTTTGTCAGCTCCACTTTGAAAGAAATGGGTTTTGATTACATTCCCTTAAAAAAGAAATCATTTACAGATGATATGCAGTACGAGCCGGCAATGAAAATGCTAAAACATCTGCAAAAATTCGCCGGGCTTAACGAACAAGAATTTGGCATCAAACTCACAAACACTCTCCCCGTGGTCAATTTCAAGGACTATCTGCCTGGAGATGAGATGTATATGTCCGGCAAAGCTCTCTTTCCTTTAACTGTAAATTTGGCGAATAAAATCGCAGCTGAAATGCGAGGAAAAATAACTATCTCCTACTCGGGTGGAGCTAATGCCAGGAATATTCGAGATCTTGTAAAAACAGGGATTCATCCGGTGACGATTGCCACAGATATCCTGCGTCCGGGTGGCTACATGAAACTAAAACAGATGGCAGAGCTAACTGCCGAACATATTGGTAATCTTGCTATAAATAAAATCGATTTGAAAGTTCTTAAAAAACTTGCCAAGCAGGTTAGCGAAAACAAAGAAAATTTTAAGGAGCAGGCAGAAGAAGATCATAAAATTGAGCCTGAACTGCCTTTATTTGATTGTGCGGTAGCTCCCTGCACAGTAAAGTGCCCCATCCATCAGGATATTCCGGAATATATAAGATTAGTGGGAAACGGTCAGCATCGCGAAGCTCTTAAATTGATCACATCCAAAAATCCCCTGCCCTCAATAACCGGTTACATCTGTCCCCAAACTTGTGCACTCAAGTGTACCAGGGATTATTATGAGAATCCGCTTTCCATCAGAGAAATCAAAAAAATTGCAGCTGAAAACGGCGGGTTGCTCAAGTATTCAGGGGAAAATTCGTCTGAAAAAACAAATGGTAAAGTGGCTATAATCGGAGCCGGTCCGGCCGGACTTTCCGCAGCATATTTTCTGGCAAAACACAATTTTGATGTCACGGTCCTTGATAAGCGAGAAGAAGCAGGCGGAACCGTACGCTATTATGTGCCGGATTTCAGATTACCGGAATCTGCCATAAATAATGATATAGAATTCATCAAAAAGGCAGGTGTAAAATTTGAGTTTGGAGTTGGCACTAATTTTTCTATTAAAAAACTAAAAGAAGATGATTTCCAATATATTTTTCTGGGAATAGGCGCCTCTCTGCCTTATTCACTTGATTTGGGAAATGAAAACATTTTGGAAGGAATTCATTTTCTGGAAGAGTTCAACCGTGACAAATCAGCTCTGGCTCTCGGTAAGAATGTTGCAATAATCGGCGGGGGTAATTCGGCTATGGATAGTGCCAGAGCTGCCACCCGTATCGATGGGGTGAAAAATGTTTCTATCATCTACCGCAGAACGAAAAAATATATGCCGGCCGACAGAGAAGAGCTGGAAAATGCACTGGCAGAGGATGTGGAGCTGTTGGAATTACTATCACCTGTAAGTTTTGAAAACGGTGAATTAAAATGCCGGGTTATGCGACTGGGTGAACCGGATGCATCGGGCAGGAAACGTCCTGTTCCGGTGGAAAATGAATTTAAAACATTTGAGATGGATACAGTGATAACTGCTATTGGTGAAAGAGTGGATAAGGAAGTTCTGGAGCGAAATGGAATCGACATGTCACAGGTAAACAGGGAAACGGGTGAGACAAATCTGGAAAATGTCTTCCTGGGAGGAGATGCGCGACGCGGTCCTGCTACTGTGGTAGAAGCAATTGCAGACGGAAGAAGTACTGCGGAAGCTATCCTAAATAAAAATGAGATAAAATTTAAAGAATTTAGGGCAAAATTACCTGTTACTGAAAAAGAAACCATAGCTCGTATTATGGATAAAAAAGGTGTGATAAAAGACACAAAACTGAAGGCAGATGAAAAAAATAGTTTTGCCCCGGAAGCAAGCCGCTGCCTGGAATGCAATCTTATCTGTAACCGCTGTGTGGATGTCTGCCCCAACCGAGCCAATATTCCGATAAAGGTGAGGGAGGGAGAAGGTAAAGATATTTATCAGATTTTGCATCTGGATGCTCTTTGTAATGAATGTGGAAATTGTGCGACATTCTGCCCTTATGCTGAGGGCAAGCCGTATAAAGATAAATTGACATTATTTCAGAATCTGCATGAGTTCGAGGATAGCACAAATTTTGGATTTTATAAAATCGAAAAGAGCTCGATACCGCAATTTCGTGTACGCTGGCTGGATGATACTGTTATTTTCACCCTGGATGAAGAAGGCAATTGGTTGGAGCAGGATAAAGTCAGGAGCGATGACGATCTCGAATTGATGCTGGCAATGGTCAAGGCAGTTTATGAAAATTTTGATTATTTGCTTTAATAAATTTTAGGAGACTCATAAATGTCCGAAGATATAAAGATCGCCTGTAAAAATTGTGTTTATTGGAAACACAGGCATTGTGATAATTTTTCTTCCAAGTGGATGGGAATGGTAACCGCTCCCAATCAAAATTGCGGTCAGTTCAAACCCAAGAAGCAGCCCAAGAAAAAGGAGAAGGTTGAAAAAAACAAGGAAGATGATAACTAAAACAAAAAATGAAAGGAAAAAATTTATGAAAAAAATATTTATCCTGGTTATAGTATCATTAAACTTATTTTTTGTAAATTCAAATACAATAATTGCCGGAGATACAAATGAAGAAAAATTGATGCAGCTTTCAAAGCATCTTCAAGCGGAATATGAAAAGCGAAAAGCAGAAGCTGTAAGAGCTGCGCAACAAAATGGATGGATTATCAAACAGGAATTTGCCAATGGTACTATTATGGAAATTCAAGCCCTGGATGAAAAGGGTTTACCACTATACTACATTACAAACAATCTCAATGCAGCAAAGACAGTGGATACTGATGAATTGTGGCCTGGCGGATCAACTGGTTTGAATCTTACCGGTAGTGGAATTTCATCGGGAACATTAGGAGAATGGGATGGTGGAGATGTTCTAACTACGCATCAAGAGTTAAGTGGGAGGGTAACAGATGGTGATGGTAGCTCCGGAACTTCCAGCCATACTACTCATGTTGCAGGAACGATCATATCCGCAGGAAATGACAGTAATGCCAAAGGTATGGCTTATCAGGCGAATCTGGATGCCTATGATTGGAATAATGATTACTCAGAAATGTCATCAGCTGCTGCATCCGGTATGATTTTATCAAATCATTCCTATGGTTACATAACCGGTTGGTATTGGAATGGCTCCTCCTGGGAATGGTACGGAGATTCATCAATAAGTACAGTTGAAGATTACAGATTTGGTTTTTATTCTTCCAATACACAAACAATTGATAACATAGCGATTAATGCACCTTATTATTTAATTGTGAAATCCGCGGGAAATGATAGAAATGATACGGGAACAGGTAGCCCAAGTGATCCTCCTCCCGATGGTAATGGCGGTACAGGTTATGATTGTATAGGAGAAATAGGCTCTGCTAAAAACATACTAACCATCGGCTCAATACAAGACATTACCGGGGGGTATTCCGGAACAGGTTCAGTTGTAATGGAAAGTTATAGCAGCTGGGGACCCTGCGATGATGGGAGAATAAAACCTGACATCGTTGCTAATGGTCAAACACTTTACTCTTGCGATGATGATAATAATAGTGACTATACTACTAAAAGCGGAACTTCTATGTCATCTCCAAATGCAACAGGTACATTATCTCTATTACAAGAATATTACAACCAATTACATGCTTCATATATGAAATCTGCGACTCTGAAAGGCTTAGCAATCAACACAGCAAATGAAGCCGGTTCTAATAATGGTCCGGATTATGAATTTGGTTGGGGTCTTTTGAATGCCCAGGGTGCTGCCGAACTAATCACAAATGATAATATCCAGGGAGGGCTTATTAATGAATATACATTAAATGACGGCTCAACTGCTGAATATTCATATTATTCAGAGGGGCTGTCAGATATAAATATAACGATTTGTTGGACTGACCCCGCCGGAACTCCCACAGCAAAAGCGTTGGATCCCACCACCCCCATGCTTGTAAATGATCTCGACTTAAGATTGACTAAAGATGGAACAACTTATTACCCCTGGAGTTTAGATGGTTCCAATCCTTCATCAGCTGCCACAAACTCCGGAGATAATGATGTTGATAATGTTGAAACAATTACAATTGATAATCCTGTAAGTGGTACCTATACCGTCCGGGTTAGTCATAAGAATTCGATTTCACCCGGACAGGACTATTCACTCCTCGTTTCAGGACTCAAACAAGGAGGTCCTCTCATTTTTTTGCAGGTTGAATATAATGATGGTAGCTCCTGTGACTTTCCGACCGAATTGGATACTGCCTGGGCTGTTAATCATGATATGAAAGCTGATACCGTTTTCTATGGGGATGCGGAAATGACTGCTTCCGGGGATACAATCCTGATTGATTATGGAACTCTGGGTTGGAGCAATGGTGATTTTATAGAAATTTATGTAGAAGCGGACCCGCCCGGGGAAGACCCTCCGGAAAGTAATTCTTACAGCAATACAATCGATACTTCCACAGGAGATGACCAGGATTGGACGGAGACCGGTGAAGGCGGATTGACACTTCCCGTTGAACTCTCAACCTTTGTCGCTCAATATATGAATAATACTGCCACTCTGTACTGGGTAACCATGTCAGAGCAAGATAATATCGGTTGGTCTGTTTACCGCTCTAATGAGGATAACTTTTCCAAGGCGGAAAAAATTAATAACAATTTGATCGAGGGTTATGGCACAACGACAGAACCACATGATTACACCTTTACGGATAATTCCCTGCAACCAGAACCTGAGACCTACTATTATTACTGGATTGAGAACATAGACTTGGCAGGAAAAACAAATGTTAACGGTCCAAAAGAGATCTATGTAGCATCCAATACGGATCCCGGCAACGGTGAAGTACCACCGATAGTTCATGACGGACTCTATGCTCTTAGCAACAATCCCTTTAACCCGGCTCTGGGGGAGAAAGCAAAAATATCTTTTCAATTGCCCCATACTTCTCACGTAAGCCTGGATCTATTTAATATCAAAGGACAACTAATTAAGAATTTGTATGACGGTTTTAGTAATCAGAAAAGGAATTTTAAATGGGATGGAACTAACACTGATGGAAAAACTCAGCAAGCCGGCATTTATCTTTATCGTTTGCAGGTCAATGGAAAAGTATATGATACACAGAAAATTATTTTGATAAGATAAAATAGATCCATTGGTAATAAATAATTGTTCTGCCCGATTTGTCCAAGACAAGTCGGGCTTTTATTATCTACTAATAAGATGCCGACAACATTGAAAAAAATGATATAGGAAATAACATCAAAAACTACTTTAAGTAAGTATCATCCTGTTTTTTGAATACTGATTCCTTAACTCCGATTTGCGAGACTGCCATGAGCAACTTCATGGTAAAAAAACCTTACATCACGGAGCGGACTTTGCCGGCTAAAAATTAATAGTTTTTTTGGAGTCAGCGATTCATCTCGCTGGCGTTAAACATTACAAATTTGTTGATTAATTAAAAAAAATAGAAAAACAGCCGACAGAGTCGGCTACTCCAAATGTTTCATCCCAAAGCTTTTTGCATTGAATTTCAATTACTTTTTTTGATCTTTTCCTTTCTTTCATCACCTTGTCCGCCCACTGGCGGATTCACCTGTTTTACACTCGTTACTTTTTCATCTAATTACTCCCTACTTCTTACTATTTTTTTTCTGTATCCTGAATCCTGCCCCCTGCTCTTAACTACTACCTACTTCTTACTACTTACTTCCTTTCCGCCTTGGCGGTGTATTTTCACATTTATTAGTTTATTTCCAGCTTTAGGGAGACTCTTCTTCGCTGAGCTCATCAGAGTGACAATGTTTTTTAGTTGTTTTTAAATATGCAAGCGTTTCACAATTTTCCTCACAGAAAGAACCATAATTTAAATTCAATGATATACTTTTAACAAACGAATTTTGTCATCCTCGATGAGTCACGATTCATCGTGACGAAGAAGGATCTGCCGAAAGTAAGCGCTGAGATTTGAATTCATTAAATAATTCATAGATTTAGCGAATTTAGAAACTTCATCTTCACTTAAGATTTTGGTGCCTCCAGGGAGACTCTTCGTCATTCCATTCCTCCAGAGTGACAATGTTTTTTAGGACAAGTGCGATTGTTCTATTTTTACCCTTAAATTTTTTACTCCATTCTACATTTTACATTTTTACATTATACATTTTGTATACACTTCCACATTTATCTTGCCATTCTTTCTCCCCATCTCCTCTTTCACATTGTCTCACAGTCACTCTCTCCTAGTGGTAAATCACTTCTTCACTAATATCCAAGAAATTTGACAACATTAGAAAAATATTTATCTAATGTTCCAAGCATAGTGCAGGTAATCCCAATAAACCTGAAATAGATTAGAGGATAATAACGTCACTGATAAACAAACCATTAATATACATAATTTATTAACTAGTAGTCAATTGCAGGAATTACAGGCTGTACGTTAGTGACTATTTGTCTGTATGCAGTTTAAAAAATGCAACAAAATTATAAAGGTGAAAAATATGAGTATTATTAAATATTTCATAAGCTACGTCCTCACAGCCATCTTCTTCTTCGTTATCGATATGATCTGGCTGGGAGTAGTTGCCAAAAATATGTATCGCAATTATCTGGGGAATTTTTTGTCGGACCAGGTGAACTGGACAGCAGCCATTATTTTCTACTTGCTTTACATTATCGGCATTCAGATTCTGGCTGTTTATCCAGCCATAGCTAAAAATTCTGCTCTTACTGCTCTGCTTTTGGGGGCAGTGTTCGGCTTTATGGCTTACGCCACTTATGACCTGACCAACCTGGCCACCCTCAAAAACTGGCCCCTGACCATTACCATAATAGATATCATCTGGGGCACCTGCCTTACAGCA
>JAGXLO010000053.1 GCA_018334695.1 Candidatus Cloacimonadota bacterium
GGTAGGTTTCTTCACTTTCTTCAGCTTTTTGTTTAGCTTTTAATAATTTCTCATTGGCTTGTTTAAGTTCCTCATTTTTTGCCTGATATTCTTCATTCTTTTCTGATAATTTTTGAATGATATCAACGTGGCTAAATTTTTTATCTAACTCTAACGTAAAAATCAAGGCTAAATCAAGTTCTATTACCTTTTTGAATTGCAGTAATAATTTTTCGTTCTCAGCACTAAATCGCCTTTCCTTTTTATCTAATACGCATAAAGTTCCAAAAGGTTTTTTATCAGGGAAATTTATCGGATAACCGAGGTAGGCTATCATGCCGAGTTTAATATCGGGGTTTTTATCCCAGTTTTTATCTTTGAGAGCATTAGGAACGAGGAGTTTTTTTTGCGTTTTAATCACCGTTTCGCAGTATAATCCGTGCCAATGTTCTTTGTCTCCAACCTTATATGGATTATCTTTGGTCTGGCTTGAAATGAAAACTTCCATAAACTCGTCTTCGGTTTTCATAATCAAAGCTGCGGGAACATTCATAATATTTGCAATTAAGTTAGCTATTTCCTGCCACTTCTTGAAAAAACCAGGGGGTATCTTCTCAAATGAACTTTCTGTCATATTTTATTTCCCTTCCTTTTTATCTACCGTTTTGTTAATTAGATTTTTTAAATCATGTGATTAAAGAATAAGAATTTAAGCAAATAAACTGAAATTATAATTATTTTATGGACATTTTATCAATCTTATAAAATAAAAAGAAATAAAATGCCCTTCTTTTATAAGAAAATTAAAAAGATTTGTCAATTAATTTGTATTTGTAAATTTGGATACAAATTTATGCTAAAATACAGAATATAAAATTTTTATGATAGATGATTACAAAAAAAAATGAAATTCGTTCAAAATTTGTCAATAATTCCATAATTTTAGGAATGATCAGACTCAAGTCAAGTTTCGGTGGACTGGACTTCGGGCTTGTACCGGAGTTCAGACCACATGTAAACCTCCATCGTTCTCAACTCCAGTGTCTCCGCCAGCCGGCGGATCCCCTGAAGTCGAGTCCGATTGATTCTGAACCCAAGTTTTGGTGGGGAATTGGGCTTGGCACACCGACTTGTCGGATTCCACCGGGCAAGCAAAGAAAAAATGAAAGTAGAAGTATTATTTACACACCCCGCTTCCGCTAAAGCGGCATTGTAAACTTCTTCACTTCGTTCATCAGAGTGACAGTGTTTTTTTTGGAATTTTTGTTAAAAATTTTAGTCACAACTTCTTTTTTTCTTTTCCCTTTTTCTCTACATCCTAACCTCTGAATACTGAATCCTCATCTAATTACTACCTACTACTTACTGCTTTTCCCTTTTCACCTTTTTTATACGCGTCACTCCTCACTAGTTACTCGTCACTTTTTTCAAAAATCCTCTATCCTCTCTTCTCACAGTCTCATAGTCTCACAGTCTTTTCTCTGTTTCAGATATTGCCAGTTTTTGCCTTTCTCAGTGTCACCTTATATTAGGACCAGAATTACTTTCTACTTTCTGCTTTCTGCTTTTTTTCTCTCGTCACTCGTCACTAGTCACTTGTAACTTATTCTCTAAATCCTGATCCCTGAATCCTGCATCCTCTCCTTACTACTTACTGCTTTTCTCTTTTTCCCATCTCACCTTCTTCATCGTTCACGGTCACACAGTCACGCTCTCTCACTGTCACACAGTCTCATAATCACAGCGTCCCACAGTCACATCTTCTCCACCTCTTCCCCGGTCATAGGTACAAATCTAACCGGAATTATATCACTTGTTTTTATTTTGTCATTTTCCTTAGTAATAACTTTTAGTTCCTGCCATTGAGTTCCTACAGGGATGACGATTTTGCCTTTTTCGGCAAGTTGATTGATAAGTGGTTGAGGAACTTCCGGAGGGGCGCAAGTTACGATTATAGCATCGTAGGGAGCATGCTCCTTCCAGCCTTTAAATCCGTCACCGCATTTCACATAAACATTTTTGTATCCCAGATTTGTCAGCCTTATTCTTGCTTGTTCACAGAGTGATTCAATTATTTCAATAGTATAAACCTGATGGCACAATGATGCTAAAATTGCTGCTTGATAGCCGGAACCTGTGCCTATTTCCAGCACTTTTTCATGAGGTTGAATATCAGCCAGTTGAGTCATAAGTGCTACGATATAGGGTTGGGATATGGTTTGCCCTTCTCCGATGGGTAAAGGGCGATCCGCATAAGCCATGTTTCTGAGATTCGGTGGTACAAATTTGTGCCGTTCTACTTTTTGCATTGCTTCCAGAACTGCTTTGTCCGTAATATCTCTACCTTCCAACTGCCTTTGCACCATTTGTTTGCGGGCTGTAGTAAAATCATTGGGAGTTTTATCCTCTTTACAGGCAGGGAAAATTATAAGTAGTAATGCCATAATTATTGGATTAATTAATTTATTCATTTTTAACCTTCCTGTTTTTTATCGTTGAAATTTTTATAATTCATTATCTAAAATAGGTCAATAAATTTTAGTTCTAGAAAAAAATCAATTCAACTTTTTAACTAAACTTGCTACTCTTGCTCCCAGAGCCTGTGCTTCCTTTTGTGATTTGTCCGTCATTTCACCGGCAAAGGCTGCACCGTAGTGCCCGCCAGAACTCAAAGGATCACCTACAACTATCATACCGTAAATAAGCAATCCTTCCAGAATAGATAGTATAGTGGTCTCCTTGCCACCTGTATGGTGAGCGGATGTAGCAAAAGCAGCTCCCACTTTATCTTCCATCTTTCTTCTCGTACCGATAAAATCATCCAAAACTTTTTTCACTTCTGCTGCCATAGTGCCAAAATATACGGGAGAGCCAACGATGACTCCCTCTGATTTTATAAAATCTTCTTTTTGAACTTCCTCACATGTTTTGACTACAACTTTTACGTCTTTAATACTCTCTACACCTTTGGCAATTTCATAAGCAAATTTTTTTGTATTTCCTGTGCGAGAATAATAGATTATTAATACTTGCATGATTACTCCTTTTTTGGTTTTATTCAAAATACCCCGGAAAGGATTCGAACCTTCGACCTGCGGTTTAGGAAACCGCTGCTCTATCCTGCTGAGCTACCGGGGTAAATAATTATTCTAAACTTTATGTATTTCAATTCTGTCCGCAGATATGATCTTGCGTTTTTCATCGTCAACTTTTATAACTAAGGCGCCGCCACTGTCAACTCCTTGAACAACTCCTTGCACACTTTCTCTGCCAGTTTCTATAGTACATAATTTACCTGTTAGATAAGAATTTTCACGATAATATTGCAAAAAATCCTGCAAATTATCTTCTTTATAATGATTAAACTGCCCGGTAAATTGATCTAAGAATGTATTTAAAAATTTATCTTTATCAACAATTTTTCCTGTTTCAATACGCACAGAAGTGGCAATCTCGGCAATTTCTGAATCCAACTCGGTTTGATTCAAATTCAATCCCACTCCTATGATGGTAGAACTATGACTCGTCTCAGTTAATATTCCGGCTAATTTCTTATTTTTCCATAATATATCATTGGGCCATTTGATCTTGAGGGGGGAGTTTGGTAGTAAATTGCGCAGAGCTTTATGCAGAATTATTCCGGTGAATAAGGTAATATTCGATTGAAAAATTTGCTCTTTAAGTACCAATGAACACCAGAGACCACCCGGGGGAGAATACCACCTGTTGTGGCGACGTCCCATGCCTTTAGTTTGGGTTTTAGCTAGAATCACAAAATTGGAATCAAACACATTATTTTTGAGAAGTCGCTTGGCTTCCAGGTTAGTTGAATCTATTGTTTCGTACCGCTTAATTTTCTTGAATAGCTCATTTTTCATATACAACATAAAATTTTAAATTAGGCAAAGAAATCAAGTTATTTATGTTTTTTATATAACTCCGTGAATTTAATATCAGCTTCTTGACAAAGAAATGGCATTTAAATAAATTAAAAAAATTATTATTAAATTACAGGTAAAATGATTATGAAAGATAAAATTAAGATAAAAGGTGCAAAAGAACATAATTTAAAATCGATAGACGTAACACTCCCCCGAAATGAGCTCATAGTTTTTACAGGAGTTAGTGGTTCGGGTAAATCCTCTCTGGCTTTTGATACTCTATTTGCAGAAGGTCAGAGACGCTACATGGAATCTCTTTCTTCTTATGCAAGGCAATTTTTGGGTCAGATGGAAAAACCCGATGTAGATTATATCGAAGGGCTTTCACCTGCAGTCTCGATAGAACAAAAAGCAGCCAGCCATAATCCGCGCTCCACTGTGGGAACTGTAACAGAAATATATGATTATTTGCGCGTTCTCTATGCTCGAATCGGAACTCAATACTGCTATAAGTGTGGAAATCCGGTTACGTCCCAGACTTCGGACCAGATCGTTGATTACCTGCTTTCCTTACCTCAAGATACCAAGATTCAGATCCTGGCCCCGCTGGTAAAACAGCGCAAGGGAGCTCATGAAGGAATTATGGATAGATTGAAAAAAGAGGGATATGTTAGAGTAAGAATAAATGGTATTGTTCATTCTCTGGATGAAAAGATAACATTGGATGAAAAAAGCAAGCACAATATACAGGCTGTAGTGGACAGGATTAAGATAAAAGACAAGATTAAAAGTCGTCTTACAGATTCCCTGGAAACTGCACTGGAGCTGGCAGACGGTACGGTTATGATAGACTTTATTGATAAAAAGGAACAAAAACTCTTCTCCCTCCATAACTCATGCCCCGAATGCAATATTAGCTATCCTGATCTCACTCCCAGAATGTTTTCCTTCAACAGTCCCGTAGGAATGTGCAAAGCCTGCAATGGGTTAGGTACACGCATGGAAATAGATGTAGATAAGATCATACCTGATAAATCAAAATCCATTTTGGATGGTGCTGTAAAACTTTGGGGGCCATTACGCAGAAAACAAAGTTCCTGGCGTTACAAAATTCTGAAGCAATTAAAAGATGAGTTCAATTTTTCACTGGCTACTCCCTGGAATAAGCTAAATGAAGAAGCAAAAGATATTATTTTGTATGGTTCCAGAGGTAAAAAGTTTAGAATAACATGGCAGGGAGATTCCGGTTCTGGACATTTTAGTACTGAATTTGAAGGTATTATTCCTATGATAAAACGTCGTCTTAATGAAACTAAATCTGAGTCTATGCATAAGATGTACATGGGGTATTATAGCAACAAACCCTGCCATGTGTGCCACGGAGAAAAACTACGCATCGAAAGTCGTCATGTGAAGATCGAAGACAAAACGATTACAGAATTAACTAAAATGTCGGTGAGGGATGTGCTGGATTTTGTAGATAATATTGCCCTGAGTGGAGAAAAAAAGGTAATAGCTTCAGAGCTTTTGAATGAGATAAGTGCACGACTGCAATTTATGGTAAACGTGGGCTTGCATTACCTTACTCTGGATCGAAGCGCTCCCACTCTGTCCGGTGGGGAAGCAGAAAGAATAAGGCTTGCTAGCCAGATCGGCAGTGGACTGGTAGGTGTGATGTATATACTTGACGAACCAACTATCGGTCTGCATCATCGCGATAACAAAAAGCTTATAGATATGCTGGTTGATTTAAAAAATATAGGAAATACAGTAATCGTCGTAGAACACGACAAGGAAATGATAGAAGCAGCTGAGCATGTTCTGGATTTTGGACCTATGGGAGGAATAAACGGCGGAGAAATCGTAGCCCAGGGAACTCCGGAAGCAATTGAGAAAGACGACAAGTCTTTAACCGGAAAATACCTTTCCAGAAAATTAGAAATTCCCAGGCCCCAAAAATATAGAAATAAAAGTGATGAATACTTTAAAATCACCGGAGTTACACAAAATAATCTCAAGAATATTGATGTGGAATTTCCCCTTGCACTCTTCATATGTATTACCGGTGTTTCGGGTTCGGGCAAGAGTTCGCTCATAAATCAAACATTATATCCTGCTTTTGCTAATAGGCTTTATAATGGCTCGCATGCAGAAGGAAAATACGACAAGTTGCTGTTTCATGACAAGATAGATAAAATCGTAAATATTACTCAAGATCCAATAGGCAGAACTCCTCGTTCAAATCCAGCTACTTACACAAAAGTTTTTGATTATATCAGAGATATTTTTACCAAAACTCCCGAAGCACAGGTGCGCGGTTACGAACCTGGCAGATTTAGTTTTAATGTTAAAGGTGGTCGCTGTGAAGCTTGCCAGGGTAAGGGTGTAAAAGAGATTGAGATGCACTTTTTGCCGGATGTTTATGTAACCTGTGATGTATGTGAAGGTAAGAGGTTCAATCGTGAAACATTACAGATAAAATACAAAGGGAAAAATATATACGACATTTTGAATATGGATGTGCAAGAAGCACTGGCGTTTTTCCAAAATATTCCTCCGCTTAAACGACGTTTAAAAACTTTATTCGATGTTGGTCTGGGATATATCCAGTTGGGTCAACCATCCAATACTCTTTCCGGGGGTGAGGCACAAAGAGTAAAACTGTCGCGTGAATTGAGCAAACGAAGTACAGGAAATACCCTGTATATTTTAGATGAGCCAACTACAGGCTTGCATTTTCATGATATAAAAAAGTTAATAGCTGTTTTAAACCGACTAATTGATAAAGGTAACTCAGTGGTCGTTATAGAGCATAACCTTGATGTAATAAAGTGTGCAGATCATATAATCGATCTTGGACCGGAAGGAGGAGAAGAGGGTGGACAAATTGTTACCGCCGGAACTCCCGAAGAAGTTGCTGCATGCAAAAAATCCTATACAGGTAAATTTTTGAAAGATCAACTAATTGATTCATAATTTGTTAAAATTTGACATTCATTGAAATTGTTATACTTTTTCTATAGCTAATAGAGCAGTAAGCGAGGTTCAATATGTATATAAATATTAATTTTAAGAGTAAAACACCAATTTACCTTCAACTGAGGAATCAAATAGTAAAAGGTATAGCTAAAGGTGAGCTGGAAGAAGGTGAAACTTTACCCTCTGTACGTCGTATGGCAAAAGATATTGGTATAAACATGCATACAGTTAATAAATCTTACAAGGTTCTGGAAAATCAGGGTTTTGTCTCTATCCACAAACGTAAAGGCGTTCAAGTAAATTCCTGGGAAGAGATGCATCATCCGGATTTTATAGTTGAGTTAAACAAAAGACTGGAAACTCTGATTTCTGAAGCTTTTTGTAGAGGCTTAAGTAAAGAGGATATATCCAAAACTATTGGCGAGTTGTACCAAAAATTCTCCCGGGGGATAAATGACTGAAACGATGAATCCGTTCTGGTTTTATCTGCCGTTCATGATAATAATCGCATTTTTTGGATATATAATTCCTATGCTTTCCAGAAAAAACATTATCTTTGGCGTAAAATTTCCTCATTCTATGCAGGATTCGGAGGATGTATTACAGATAAAAAAGCATTTTAAAATTTCTTTTCCCATTTTTATGATCTTCTATATTGCTTTTTCCGGTCTCTTTTTGTCAAATACAAAGGACCTGAATTTGGGGGGCTTACTAATTATCATACAGGCACTTGTCATGTTTATTTTTTATGCCTATTTTAATAAAAAAATGAAGGCGATCAAATCTGACCCCACTAAGATGCCACCCCAAACAAATTCGACTATTACTGTAGATACGTCTTTCCATAAAAAAGATTTGACCATATCTTCTTTATGGTATCTCCTGCCTTTGGTTATTGTTTTACTAAATTTTGGTATTGTTGCGCTAAACTACCATTCAATACCGGAAAAAATTCCTATGAACTATGATTTATCGGGAGAGGTCACAAATTATGCTTCCAAGAATTTTTTTACATCTTTCCTGATACCTCTTCTTTCCTTATTTTTTCTTGTAATTTTTTTCTTCATAAACTTCATTATAAAGATCGCCAAGCAAAATATTGATAGCACCCAGCCCAAAAAATCATCCATTCAGAATCGTATTTTTAGATATAAATGGTCTAAATTTACTTTTTTAAGCGGGACTGCAATTATTCTTTCCTTGTTTTTATCGAGTTTAAGCCAGCTGGGAATTTATCCTTTGCCTCCCTATTATGTTTTCTTTTTCATGATGTTCATTATATTCATTATTGTTTTTGCTGCAATTTATCTTTCGCTAAAACTGGGGCAATCCGGTGCAAAAATACGGGTAAATATTGAAGAGGAAGAGGAGCAAAAGGCAGAAGGTTATGACGACGATAAATATTGGAAATCAGGAATTTTCTACTATAATCCGGACGATCCGGCTATATTTGTTGAAAAAAGGATTGGGGTAGGCTGGACCATGAATTTTGCTAATCCCGTGGCGATAATTATCAGTATTGGCTTGATAGCGGTTATTGTCATTTCAATTGTAATGGGTATAACCTGATAGAGAAAACTATTATGGAAAATATTATTGAAATAATTGCTGATGCTATAGAAAACACAAAATTTGAAGACAAAGCATATGTTGTGGGTGGGTTTGTGCGTGACAAAGTGATGGGCAAAATCAGTAATGATATGGATATTGTGGTAGAGATGAAAGATGGCGGAATCAAACTGGCAAATTATCTTTACAAGAAGAATATTTCCACAAAACCGGTTGTATTCTCGCGTTTTAGCACTGCAGTAATAAATATTGATGGACATAAAATTGAGTTTGTTATGACTAGAAAGGAATTTTATAAAAAAAATTCCAGAAAACCCGATGTTGATCACGGCACCATCCGAGAGGATATAATACGACGAGATTTTACCATTAATACATTATTGCTGAATGTTAGCACTGGAGAAATCCTGGACCTTACGGGACAGGCAAGAGAGGATATAAGAAATAAAATTGTTCGAGCCACCAGTGAACCTGATGAGATATTTGCTGAAGACCCTTTACGTATGCTCAGGGCAGTGAGGTTTTCAGTTCAGCTTGATTTCCGTATAGATTCTAAAACTGCCAAAGGAATTGAAAGCAATTCGGAGACACTGATAAATATTTCCAGAGAAAGACAAAGAGACGAACTAGAGAATATTTTGCTTTCCCCCGATCCGGCTCGTGGTGTGGAATTGATGTTTAAATATAATTTAATGGAAATCGTAATCCCGGAGTTAAGAAAGTCAGAAGTTATAATTCAATTATTAAATGCTCTTGAAAAGTCTCCTAAAAAATTTTCTGTAAGAATGGTAATTCTTTTGTGTGAGATTGATCTGGTAAATATCGAAAAAATCTTAAGGAGGTTAAAATTTTCTAATAAACAAATTCGGGAGGTGATCGAACTCCATAAAAATTTTAAAGAAATCAGCCTTAAAATCAATCAAAATCACGATTTCACCAATGCAGAACTGCGAAAGATCATCTATGAGAATGATGGATATATAGATTTGATTTTGGATGTATTATCTGCCTTTTATCAAGCTCATACTTATTACATGCAGTATGCTAATAAATTGGAAAAATTGAAAACAAGAATAAAAGCATTAGAAAAAGAGCTGCAGGATCTAAATTTTCCCGTTGACGGAGAAGATATTATGTGTGAGTTTGAACTAGTAGAAGGACCTCAGGTAGGTGAATTGCTGGAAAAAGCAAAAAATATTTGGTATAAGAATCCTTTATTAGACAAAAACGAAATTTTGAGCAAATTACAAACAAAATAAATTATTATGAAAATAAACAATTATAAATTTGGTAAGATAGAGATTGACGGAGAGATTTACAAGAATGACGTCATAATTTTTCCCCAATATGTAAAATCTGAGTGGTGGAGAGCCCGGGGACATTTTTTGCAGGTTCAAGACCTTAAGGATGTATTTAAATTAAGACCAAAAAAATTGATTATTGGAAAAGGCTATCACGGATTTATGTCGGTTTCTAAAGAAGTTAAACAAAAGGCGGAAGAATTGGATATTAATTTAGTTGCAGAAAAGTCAAAGGAAGCTTGCAAGCTGTATAATAAAGAAGAAAATAAAGATGATGTTGTTCTGGCTATACATCTAACTTGCTAAATTAAAATTTCAATCATAAAATAAAAAAAGCAGGTAAGATTATTGCACTCACCTGCTTTTGAGGACGACTTTGTTTGGGTTACCACTTGCGCTTTCTGTAACTTTTTTTCTTTTCATTCCATATTTCTAAAACTTTTCTTTTTTTCATTTTTACTCCTTTTTATTATGTATTTACTTTTATTAAGTACAAAAACCGTGCCAAAGTTTTTGTATAGATAGTAAGTTGCACTCTACAGGGTATTTACTAAAATTAGTCCCTGGTTAAGTTAATTTCGAAAGATGAAATAAAGATATAATTATATCAAATTGAAACAAAAAATGTTTAATTTTGATAACCAGATTTTAGTTCTGTGCCCCTTCAGAAAATTGGATTGTTTAATCTTTCTCCTGCAAAACAAAAAAAGCAGGAAGGATCTCTTCCTTCCTGCTTCTTTATGCCTGATTTTTTGATTTTACCATTTGCGTTTTCTGTAGTATTCTTTTCTTTTTTGCCATATTTCCAAAACTTTTTTCCGTCTCATCTTTTACTCCTTCACTTATGTATTTACCAATATTTAGTACAAAAAGTGTGCCAAACTTTTCAATATTTTGTAAATAGCTACAGCTAAGGCAGATAAGATGCTTAAAATATTTTAGACAAATTGGTGCAATATTATATGGATATAATTTATATCAAAATGAGTTGAGTTTATCTAATCCAAACTAATTTGCTTTGTGCGTATATTTTGTCATTAATTTCAAATTGATAAAAATAAATCCCTGTTTGAACAGAAATCCCTCTAGAGTTAGTGCCATCCCATTCTGCATAAAAATTTTCTGAACCCAACATGTTTTTTTCTTTAAGTGCTTTTACAGTAGTAATTTTTCTACCTTTAATATTATAAATACTAAGAACTCCACTTTCAATTTTGTTTTGTTTTAAAATGTTTTTATTCAATTTAAATTCAAATTTTGCTAATCCATGGCAGGGATTTGGATAGCATATTGCTTCTGATAGAGGATTGCTATATCCGGTATCTACCCCAATGGAATCATGCCATTCATACGCTCCCATATCAATTTTGTTCTGGAATACTCTCGGATTACCTTCCAGGTCAGAACCGGAAATAAAAATAGTAGTAGTATCCGGAGAGCCGGCATCAATGCAGGGGGAAGCGTCAGTAAGTGAGAAGGGTATTTCACCGGAAATTATGAATAAGGGGTCGAGATCAATATTACCTTTACCAGGGTGTCCGTTTTGGATATCGTTATAAGTTGTATAATACCCTTTGCATTCGATAAGTTGTTCTTCCGTAAAATAATTTGAGATATTATTCCAAAAAATATTGTTTGTAATTTTTGGTTTAGAGATAAATGTATAAATTGCTCCTGTTTTGTAGTAGATATCGTCGTATAATACTGTGTTATTTACAATTGTACTGTTAGTAATTTTGGGAAATGAATAGGAGCAGTAGATGGGTGAACCGTTAATAAAGGCATGATTATTTTTGAAAAGACAGCCAAAGATTGTGGGTGATGACTGATATTCCAAGCTTATAGCTCCGCCGTAATCTGCTAGGTTGTTGCTGAATTCACTATTGACTAATCTTAGGTTAGAATATCCGTAAGCAGAAATAACACCTCCCTTTGCGGTATCCCCAAATGATTTTGAGTATTCAAAATTGCAGTATTCGAATTTTGACACAGGATTAAGTGCTGAGGTGTTTGTAAATTTAATCCCATTCCAGGCTCCACTTGTTGCATAATCAATACTAAAATCCTGTGGATTGTGTGAGGAAAAAATAATCCTATTCTCTGCCTCCCCGTTAGCCTGGATCGCTCCTTCTACCTTAATATGATAAAAACCACCAAATTCAACTTTTGTGCCCGGGCTCACTGTAAGCAATGCTTCGTCGGTTATAGTGATATTATCCAATATTTTCACAGTATCAGCATTCCAGCAAGTATTTGTATTAATATCCTGGTATACTTCAATTGTCTCTTTATTAGAACAATTATTGAGTTTAGGTTTGCTATTATAAGCGTTTTGAATTTTATAGTTTAAATCGGGTGGAAAAATCTGACAGCCATAATCTTCCGCCGGGGAGCCGGGGGTAACTCTGTAATCTCCGTTTTCCGGATTTATAAGCTGAGGATTCTGTCCTATGATGTTGTATTGTGTAGCCAGACTGACTACTTGCGGAATGACTCATCCGTATTCACACAGAGCTACAAAATGTCTGGTACTGTCAGCATTAATGGCGGGTTCAGTATGAAAAGACCAATTGTGAAGTAAATTTGGGATGCCGTAGGTATTATAAAAAACGCTTATTGCTACATTGGCGCCTGTAATTATAAGTGGGGTTGAGGTCCCATTCGTATAAATAAATCCGGGACCTGTATCAACAGCATCTACAAAAATATTACGCTCAATCGTAATGCTATCGCCTGCTCCTTGTAATCGCACACCGTAGTCATCTGTATTATAGAATGTGCAGTATTTAACAAATCCGGTGGGCATACTTGTAGTATCGGGCTGTGCTATTCCCCTAAATCTAATATTACCGTTTATAATAATACAATTGTCAATTGCCAATTCATTTTCGCAGTAGGAGATACAAAGCTGCTCACCCTGTAGGTCTAAAATTGCACCATTACCCGCAATTCTTACATCCCTACCTTCATAACCGGAAAGCTCGGAATTAACAGGATCCAGAACTTTACCAATTAGGAGTCCGCCCGTGTAAATATGACCTGTTTCAAGCTCTAGATATTTGTCGTATCCACCTGCGGCTGGTGCTGATTCATAAACCTGTTTTAATGAAATTGCAGATAGATTAACAGCTGCAAAGAGTAATAAAGATAGGAAAAGTATTTTTTTCATCGGCTATAGCGAAAACTAAAGACCGTAAGTAAAAGAAATTGAAGCAGAATAACGATCAAAGTCATTTTTGTAGTAAACAGGGTTAACATAAATTCCCTGTTCTGCTTTTTCAATATTATCTTCGTTGACATTTATATTTTGAAATTTGAGCCCAACGCTAGCTGTTAGATACTCAAACAGCTCTCTTGTATATTGTAAATTGACAGAGTTGCGTGTATATTGATGTCCAAACATAAATTTTTCAGAAGGCGGGCATTCATACTGTTTGTAAGTACTATCTTGAGCTCCCTTGCGATAGTGGGAGAAGGCTAATGAGATATTTTGCCTGGAGTCTAAGTCATAGTTCATTTCCAAAAATAAGTTATCTGAGTTCTGCCCTGACCAGAAACCCATAAGATAATCATCTGTAGTAGCGCGATTTATGGGGAATTTGTGGGTATAAACCCAGGGATTGATGTGAGTATATTCAATTTGCATATTCAAGTTTGGCATAAGCGGTTCGACTAATTTTGTTCCTACCTGGTATCCAAGATAGTTAAGTGATTCATCTTCATCAAAAATCTTTGTTAACCTAATATCATCGATTATCATGGAGCCATATAGTTTACAAAAATCAGTGGGAATCCATTCCACATCAAAACCCAGCTCTTCGTTATCCTGATCATTAGTTTGATGTTGGGCAGACCAGAAAAACATGACCGGAATGAAATAGATCATTTTGGGGTCAGTCTCTCCGTAATAAAGCATCTCACTGAAGGCAAATTTAAAATTTTCCCAGGGTGCAATCTCCAATCTGTGAGCTGCAATGTACTTTTGTTTATAAAACTTACGATAGAATGTTTGGTCTCCATCCTGAAAAGTATAAGAAGTAGAATCGTCCTGCAGATTGCTTTCTAGCCAGCCGTGGAAATAAACAAAATTGAGCCAATTGGAAAAGCCTGTGCGGAGCATAATTTGAGGATAGGAAGGGGCACGATTACTGATAGTTACACTACCTGATTTTCCCGTTCCCCAATAATTGGAAAATTTACCCAGTACTAAATCCGCATATTCTGAAGAAAGCGAAATATAGGCATCTATCTCATCATAATAGGTTCCCCGAGTTACAAGCGAGCCTATTCCCTGTTCATTGCAGTCAAATTTTTTAAAATCAAATTCATTTGCATCTACTCTATTGTTAACAGCTCGAAAGCCAAAACCGATATGATCACCCAGATAGCCAAAAATTCTGCCTCCACCTGTTAGTAGAGATTGGTTTTCATCAAAATAACTGCTATCGCTGGAATTGATAACGTATTTTGCTTTAGCAATTGGATTCAATTGAAGGTAACTTTTGTTCCTGTAGAATTCAAAAGGCAAACTGTAAGAGTGCCAGGCAGAGTCTTTTTTTGTTACAGATATATCTATTTCATAATCGGTTAGCTTTTTGAAAATTTCTTCACCAATATTCACAAAATCATCAGTACCATGCCATAATTTTTTTTCCGGAGAAAGTTTTTTTAAGTATTTTTCATATTTATTTTTTTCCAGCTGTGATAGATTTTTGAAGTTAGGGCTATGGGCTGCTTTTAGCAAATAATCCAGTACTTGTTTGCGTGACAGGGGCTTTGAACCAATAAAGTATCTGCTTGCGAGACCCTTAATTTCCAGCTCTTCCAGAAAATCATATACATTGTCATTTAAAGGAACAAAAACCACTTGCGCTGTTAAAAATGAGTTAATAACAAAAAATAGT
>JAGXLO010000006.1 GCA_018334695.1 Candidatus Cloacimonadota bacterium
GAAGGACTGCACACCACAGAACTTATCCATAGCTTACTGGCAGCTAGCAAGAGTATATACGGGAGCTGATAAATTAGATATGGCAGAGGATTATGCTAATAAGTGCATAGATATATCAGTTGAAAGTAAATTGTCTCACTTTTACATAGGCTATGGTTACGAAGCACTGGCGCGAGCATTTTTAAAGGCAGAAAAAATGGAACAATCCAGGAAATATTTAGATAAGGCTTATCAAGAACTTGATAAAATAGATAATAAAGACAATAAGAATTATCTTAAATCAGATTTAGACAATATCAAAAGTGACCTGAATAAGAAAATCTGATTATGATTTGTTCTTAAAGGGGAGATAGGACATAAAATCCGCATGATGAATAATATATCCTTCTGTGGTTCTTCTAAAGCAGTCACCTTCTTTGGAATGAACTGCAATAAGATGGCAAACTTCGTCTGGGATATCACACTGCTGGGCTAGAGAAACCCCGGTAAAAGCATGGCGCAGTAATTCACCTGTTTTGCTAAATTTTATTGAATCGCCATCCTTTTCGTATTCCATTAATTTACCCACATCCATTAAGATTGCCCCGGCTACTACTACATCCAGATCAATAGCCAGCTCTGTACCCAAAAACTTTTTCATTTTTTTTGCAGATTCAAAGGCAATATGAACAACTGCTCTTTTATGGTCCATAAAACTAACTTTGCAATCTTCAACCAGTAGGGTAAAGGGTATATTATGTAAATCTTTTGGGGTAAGATCACTTTTTGAAAATGCTAATTCCCAAGTTTTTCTAACTTTTCCTCTTAATTCTTCATTCTCTATCCATTCTAATTCCGGCCATAGTTCTTTTACTTGATTTTTCATGATTTTTTTACCTTCAATTTTGCTTGTATTAATTCTTTGTGCGACAGGCGTAATAAATTTGCCAATTTATGAATAATATAATCCTCTTGTGGGTCCAATTTTTTATCAGTGTAGATGATTTCCCAGGCATACTGCAAAATCTTTAATCTCTCTTCTTTTTCCATATTCTGGTTTAGCTGATTTGTAAATTGCCAGATATCAATACTTTGCTCAATTTCTTTTTCCGAGAGGGCAAATAGTTCGTTAGCCTCCTGCTCATCCATTTCAAATTTCTTCTTCAATACTTTTATTATATGCTCTTGCTCTTTTGCTGCAACCTTTTCATCAGCCCTAGCAATATTTAATAATAAAATTGCAGTTGCAAGTTGTAAATCATTATCATCAATCTGCTCAAAATCATTGTGGCTAGAGCTTTTAGTCCCAAATATTTTTTTCCAATCAACCATTGTTTTTTATCACCAAATTTTTAGACAGCTTTTTTTTATGGCATCTTTCAGCCGTGCTCTAATCATCCCAATCAAGGGCACCATAATCGTGCACCTCAAATAAAGCTTTGTTAATTTCATAGTCTTTTAGAACTGATTTTACTGGATATTCACTTTCTTTTCCAAACATTTTTTTATTTTACTCTCAATTTTCTCCTCAAGAACGTCGTACGGATAAATTTTTACAATACAGCCTGCTTTTCCTTATAATTTTCTCCATATTCATACTCCTTTTCTATCGCCCCAGATATATTTTTGTAACTGAACTTGCAGCCTTAAGTTCTTGTGCGCTTCTAATATCCAGGATGCTAATTCTTTTATATCCAAATATTTATAAGCCGGAGAAAATAATACTTTCATCTTTTCCAGTTTAAACTTTTCGATTTTTTTTACAGACCAATTAAAATCTTTTTTATCTTTTATTACAAATTTTATTTCATCTTTACTATCGAGCAAAGAAAGGTTATCCCATAACATTTCATCAGACATACCACTGCCAGGAGTTTTTATATCCATAATTTTGTAGACCTGTTCTGGGATATCATCAAGGGGCAAAGAACCGTTCGTCTCCAGCAGAATTTTATAATTTTTTTCCAAAAACTTATCAATTAATTCATAGACATTACTTTGGATAAGCGGTTCGCCACCAGTAATTGTCACTAATTTTGCGGGAAGATATTTTTCAATTTCCTTAATTAGTTCCGGGATAGTTTTTGTGTATTCTGTTTTATAGGCGTATTTCGTATCGCAGTAAGAGCAGCGCAAGTTACATCCTGCCAGTCTGACAAAGATGCAAGGTAAACCAGCAAAGGTGGTCTCTCCCTGCAATGAATAAAAGATTTCTGAGATATTTAAAGATTTCATAGAAAACTATGAATGAGTTTTTACATTAAAAAGGTAAGTAATCAAATATTTTTTTGTAACTAAGAATATCGTTTATCTTGTCCAAAATTCTTTCCGGATGACCCACAACAAATCTCTTTGCATTCTGATACTCAAAAAGATAATACTGTTTTGCGTCCCAGGAGAAGAATTTAAGATATTCAACCAGCCCGGTAATTGGTATACCTCTATACAAGAGTAATTCAATATCTTCTGTATTGACTTTTAAAAGATTTTCAAAGGGATCGTCTGATTTCTTTTTTGTAATTAAAAGGTTTGCCTGTTTATCAGCTTCAATCTTGCCGTTATAGTCTTTTAACATCAGTGCTTTAGCTGGATTTTCTGTAACCATTTTAAATATTTCTCTTTTAGAAATTTCCGGATAATTTTCACGTACGAATCTGATTTCATCCAAAATATTTAAGCTGCCGGAAAGAGTAGAATCTGTTCCAAGACATATGTTGATGCCCAGCTGTTTTGCTCTTTGATAATTAAATGATTTTTCCAGTAAAAAATTGTTAGAAGCCGGAGACCAGGCAATACTGGCACCCACCTCTGCAACTTCTTCCAATTCTTTGTCAGTTAGATTGGTAGCTTGAGCCATAAGTACATTTTTTTTAAGAAGTCCAAGTTCTCTCAAAGTATCAAATTCATTTTTTGTGGTAGAATCAGAGCCTTCGGCTACATGGATCACAAAGGGATAGTTCCCATCTGTTTGTTCATATTCAGATTCTAGTGATTTACCGCCCCACCAATTCTTTAAAGAAACAGAATGACCTTGCTGATAATCAGAGATAACATTTATAAAGAAATTGTCATAATAAGCTTTCTTCTGTAAAGGTACATGGTCCATTATAATAACTACACCGGAAAATATATTTTTATACATACCCAAAAGTGCCAGTTCCATGGCATTATTTTCGGTAAGATCAGAATAGTCCTCCGGTTGCCATACTTCTTTTCTTTCCAAAAGAGATTCGCTTTCACGTAGCTCTTTTATCCATTCAGATTTATTTTTATATGGTCTGTCTGCACCGATTCTGGGAAGCCAGTTATCTGCCAGATGATCATGGATATTAATCAAACCGGGGTAGGCAACGGCATCGTGACAATTTACAACTATATTATCGGAAGAATCTTCTGAAAATTTATCATCTGTCACACAGATATTCCCAAACTCAGTTAGTTTAAAATCTGCAGTGACCAGTAGATTTGTAAGTTCCATAAATTATTATTTTAATTGTTTTGTTAATTCCGGGACAACCTCAAAAAGGTCTCCCACTATCCCTATATCGCATACTTCAAATATAGGAGCTTTTGGATCTTTGTTTATCGCTATGATATAATCTGAGGAACGCATTCCTACCAGATGCTGTATTGCACCTGATATCCCGCAAGCAATATAGATTTTGGGTTTGACGGTTTTTCCTGTTTGACCTACTTGATGCGAATATTCTATCCAATCCGCATCAACAGCGGCACGAGAGGCACCTATAGCGGCGCCTAATTTTTTAGCCAGCTTCTCCAATAAAGAAAAATTGGTTGGGTCTTTTAACCCTCTGCCGCCGGCTACAATAATGTCTGCTTCAGTAATCTTTACACTTTGAGTCTCATCTTTTACTGATTTAATAAAATTAGTAAGAATCTTTGATTTGTCAAATTTGATCTCAAAATCTAATATCTTGCCCGCACGATTCTCATCTTTTTCTATAGGATCCATCACTTTATGGCGCACCGTAGCCATCTGAGGTCTAAAGTTGCCAGATCTGATAGTCGCCATTATATTCCCGCCAAAAGCAGGACGTGTCTGCAAAAGTTCTCTTTTCTTTTTATCTATGGTTAATTCAGTACAATCAGCCGTAAGTCCTGTCTCTAATTCCACTGCAACTCTTGGAATAAACGAACGTCCAATAGAAGTGGCTCCGCTCAAAATTATTTCGGGTTTTATCTTATGGGTCAACTGAACCATTGCCTGGGAATAGGCTTCGGCGATAAAATCCTTTAATATTTTATCCTGAGAAAGATAAACTTTACCAGCTCCATAATGAATTAAGCTTTGAATTTCAGTTTCTGGTAATTCATAACCAAAAAGAGCAGCAGAAACTTCAGTTCCCATAACATCAGCTAGTTCTCTGGCTTTACCAAGCATTTCATAAGTTACAGGTTGAATTTTACTGTTCTTTTGCTCTGCAAAAACAAGAATCCCTTTGTAATCTTCCAGACCTTCCCCTCTCTTTTCTTGCTTACGAATAATAATTGCATCGGTGGGACAGACTGATACACAAGCACTGCATAAAGTACACTTATCCAAATCTATCTCTGCAGTATCATCTACCATGCTTATAGCATCTACGGGACATGATGAAACACATTCACCGCAACCAATGCATTCTTCAACTATAACTTCTATCAAATTATCCTCCTGAAAAGGCATTTATTTTGTTAAGAATATATTAGTCAAGTTAGACAAAAAGTAAAACTTTTACTTTCTGAGGAATAAGACAACGATATATAATACATAAAATAATATTAAAATTATCCCTGATTTGCGATAAATTTTTTTGGAGTATCTTGAAATAAGCAAGAATACAATTGCCACAGCCAGACAAATCAAGGCATCAATATTTACTTCTGCCGGCAGAGTAATCGGTTTTACTGTGGAAGCTACTCCCAGGACTAGCAGGATATTAAAAATATTGCTACCCACAATATTACCTACTGCGATTGATATTTCATCTTTCATTACAGCTGCAATGGAAGTAACAATCTCGGGAACTGATGTCCCTAATGCAACAACCGAAATACCGATTACTTTATTGCTCACATTCCACATTTTAGCAATTTTTTCTGCATTTTCTACTGCCAGGTGACTTCCCAGTGCAATTGCACCTCCGCCTACTAAGATTAAAATAATATTTTTAAAAAGAGAAATATCGGAAGATTCATTGATGTTAAGAGGATTTTTTCTATCACTTTTTGCCATCTGCCAGAGATAAATTATAAAACCCACCATCAAAACAAGAAATACTATACCTTCCCAGCGCTGTAAAGTGGAGGTGCCTTGAGTAATATTACTAAAATCAATACAGAAAATAACTAGCAGGATTGTAGAAACAAGCATAAGTGGAATTTCTTTTTTGATAGTGGAATCTTCTACATGCAATGGTTTAATCAGAGAGGCAATTCCAATGGCAAGTGCTATGTTGGCAATATTACTTCCAATAACATTCCCAAGCGCTACGCCATTTACTTCGACGATAGTTGCTTTAAGGCTGACAGCCATTTCCGGAGCACTTGTTCCAAATGCAGCTAAAGTTAAACCGATAAAAAGTGACGATACGTTAAAATAACGGGCAATTTTAGAAGCGCCATCGATAAAAATATCAGCACCTTTCGCCAAAAAGACAAAACCAATGATCAAAAAAATATAGGGTAAAATCATACTTTAATAATTCCAGTTGGTTTGTATTGGTCTGCTACCAGCAAGTTACATTTTGCCTTTGACTCTGTAAGCACCTTTTCCATCGCCTTGTAGGCTAATTCAGGTTCGTTATTTTCTTCACTCAGATGAGCTAAAATTATATTTTCCAGTTCATCATGGATTATTCTTTTCATTAATTTACTGGCTTGAGTGTTTGAAAGATGACCTCTTTTGCTCTTGATCCTCTGCTTTAGTGACCAGGGATAACTGCTATTTATTAATTTATTCATATCATGATTGCTTTCTAATATCAGGGTTGATACATACTTAATTTTTTCGATAGTGAGACGAGTAGGATAACCCAGATCAGTTAAAATTGCCAGACTTCTACCGGTTTCCGTATCATTTATCCTAAAACAGGAACTGGCATGACTATCATGTGGAACAGCGAATGGTTCGATTAGCAGCTTATTGAATTGGAAAGGATATCCGTTTTGAAAAAAGTTTAATTTATCAATCTTACCGAGTCTTTTTTTGACTGCATTGTAGGATGATTTAGTAATAAAAAGAGGTATGTTGAATTTTCGGCAGGCGACTCCTGCACCTTTAATATGGTCAGAATGGTCATGTGAGATCAAGAGGGCACGAATTGAGTTCTCATCTATTACCACCTGACGTAAACGTTTGGAGAGTTCCTTGCCCGAAAGTCCGGCATCAATCAAAAGTGTATGACCGTTCTTTCTTACCGCTATTGAGTTTCCTTTGCTACCGCTTGCTAATAAAGAAATTTCCATAATTGATTCAAAATTTGTTAAATCCTCTAACCACTATCTTTTTTGTCAAATTTATCTGAGAATTTTCAGTTCCTATAAACTTAATTTTTCTATTTTTACCTATAAAATAAACTGTTATTTTTATATGACTTTTATTAATTAAAATTAAAAAACTAAAGCCTTACGTATGTAATTAGATTTTCCTGTACTTAATTTGAAAAAATATATACCAGAAGAAAAAGCAGCTTCATTACTTTTATTAAGAGAAAATTTGAAATCATATTCGTCGGCAGAAAGTTCAGAATCCAATAATGTTTGAATTTTCTGTCCAAGAATATTATAAACACAGATCTCTACTTGAGATTTTTTCTCTAACTGAAAGTTAACATTAATGTTTTTATCTGTACTGTAAATCGGATTTGGAGAAATAATAAAATTTCTAATTATATAATTAGCAGGTGGTTCAGAAACACCATACTCTTCCAGGGACCATTCAACTTCTATCTGGAAATATGTGGAATCATTAAAAACCACAGTTGTTACACCTGAATCAAACTCCCAGGAGTTAGCCCCTGTAATAGCTGTAGGTGCATTACCGGTATAAAATGCTATCTCACAACCATTTTGCACAAAACCATCTGCATAATTATTAAAAATATTAAGATTTAAATTTGTTAGTTCATTAGTTGAGATGAAATTAATTTCATCATACTCAATATTTTGTCCCATGCGCATAAATACAGAAGATGGAATATAACTATCGATTTTTGTGTAAAATGTTAGGATTTCACTATCAAAATTTAGTTCATAACCGTTGAAATTTGTGTTTATAGAACTATTATTATTTTTTGATGCAGTAAAAACTTTTTTGTCATCGGTTTCTAAAAGACCACCTGTATAATCATTGGAAGTCGTAGGATTATAGGTAACTGACTCAAGGTCCAAGGCAGGATAAAGTATAGCAGAAAAAACAGCGTCATCGGAATTCATTGAACCTTTGGTAACTGTGTGGGTCGCTGGTATATCATAGTTGCCATCATCGTGGTAGTCTTCATAATTAGAAAAATCAATTGTAGAGGAAGAGGACAAGAAAAAATGCAGGCTAACGTCATTAACTATATATTTCGAGCCATAGGTTTGAAGTTCAAAACCATTACCTGTATCACCTCCACCATTGCCATGAAGCAACCAATCGTAATCATGACTGGAATTGCCATCCACAAAATCAGTAATTATGAAAAAAGAATTATCTATGAAGGAAACACAGCGTTCAAAATCAGAATCCTGATAATTAGTGTTAACTTCACAATAATCGTATTGTTCCGTATCAAAATAATTATGGAGAAAAGCATCAGTTCCATTTGAGTAAATTGAACCGGCTGCAGGGGGGCCTTCTCCATCTACCAAAATTAAGCTATGGTTATCTGCATACCGTACTTTGTCTCTTTCGTCCCAGCTTATGTATCCGGAATCCATTGCCAGTAATTGCCCATAAGCGTGAATCACAAAACTTGTGTTGTCCGGATGTTCGTGAGTGTGACCACCTTCTCTAGCAATTCCATTTTCACCCAACAGGCACATATAAACAGCATCTTCACTCCAATCACTGCGGAAAATCGTCTGTCCGGCTGAAGGCAAAAACTTAGAATAGGGTGCGTCAGGCGCGGGAGAACCAAAATAAGTAGGATCAAGTGTAGATATAACTTCTACATTCATATTTTTAGACTGGTTCTCGGCATAAAATGGCTTGCTGGAGTTTTCATAGTCCCAGGCTAAGTGGGAATTATCATAATATGGAGCTAAAATACCATTAAAATAATAAGTATCAAGATATGTGTCATCAAAATCGGGTCTGGCTCCATCAGGTTGTCTGATTTTTAAGCCCCATTCTGCAGTTTTTGCAATATTATACCACATTATAAGTGGCTCAAGTTCAACTCCGGCATATTCTTCTGATTGACCATCCAGAAAATTGTATTGGGATATGGCAAAAGGAATATAACTTGAAGCGCTAAAGCTCAAATAATGGGGACCTTCTGCCCAACCTCCATCTACTCCTACCAGCCATCCGTCTTTTGCAGGGGCTTGCTGAATTTCCTTGTTTAAGGTAGTCATGGCATAATTTATCCAGGCTTGGGGCTGGTCCTTGGCTTGTGAACCTGTTTCGGTATTCAAAATTATTGCTGCCATTCCCAGTGCCGAAGATAATTTTACACCGTAATTTATTTGTTCGCCCAAACCATTTACCCACATAAGATACAAAGGATCCCAAGGGTCCTCCACGACCAAATCATCATACAGAGATGAAGCAATATTTTTAATCTGAGTTCTGATTTGATCTTCATCTCCCTCAAAATTATAATCCATTCCTTTTAATAAGTCATATGTGATACAATTCATAGAAAGTGTCTCTGAATCCCAGAGTATATTTCTGTATTGTTCCTCAATATTTGCATAATCTTCCCTTTCAGTTATCATGAGATATGATTTAGCTTTATCAGCGTAGTTTGTACCATCATTTTCAATTAGATAACGAAAAGCAGCACATCGGGCAATTCGGGCTTTCTGTCTTTGGGTGTTAACTGTTGAATATCCAATTTCAGAATATGTGAGTACATCATCATAAATGGAGTCAAATGGGGGTGAAGATATTTTATCTCTAACTGCACTAATTTCTGCCTGACTGGAATCAATTATTGTACGGGGAAAATAATTCTTTTCCGGATGCCAGGCTCCCTGAGCAAAAATTTGTAGAGAAAACAGCAAGACGAAAAGGATGAAAATTAATAGTTTTTTTATTACCATAAATAGCTCCTATAAAAAAAATTTTGTTGGATATTCTTTTAAAATTAATTCGTTTTTTCTGTCAACAACATTGGAAATAAAATATTTAATAAAGTAAGCCATAATTGTAGAAATAAATCGTCTTATTCGGCTAAAGAAAGATTAGTAAAACCAAGAAGAATTTACACAAAAAAATAATGAAAAATTTGCCCTAATCCACTACTATTTCATCAGTTCGCTAATCATCAGCAGTTAACTTATGCACTTTTTAGATTTATACGACGTCTTCCCTAAATACCTTAATAAAAGCTATTTACAGAATATTTTTTAAAATTATACAGTTTTATCCACAAGTTATTCACAATTATGTTTAGTGTATAATTGCAAATTTTATCTTTCTTACACTATCAGCGTTAGTTAGCAAACTAAAGTAAATTCCGGATGCTAATTTTCCTGCATTATATTCAATTTTTTTTACTTGCTTTTCAGTGGGTTCCAGCATTATTTTTTCAACCATTTCACCATTTTGATTAAAAATTTTTATACTGGGATTTTCCCAGTTCTTACTCGAACATAAAAAATAAGCTTTGTCGTATTTCTTTGCTTTGAATGGATTAGGATAAAAGGCAAAAAAATTATCGCTTTTTACTTCTATTGTTCTGGCGGTATCTTGTTCATTTGAAAATTCATCAATAGCTGTTAGCACAAGTTCATAATATCCACTACTCAAAGTAGTATCAAAATAATTTATTGAGTAGTCCCTGGGGAGTAGGTTTTGGGTAAAATCATTTTCTGTTATTATTCTTAATTCATAATCTATAAATGTAGGTGCCAGAGCTTCCCAACTGGCTTGTATATACTCACCTTTGTCGTGGACCGAAAACTTGTTGATGATAGGAGAGACGTTTGAATTGGGATAATCTTTATGGAAAAAAGCAATAAAACGATCCCAGCGAGTTCGTTTTACAAATTCCAAATTACTGTATAATTGCCAATCACTAAAGTTATTTATGTATTTTGGCAGATTGATTGCGAACCTTCCTATCTCATCATCTATTGAGTTATTGACATAAGCCAGAGATTTTATCACTACAGAATCAATATAAGCTTCTACTTCAGCCGCCATTATTGATAAGCTATCACTAGCCAGATCAGATAGATTTCTAAAGAATTGCCTGCTGTCCACACATTTATCAGAATTTATTAGATGACAATTATCATAGGCACTATGAAATGAGTCATAATAAGTCGTATCTGCAAATTTTAAAGAGAAATCCCTTACAGAGGGAAGAAAATACTCATCAAATTTAGCACAATCAATGGCAGACATAGAAGTATTGCCGCCAGTCTGGACACCTGATACGTAAGAGCCTATGTATCTACTTACGATTTCCTTAGCCAATTCTGTACTTGTAATCACAGGAAATTTACTAATATAATTCAATAAACCGTATTTAGAATCGGGGCTCCAGCTATAATCACCATAAAATATGCCATCTGACGGCACATCCATTTCACAGCCCATAACTATGTCACATCCATTATAGATTTCTCCTATTACTTCTGCCATCTGCATCAAACAGGCATCAAATATTAAGATATCTATATTCTCATTAATATTTGCAATTCCTTCTGCAAGTTCACCCCTGGCAACACTCATTCTACTATTATGGCTATTATCATAGCACAAACTTTTTATTGAATGAACATTATCCTGTCTCCAGCCATTACCATGATCCCAGATAATCAGCATTTTTTTCCTGGACGGATATTTATCAAATCCCCAATTAGCAAAGGATGACAATTCACCTGGCGCTGAAGTGTCAATCTCACCTAAATTATCCAGAAGTCGAGAACCAATTGAGTCAGGATTCTCATCATATTTAATATAATAACGTCGTGCTTCAGAAAAATAGGGGGGATACGACAAATTATCATTGGGGTCAACCTGTACAACAACATTGATGGAATCACTGTAATCAACTGTTTCCATCTCATTAATATCTTTAAATGCAGACTGGCTTAAATTATTATCTGCTGCCATATAAACCAAAACCGTCCATTCTGCTTTTGCAAATAAGCTATGAGCAAAAGCCAGCAGCAGAATCGAAAATAGTATTACAAAAACTTTTATTTTATTCACTTATCTCAAAAATTTCTTTGGTCTTTTTTAGATCCCCCGGTGTATCAATTTCCCACCAGAGATTTGATCCGGTTTGTAGAGCATAGAATTGATAACCTTCATCAATATCTTCTTTTATGATCTGTTCATAATATACATTAACATCTTGCCGCTTGATGTGCTCTTTCATTTTAGGAATTAGATGGTTTTGCACATAATAACTGCCAAATTTATAAAAATTAACTGTTTTATACTTTTGATAATAGGAAAAACCTTTGCCCTGATGACGCTTGAGATACATTTCCTTCACAATATTATCTTCGGTTAATTCAACAACGGTTCCATCCATTTCTTTAGTAAATTTATCTACAACAATGATGTTATGATGTCTGGAGCTAACCAGTTCATTAATTAAGTTCTCCTCACAAAAAATGTCTGCTTCAAAAAGAAAAAATCCTTGCCGCAGATGCTTTTTAGCCAGCCAAAGTGAATAAATATTATTTGTTTTATCAAAATCAGGATTTGTAATAAAAATCAAATTAGTCCTATCCTCAAATCGTTTAAGATGTTTTTTAAATTTCTCCGCCATGTAGCCTATAACTATTATTATATTTTTAATTTTTTGATTTATCAATTCTTCTATAAGATTATCTATAATTGGAATATTGTTGATTTTGGTCATGGGTTTGGGTTTTTCCAGGGTGCGTTCTTTTAAGCGTGAACCGCGACCTGCTGCCAGAATTATTGCAGTATCTATTGTGGACATATTATCTTTCCTTTATTAATTTTTCCGTAACCTGTTTTACGCGTTGAGCCGATTTACCATCTGTATAGGAGAAAATGTAATCCTTTGCTTTTTTAATATTTTTTTTTCTTTCCTTTGATGGATTTAAAGCAGTCTCCACAGCATTTTCTACCTCCTTTTCGGAACTTATATGAACAAATGAGCCTTTTAGCCATTCCGAGCTTTTATCTTCCAATAAAGGCTCTCCATCGTGATGGGTAAGTTTATTATCAGGTAAATCTACAATTATGCCACATTTTTCCAGAGCCAGAAATTCGTTAATCACACTAGAACCATCGCTTATCATAGTATCTGCAATAAAAATATAAGGTAAAATATTATGCTTATCCGAAGGCACCAGGTGAAAATTGGGATATTTTACTTCTAAATTCTCAAATAATTTATGCTGTGAATGTGAAGCGTATTTTCCTGTCCAGCTGTAAGGATGCAACTTCACTATCACATTGTATTCTCCTGATAAACTGGTTACTTTTTCTCCCATCATAAAGATTGAAGTGGGTTTATAAGAAGGAGCATACAATATTATCTTTTTGTTGGGGTCAAGATCATATTCTTCAATTAACTTGTCTTTTTTGTAAGTTCCATTAAAAAATACATCCAATTTAGGCAGACCTACATCATAAATTTTTTCTAATTTATCTAATCCGTATTTTTTAAATTTATCAATGCGATATTGACCTTCTACAAAACAAACATACCTGGTTTTGGGTTGCTTAAGGAAATTTCTGTATCTAAGAGTTTTTATGCCAGGACCGTGATCAACGTTACAAAGTATAGCATCTTTGTATTTATGTGGCTTTTTTAAGGGAGAACCGCAGAACACCACGTCAAAGCCTTTAAATTCATCAGTAATTCTGTAACCCTCTTTTTTCAATTTACGTTCAATATCATTTTTTTGTGGAATCAGAAAAAGGTAAAGAAACCTTTTGTGATTTTTACCAATTTTCAGGTAGCATTCACAATTTTCATCAACTGCAAATTGTTCATAAACCGGCTTTAAGCTAGTCCAATAATATTCTTGAGCAATATTAAATAAAATCTTCTGCATTAAATACCTCATATATTTATCGAGATGAATTCATAATCTTTGGTATAGGTTAATAATGTCAATAATAGCGAATGAGTAAAAAAGTCAAATATAATTCAGGTCTTTTAATAGTTGCAATGCTTCCGAATTTGAATAAAATTCCACTATTCTCTTTTTATATTTTTCATTTTTCCACCTGCCGATAGAACGTCTGTGCAGTTTTTGTACCGGTTTGCGCCAGTGTTTACTTTTACGTAGTGAAGCTTTTTCCTGCCATTTAGAAAGATTCGGGTGAGTCTCTTCATCTAAAAAGTGACACAACTTATCAATTTCTTCCTGATAATTTTCTATGAGCTTTTCATAAAATAAGGTATAAACATTCTCATTATCCCAATATTCAAGAGCTGATTTTACATTATTCACCCAGCGTTCGGGAGAAACCCAAAATTTATCAGGATCTCGATACGGATGTCTTGAGGTTACTACGTCTCTCCCATCTCTTATTAGATGTACCAGCTTTACATCCTGGAAGTAATCTAAAATTTCTCCGAAAAACTCAACATTTTTGGGAGTCTTTTCACACCAGCGGGTAGAATTCTCTGAAATTTTATGAAATATCAATTCTCTGTATAATCTGTCCAAGCGTTCTGCTTTTCCCTTTTTATTCCATTTTGCAAAAGCATATGTCTGATTTTTTATGGAATGTATATGCGGATGTGCGGAAAGAATAGAAAGCAGTAGGGTTGTACCCGAACGAGGACAGGCACCTAATATAATGGGACATTTATTGAATTTCTTATTTTCGATTTTTTTTCCGTAATCGATTATCAACGGTCTAATAATTTCTTTTATTTTATTCATTTCTCAGCAAAATAATCCATTACAATTTTAAAAATTTGCTCGGGTTTAATATTTTCCATACATTTATGATGACTCAAGGGACATTTTTCGCCTCCGTGGCTGCCGCAAGGACGGCAACTGAGATCTGCTTCCACAATTTTATCATTCCTCCTAAACGGAAAATAGCCAATATCCCTTGTAGTTGGTCCAAAAAAAGCGATAACATCAGTTTCAACGGCATTGGCTATATGAAGGGCACCACAATCGTTACAGACCATAAGATCGCATTTCTTAATCAATTCCGCAGATTCCAGTAGGTTTAGTTTTCCCCCTGCAATAAAATAATCTCTTGAAGGAGCTACCTTTTCGCAGATATCTTGTTCTTCCGGACTGCCGATTAATATGATAAAGAATCCATGCTGATTTAATTTTTCTGATAATCGTTTGTAATACCTCTCCTTCCACCTTTTAGTATACCAAATTGAGCCAGGAGCCACAGCAATAAGTTTTTCACAAGGAAATCTCTCCGCAAGTTTGTTTATTTTAATTGAAATTTGGTGAGAGGTGAATATTTCTGTTTGAAGAGAAAAATTTTTGTTAGTAATTGGCGATAAAAGCTCCAGATTCTTATTTATTCTGTGGATTCCTTCTCTAAATGGAACTCTTTCTGTGAGTAAATATTTGGGCAACCATCTATCAAAGCCGATTCTTTGGGGTATTCTGCTCAAAAAAGCCAGAAGTGTTGTAGTCATTGAACTGTGAGGTAAAAAGGCAATATCAAATGTTTCCTGTTTGACTCTTTCCAACAATTTCCGGAAAGCTTTAAATTTGTTTTCTCGTTTATCAAAAGTAAGTATTTCATCCACATAAGGATTTTCACTTAAAATTAATTTAGTAGAGGGAACAACGATTACAGAAAGATAAGATTTTGGAAACAGTTGCTTAATTGCCCGCAGTAGAGGTGTAATCAGGATTACATCACCGATATAGGCTGTGTGGATGACTAATATTTTTTTCATATCAAATAGACTTTATTAAATTTCTATATAGCTTAACGTAATTATAAAAGTTTTTATCCACGGAGAATTCCCTCACAAATTCTTTTGATTTTTCGCCAAAATTTTCACGCATATTTTTATCATTCACAAGTTTTATGATTGCTTTTGCAAGTTCTTTGGAATTTTGTTTTGGTACGATCAAGCCATTTTTCCTATTTCTAATTACTTCGGGAATACCCCCGGCATTTGTTCCTATAACGGGCAGACCAACGGCTTCTGCATCAAGTATGGAAGTTCCCATGCCTTCTAATTTCGAAGCTAAGACGAAAATGTCCATTTGCTTGAGAAATTCACCTACGTTTTCTCGAAATCCTAAAAATTTGAATTTATTCTTCAAATTAAGATTATCAGCAATTTCTTTGATTTTTTGCTCATCTTCACCTTTACCCAATGCAATAAAAGTTGCATTCTCAATCTCATCAGTAACCATCTTTGCGGCTTGTAACAAATTAGGATAATCTTTATGCCCTACAAGAGCAGCAACTGTTCCTATAATAATATTATCTTGGGGGATATTAAATTTCTCTTTGAAATTCGGAAAGGGGGAAACAGAATTAAACTTTTTTGTATTTATCCCACTATGAATAGTTATTAGTTTTGATTTTTTGATACCATCTTTGAGCAAGACTTTTTTAATCCCATTGGAAATACAGACTATTTTATCAAGCAAAGAGTTGTTATACTTAAATTTGCTGATAAAATTTTTGTTTACGGAAAAATCAACTCGACGCACGCCAATTAAGATGAGATTCGGGTTAAATAATTTTGCCAAAATTCCAATGGAAAGGGCATGTGCAGAATGTAGATGAAGAATATTATAATTATATTTTTGGCAATATCTCGCTATCCTGAAACCTGCCAAAAAATCTAGTTCACTATACATTGGAATTGAGATGAAAGGTAAATTGTCTCTCTTAAAATATTTTCTTAGGTCAGAATGAGGTTGGCAGACAAATAGTGTTTTATATCTGTTAGCGATCATTTTTTCATAAAGATATACTGCCTGTTGTTGTCCACCACGCCATCCGAATTCAGTATCAATATTTAAGATTGCCGGTTTATTACTTATTTTTGATTCATTTCCCATAATTTTAGATATTTAATAAATACTCCATAACTTGAATTTAGACTAAGAAGAAAGCCGTATTTTCCATCCAAAAATCCAAGCTGGAAAAAATACATTTTTACAAATTTAATTACACCTCTCGTCATAGCTCCGGTAATTGTAACTTTTTTTCCTTTTTTGTACTTCTGCTTAGCACTCAGTACCGAATACCTTGCCAGGCGCTCAATATGTGATTCTATGGTAGGATATGTATAATGCAGGAGCTCCGATTCTATTCTGCCCACATCACCGTTTATTTCTACTGATTCATGTACAATTTTTTCATTGAAATTTCCGTACTGCCTATTGAATAATCTTAGGGGATAATCTCTATTCCAACCGCAATGTTTTATTTTTTTTCCAAGATAATATGATCGCCTCTTTATTTTGTAACCTCGAGATTTGGGCTTGGATAAGAGTTTTTGGATATAGGTTTTCAATTCTTTTGTCATTTCCTCATCAGCGTCGATGGAAAAAATCCAATTATAACTAGCATTATCAACGGCAAACTTTTTTGTTTTCCCAAATCCCCGCCATCCCCTTTCTATAACTCTACAACCGAAATCTTGGCAGATTTTTACTGTATTATCTGCAGAGCCAGAATCTACAACGATGATTTCATCAGCCCATTTTACGGATTTCAAGCATCTTTTGATATTTTTTTCTTCATTCTTGGTAATTATTGTTACCGAAAGTTTATTCATTATAAAATATTTTTCACTTGTTTCAACACTTCCTCAGGAGTATAGCCGAAACTATTATCTTCCTTAGAATTATGCTTGGGATTATACATGTGGTGATGATTTTCGAACTCACTTGCGGGTGACCAAACGTGCGGATCAGTAGCCCCAAAAAGTGCTATAGTTTTAACTCCTGTTGTTACAGCCAGATGGTTTATTCCTCCGTCGTTACAAATAAAAAGTTCTGCCCTTTTCAGTAAAGCAGCCGCTTGATTTAAGGTTGTGGGAGGAGCAACAAATGAATCCTCTTCCATCAATTTAGCACCGGTTTCTGCATCCTTCTTTTCGTCCGGACCCCACAACCAAATAGGAGTTAGCTCATAATTACGAACAATTAAATCTGCCAACCTAGCATAGTTTTTTATATTCCACTTTTTCCATTCAATAGGACTACCTGGAGAAAGAACAAAAAACTTACCGATTTGCTTTTCGGACAACCATTTTTTTATATAATTTTCTGAATCGCGAGAAACAGAATAATAAAGCTGATAAGAATCCGGCTCAATACCTAAAGGCTTTATCATATCGAATCTTTTGTATGGATTGTATATTTCCGGACCTCGCTTCGCCTTAACATTATAAACCCAGGAACAACGGGCATCTTCATATCCTACTTTCCATTTTGCTCCGGAGAAAAGAGTAAATAATCTTGTACTATTTTTGTTTTGCTGGTCAATTACAATGTCAAAATTTTCTGCTCTAATCTCTTTTATTTTCCTTAGACGCTCTAGATAGTAATTCATTCCCTGCTCTTCTTTTAATAAAATATAATTATCTATATAGGGATGATTTTCAACAATAATTTTGTACTTTTTTTTCGTCATATAAGACAATTGTGCTTTATGAAAATGTTTTTTGAGATGCTCAAAATAGGAAGTTGTCAGAAACACGTCTCCAAAAGGACCTAGCTGAATAACCAGAATCTTTTTTACAGAAGAAGGATCAGGTTTTTTTGTAATCGACATATTCTTTCTCTTCAACTAAATCTGAGTTGTACTCGAGATTGATGCGTTTTTTAAGGGCAGCGCGATCATCATTATTAAAATATACACTTCGGGCTAATTCAATGAATTCCTCATCAAATTCTTTTTTAGCTTCTTTCTGTCGTATCTTGTCTTCAATATCCCAGAGCTTGAGATTTACTTTCTTTAACTGCTGGTAATAGGCATTGTCAAGTCCGATTCCTGCTTGTTTCATTCTTCTGAGGAGAATATTGAATTCTTTTTTTACATTTTCCAATTTTCTTGTATCTTCAAATTTCTCCTTTTTGATGTTTAAGATAGACACCTTATCTACGAGTTCACCTATAGAAACTTCAATTTTCATGATTTATTTCCTTAAATATTTTTATTATATCTTTTGTAATTGTTTTATATTCAAATTTTTCTATTTCATTCCAATCTGGATTATGATCTATTTTACTTTTTTCCCATTGTCGATAAAAATCTAGAATTGTTGCAACAATTTCATTTAAATTTTCAATATTTACTGCAGTACCGGTTTGGGTCTTATCATTAATCAACTTAGCCAGATCGCTGGTTTTATTATACAAAAGCAAAATTGGACGATTAAGTCGAAAATATTCAAAAACCTTTCCGGGATATGCTCCTTTTGTCGCTGTATTATTAGTAAACATAAGAGTCAAAAGATCAGTGTTTGACATTTTTTTTAAACTTTTCTTGTGAGGTAAAAATCCGAGCCACTCTACCAATCCATATTCAAAACATCCAGGGCATATTTGTTTAAATTTACTCTTTGCATTCTTGCTGGCAATTCTAATCTTAATTTTTATATCGTGTTTCTGATAAATCTGTTTTACTGCCTTAAAAAGGGGTTCTATAGGAACCAATTTACTGACGCTCCCGTTATAACCAATAGTAAACTGCGAATTATCCGTTTCAGTATTTGTATTTACATCAAAAAAATCATTTTCATCATATCCATTGGGGATTAATTTAAATTTTTCACTGTATTGGGGAAACAAACTGCGGTATTTATCCAAAACATAAGGTGTAGCACAAATTACTTTATCAATTATAGAAAATGTCTCCTCTTCAATCTTGAGTGCTTTTTTGCGTTTTTTTGATTGATTTTTTAGACGTATATAATTATTAAATGAAAAGGGGTCACGAAAATTCACCACTGTTGGTATATTCAAATCATCTTTGACTTTTTTTGCCAAAAGCAAGCCGGAAAAAGGTGATAGATTAAAAAACGCAACATCAATATTTCCCTTCTGATTAATTTTTTTAATTTTATTAAAAGCGAAGTAATTCCAAATAACAAACTTGTCAGGAAATAAATGTTTTCTTTCCAGACGCTTAAAGAGTTTTGCAATTTCACCCGGTATGATTTTTCGATAATCGAAATAAAATGGACGATGAATCTCCAAATCTTCTGGTAGTTCTTTCAGCATGGATTTATCTTTTTGTGACTTACGTGAGAAGAAGGGAACAGTGCAAACAATAGGCTCCCAATTCAATTGAGATAAATTTTTTACTATTTTGGTTACTTTTTGCACACCAACACCTCCTAATGGAGGGAAATTGGCTGATACAATTAAACATTTATTTTTGTTCATTTCACCATTTCAAAAATTTTTTCCACCTTATCGCTCATCTTCGTTGCGTAAAATTTTTCCTTTACAGTCTTTCTGGCATTTTTACCCATAGTAATACGCCTATTAGGATCAATAATTAGCAATCTCAACTTTTCGTAGAGCCTTTCCTTGTCTCTGGCTGTAATTAAAAATCCGTTTTCACCATCCTTTATTATCTCTTTTTGCCCGCCAACTTTCGTACAAATAACCGGAGTTGCTGTTGACATATATTCCACGACTGAGTTTGAAAAACCTTCAATATCAGAAAATAAAATTCCTATATCATACATTGCAGAAATTTTTTTTGGATTAGTGACAAATCCAAGCAAACTTACCTCTTCTTCGATGCCTAATTCCTTAATTTTGTTAATTATAATATCTTTTTCCGGTCCGTCTCCAGCTAAAATTAAATGAATTTTAAAATTGTTTTTCAAATCAGAAAAAACATCAAGGAGGGCAGGTATGTTTTTTACGCGGGAGAACTTACCAGTGTAACCAATAACAATATTTGTGAGTGGTATTTTGTATCTTCTTTTTAATTCTTTGACTTCTGCTAAAGAGAAAATCTCTGAAGACACACCATTATAAATTCTAAAGATTTTGTCCTTTTCCAGAAATGAATGTTTACTCAATATTTTATTTTTTACATAATTCGATGGCACAATTGTATAGTCAATTAGATTATAAAAGAGTTTCATCAAAGGATGGTCAAAGTCTTTTTCGTTTCCTATCCTGCGTATATTTGGTATCCGGGTTATTTTAGCAACTATGCCTCCGATTATTACTTCCTTGGTGATATTGGTAACTACAAAATCAATTTTGTATTTGAGAATGAAAATAACCAACCAAATAATTGTAATAGGATTAAAATCCATACCCAAATTTTTGGGGATTATATTGATTTTATTACTGGCGTGTTTTGTAAAACTGGACTTTTTATGTGATAAGACCCAAATTTTATGACCTTTTTTCTGCAAACCTATAGCTGTCTTTTGCATCCAGCTTGTAATACCTCCCCATTTTTTTTTATTGGATATATATAAAATATTCATAGATTAATATAACAGTTATATACCCTTTATTAATTTATAATTTTTGAAACCCCCAATTTGCTTTCCTCCAAGCAGGTTTTGTTCAATCCAGGTTAATATTCTGTATTTTAATTTTTCATGTTTATGTAATTTTCTGTTTGGGTTAGGCTTTCCCTGGTATTGTAATTTATCTTCCCAGTCCATTTGATTTATCATATTCTGCATCACTTTCGGGTGAGAACTTTTAAATTCAGCCAATCTATCCAGAGGACCGTAATCAAAAACATTTTCTACATTTTTGTACATCTCTTCTACTTTATCACTTCCCTTGTGAACAGTATCCAGAGCCTTTTTCTTATTAGTCATAAGATGAGGAGGACGTACCCAACCATAATGATAGATATAGGCTTCTATGGGTGCTACTTTAAGTTTATAGGTTCCCTCTTGCTGACGGTAATTATTTCCATCAAAATCAGGAATTTTGCGGAAAGATTGTGCCGATTCCCAGGAATGTATTTCCGGATCATTGCGAATTATTCTAATCTCATGCGGATACCAACCGTGGCTTTTCTGATAGTGGTGATAATCACCCCAGAAATGCAAATACTTAAAAAGAATACCCTCAACCTCTTCGGTATCAAGCAGCTCTTCACAACGACTTTTGATAAGCGGAAGGTATCTCTCATGTACCACTTCATCAGCTTGCAAGTAAAAAAGCCAATCTCCACTACAATTTTCTTTAGCTATATCAGTTTGATGAGCGTTTTCCATTCCTCTGGGATACTTTTCCAGATCCCAGACAGTATCGATTATTTTTATTTTGGGATCATCTATTTCAATAATTTTATCACGAGTATCGTCATCTTCATCACCTCTTCCTATAGCTATAACGAATTCATCCACAATAGGCAAAATAGATTTGATCATTTCAACTACTGGATAGTAGAGTTTGATACCATTTCTTACCATTGAGAAGCCGCTGATTTTCATAACTTTTTTGACTTCTTGGTTTATTGAACCTTCCACGTTTTTGCAATATGGTTCTTCACCTCGGTAGTAGAAATACCATCGGTACGTGGTAAGTATAGCACATCACATTTATCCTTTAAGAAATCAAACTCGCCGCGCCAGTCGTCTCCCATTACAAATATATCTATATCATACTTTTCAACATCTTCTTCTTTTTGTTCCCATTCATTCTCGGGAATTACTTCATCCACATATTCAAAAGCTTCTAGGATTTTTTTTCGATATTCAAAGGGTTGAATACTTTCTTTACCTTTGATATTGTTAAACTCATCTGTAGAAACTCCCACAATAAGGTAATCTCCCAATTCCCGGGCTCTTTTTAGTAATCTATAATGACCATAGTGAAATAAATCATAAGTTCCGTAGGTTATTACTTTTTTCATATTATTACTCCAACATTCTATGCATCATTTGGTACATCAAACTGCATTTTATATAATTTTTTATATTTGGGACAAGTTTCAAGCAGCTCTTCATTTGGTCCATATCCCACTATTTTCCCTTTATCCAGTACTACAATATTATCAGAAGAGAGCACTGTAGATAAACGATGAGCAATTACAACAACAGTACGATTCTTGGTTGCTACGTTCATTGCTTTTTGCACCTTTCGTTCGGATTCGGTATCCAGAGCACTAGTGGCTTCATCAAAAATAAGTATAGGCGGATTGCCCACAATCGCTCTGGCGATACAAATGCGCTGCTTCTGACCTCCGGAAAGATTTGTTGCTTTTGGATTAATTACACTGGAATAGCCGTTAGAAAGTTCCTGAATAAAACCATCTGCAAAAGCAATCTTGGCTGCCTTTTTAATATCATCCATAGAAACTCCCTTATTTGAGCCATAAGCTATATTATTTGCCACCGTATCATTAAAAAGTATTGATTCTTGAGTTACCATACCAAAGAGCTCACGCAAATCTTTAAGATCAAGGCGATTAACCTCTACACCATCGATAAGAATTTTTCCGGAACTTACATTATAAAGCCGAGGCATAAGATTTACCAGTGTAGTTTTTCCGGCTCCACTTCCGCCTACAATTGCGACTTTTTCACCTTTTTTTATTTCAAAATTAATATCCTCTAATACATGTTCATCATCATAGCCAAAGTAAACATTATCATATACAATTTTATCATCAAAACTTTTCTTAGTAACAGGATTCTTAGCATTTTCTATAGCAGGAGTCTTTTCCATGATAAAGGATATTCTTTCCAGAGAAGCAGAAGCTTTTTTCATGCTGGCATAAGCTTTAGTAATAGTTTTTATAGGATGCAGCATAGAAGCTATAGAAAGAAGAAAGGCAGTGAACATACCCAAAGTAAAGGTACTTTCCGGTTTTAGTACTAGAGCTCCGCCCAAGACCAAAACGATGATTACAATGAATAAGCTGTTGAATTCAGATATTGGTACATTAAGCTGATTGTAAAGGATGGATTTTCGCCAGTATCGGAAGTAGGTTTTGTTTAGTTCTAAAAATTTATCTCTTTCCTGTTTTTCTTTGGAGAAAACATGAACTATGGGCATACCGTTAAGAACCTCTTCTATATTGGAAAATAGATTTGAAAATTGATTCTGTATTCTACGAGAATACTTCTTTAGCTTCCGGCCAAGTAAATTCACCAGGAGACTAAAAACAGGTAGGATAATTAAGCTATAGAAGAAAAGCTTACTGTTCAACAAAATTGCGATACGGGCATATACAAAAAGTAAAACAATGTCTCTGAAAATACGAATTATGGAACGAATATAAGAATCACTTAGGATCTTGACATCAGAGACAATTCTCACTAAGGAGTCACCAACTTTATTTTTATCAAAAAAAGAAACAGATAAGTTCAGATATTTATTATAAATTTGATTGCGCACATCAAGAATTGTTTTACCTCTGACATTTGCAAAAAGCACTTTATTGCCGTAAAAAAAGATATTTTTTAGTATAATTAAGCCTGCTATTCCTACACAAAGCAGCTTAAGTAACAAAAATGGCTCCGTAGCATTAAGAATATTTTTTAATTCATTCAAGAATATATTTATCTGACCAGTTGCACTATGAAAAATCAAATCATCAAGATGGGAAATGATTTTCCCCATGACCGGTCCCACTGCACTTAAAAACTCTGAAGTTGTTTTGTATAACAATTCTTCTTTGCTTGCTCGAAAAACGTAGTCAAAAAGTGGAATGACCGCTGTTATACTTATACCACTAAAGAAGGCATATCCAAGCATAAAAACTATGCCACCTGCCAGGTAACCCCAGTGACGTAGCATAGTTTTATATAAATTTATAATATTCTGTGTTTTAGGTTTCATTGATTTTTAATAATCCTTGGGAACTTCTTCTCCGGATAGAGCTCTTACACCTGCTTCTGCAAGCGCTTCCATTTCTCCTTCACCTGGGAAGATATGAATAGGTGCAATAAAACTGGTACGATCTTTTATCCAGCGGGTAAGATATTTATCATATGCCAGACCGCCGGTAAGGAATATGGCATCAACATCGCCTTTAAGAACTGTAGAGCATAAACCTATCTCCTTAGAAATTTGATAAGCCAGGGCACGGAGTATTTTTTCATATTTTTCATTGCCATTATCAATTTCTTTTTCTATCTCAATACCACTATCAGTGCCGAGATATCCCATCAAACCACTTTTTTTAACCAGTTTCTTTTCTAATTCAGCTTTTGTATATTCGCCTGAATAACATAAGTTTATTATACCGCTAAGAGGCAGAGCACCTGCTCTTTGGGGAGAGAATGGTCCCATACCCAAAAGTGCATTATTCACATCCACAACTTTACCATCACGCATAGCTGCTACGCTAATACCACCACCCATATGACAGGCAATAAGGTTAGATTCGCTAAGCGGTTTTCCGATTTTGGCAGCAGTCTTCCTGGCGATGGATTTTATGTTAAGAGCATGGAGAAGGCTTTGCCTTTCAATTTCCGGAACACCTGAAATTCTAGCGATATCATCCATTTCATCGACTGTTACAGGATCCGCAATATAGGCAGGTATATTTGAATCATTGCCAATAGCGTCTGCAATAAAAGCACCTAAATTAGATGCATGGGTTCTTCCCCACAATGATTTGTCTTTTAGATCTTTAAACATTTTATCATTAACTTTATAAATTCCGCTGGCTAAAGGTCGCACAAGACCGCCTCTACCTACCACTGCATCCAGACTATTAACAGATATATCATTTTCGATTAAAGCTTCTTCTACAATATTCTTACGAAAATCTAACTGGTCCATTAATTCATTAAATTGTGCCAATTCTTTTGAGTCATGCCGAAGTGTTTTTGACAAAACCTCTTTGTCGTTATCAAAAACTGCTATTTTAGTAGAAGTCGAGCCAGGATTAATAGACAGAACTCTATAAGTTTCCATTTATTCTCCATATTTTTTTGTCAATATCATATAAGCTATAATAATAGGTCAACAAAAAAAGCCCTGTAATACATAAGACTACAGGGCTCAAAATTATTTATCTTTTTTAAAATACCAACCCAAACTCAAAGCTGAGTGCATTTGAGACATTCAGATTGTGTTTGGTTAAAACGTTTGGATCTTCTTTATCCACTGTATCATAATTATATTCAACTTTCATAAATATATTATCATGTGGTTCCATGTTCATGCCAACTATGATATTGGATTCTTTAGCTGATTCCTGAGTAGCAAAGTCATCTTTAGAAAAATAACCAACATATGGTTTAGTTTTCTTAAAGAACGGAAGCATAAATCCTTTTTCATAAGAGGCAATTAGAAAATAATTAAGATCATTTGTACTAACATCAGTATCATCCAAATTATATAGTTGAGCATTAAATTTAAACATGTCTTTCGGCTGCCATATAACATCTACACTATAATCTTCGTATTCAACATCATCCCAATTAAAACTTCCTAAGTCTGTCCAATCTCTAGCTCTATAGGAAGCTCCAATTTGAAAGTCACCTATATCAACTTGAGCTCTTGCACCAATAGTAGAAGGTTGATCTGAACCATTTTGACCAGGGTCAGACCAATATAGGTTAAAATGATATCTAGAACAATATTTACCTTCGAGATTCAGCATCCAGGAAGAATCAAAAGTTGGTGGTTGGAAAATACTTATATTTTGGGAGGCGTAAGGGGTAGTATTTCCAAAAGGATAATATACTTTACCAACCTGCATATTTAGAATAAACCATTCATATCTTTGCAAAGGGGAAAAATATGTAGTGAGAACATTGAATTTAACCCAGGCTTCATCAATATTTAGTTTAGGAGGATTAGCGGTAAGTTCAGTGATATTGAGTGCTGTAGCAAATTCTTTATAAGACCAATCTAGATATATATCGCGTAAATGCCAATACCTTTCTGACCCTGAACCTTTAGCGATTCTTTTACTAGAAAAGTAGGAACTGAATTCACTTGCAAAAAGAACTGAGGATAATAGCAGGAGAGACAAAGTAATCAGTAATATTTTTTTCATGATATTCTCCTTAAATTAAAAAGATTTTACATTATCGATTAGCATTTTAGAATTCATAACCAACGGAAACAGTGAAGGCGTCAGAAAGTTTCTCATTAAATGTTTGGGGATCGTCTATTTCAATTGAATCATGATTATATTCCATTTTAATAAAAGCATTCTCCAGGGGAGTGGTATGAAGTCCAGCCACCATGTTGTATTCTTTTGCAGCATCACCATTTTCATCTCTTTTGGAAAAATAACCAGCATAAGGTACTGTTTTATGGAAAAATGGTAACATAAATCCTTTTTCATAAGATGCTATCACAAAATAATTCATATCAGGTGTATTAACATCCGTATCATCAAGCATGTACATTTGAGCATTTAGTTTAAACATATCCTGTATATTCCATATTGCATAAACACCAAAGTCTTCGTGTTCTAAATCGTCCCAGCCAAAATCATCTATATCTGCCCAAGCTCTTGCCCTATAGGATACACCAGCTTCAATCATATCTGTGTTATATGTAAACTTAAGGCCTGCATCAGAGGGCCAGTCATTACCTTGCCAGTCTGCAGTACCGCCATCGGCCCAGTATATATCAAAAGTGAAAGCACTAAAAGTCTTGGATGCCATAACCTGCCAGGAATTACCGAATAATTGTGGTTGATAAATGGTAGTATTTCCAAAAGCTCTACTGGAAACGCAGTTAAAATCATAAACCTTTTTACCAAAATACATATCCATAAAATCGAAGGGACGCAATTTCACATATGCTTCTTTTATCAACATAGGATTGCTGCCGGTAAGAGGTGATATCTCTAAATCAATACTATAATAATCACTTTTCCAGCCCAATCTAGCTGTTTTAATTTGCCAGAAACGCTGTGATTTGCTTCCTTTTTCTTTTCTTTTACTGGAATAGTAAAAAGACATCTCACTATAATTTGGTATTAAATCTTCTCTAATAGTTACGACCTCTTCCTCTTCTTCTGTCATATATTCTCCATGAGCAAAATTAACAAGTAAGAGTAGAGAAATAAACACTAAAGCAATCTTTTTCATTTTTGTATCTCCTTTCTTTTATTCATTTGAATAATTACTACACATAATCCTAATTATTTTTTCATTAATGTAAATAATTGTCAACTTTTTTTAATATTAACATATCATAATTTTATTGAGGGATAATTTATTCCTAAAGAAATTCTATGAGTATTGTTGATTTCAGGTTGACTATAAAAACCATAATTTAAGATATAATTACCATAAAACAGTTCAATGCCAGCTGTAAATTTATCTCTATCAATACCCGTAAATAAGCTAACATACTTTGCTAACTCAATATTCATTCCAGCGTGTAAATCTGCACTTAAATTTCCATAATGTATCTGTGCAGCTTTATCTCTATCTTCAAAGAAAAAATCGGTTTGTAAAGAAAATGTAGCATCTCGTTTTATAACAGGAAAAACAAAGTCTATAGCTGCACCTGCTAAAACATTTGGATTTACTACGTCCGAATCACTATCTTTCCACCAGATTCTTGTGCCGAATATATCACGAATATTAATTCCTGCCTTTATATTAGATCTTAATTGTGCAAACAAACCAGCGTCAAGCCCCAATCCGGTTGCCGAAATATCTCCTGCTTTTTTGTATATAAACTTTGATGTTAATCCCCAGAAAATTTCTTCGTTGAATTTAGATGAAAACGAAACATACGTAGTGTAATCAGAATAATTTTCACTGGACTCTATTATGGGAGGGTTATTTGAAGAAAGAGAATCATCTGGATTTTCCAGTTCCGTGAAATAAATATCCCCTACACCAATTCTGGTAACCATAAAACCAAGTGTAGAGCTTTCTTGCATAGGATATGAAAGGGCAAGAGCATCATACTTTAAAACTCCTGAATATTGCTCGCTATGCATCAAATTTACATCTATGGAATTACTATTCTGAACAAGACCTGCTGCATTCCAATAAACAGCAGACGGATCATCAGCCACAGCAACAAAAGAATTGCCCATACTCATTGCTCTTACTCCAACTCCAAGGTTTAGAGATTCACCGGAATATTTATCTGCATGAAGAAGTACCTGGAGAAATAATAAGACCATTAATAAATATAATATTTTTCTCATAATTATATAACTCAAATTTATAATTTAATAATGTTGATTTATTTTCACAATATTTTCAAGTCAATCTTTTTGTAAAAAAAGCGTTTTTTGTTATATCTAAAAAACTAAAAACTCTGATGTTAAATTAACATTTTTCTACAAAATCAGATAAAATCTTCTTTAATTGTCCACCTTTAAACGAAATAGTTAATTTGGTAATTTCACCTTCATTTCTAACCGATAAAATTTTACCAGTACCAAATTTTTTATGTTTTACTCTCTGGCCTATTTTAAACTCAGAATGGTTTGTATTCCATTCATACCGCGATTTAGTGTAATTATTATTAACTTTTCTTTTTCTACCAGTCGGGGTGTAATCAATTTTTTTTATATAATTTTCCGGAATTTCTTCAATAAAAGTAGAAGGTAGATTGGGCAAATTCTTATCATAAAACCTTCTGGAATCTGTGTAGGTCATGAATAGCTTTGTCATGGTTCTGGTCATTGCGACATATAGTAATCGTCTTTCTTCTTCTATCTGCGCAGGATCTTCCAGACTATTTCTATGAGGTATTAAACCATTTTCCAGACCTACAATAAAGACATATTCAAACTCCAGACCCTTGGCATTATGCATTGTCATAAGGGAAACAGCTTCTTCATCCTCATCTACATTATCAATATCAGTTAATAGCGAAATTTCCTGTAAGAATTGCGTCAAATTTGGCTCTTCGCCGAATTCTTCATAAAAGGTTTCTGTAAATTCCTGTGTGGATGCTATGAGTTCATTAATATTTTCCGCTCGAGTTTCTCCTTTTACCAACTCACGTTCTTTATAATAATCTATAATCTCTATTTCCGAGATCAATTCCTTCATCAATTCACTCAGTGGAACCTCAGCAGCCATTTTGGCAAATTTACTTATTAATTCATAAAATTGCGAAAGATTCTTAAGCATCCTGTTACTCATTTTTTTAGAATCCCTGATATTCTTTAGAGCCTGAAATAGGGAGATACTGTTTTTAGAGGCAAAATCCAGCAATTTTGCAACAGTTGTTTTACCAATACCCCTTTTGGGTGTATTTATTATTCTCAGCAAACTTTCATTATCTTTAGGGTTTACAAGAACCTGAAGGTATGCCAAGACGTCTTTTATCTCTTTGCGTTGATAAAAATTTACTCCACCAATAATGCGGTAATTAATATCATCATGGATAAATTGAGTCTCAAAAACTCTTGATTGTGCATTTGTACGATAAAAAACTGCAATATTACTATAATTGGAATTTGCTTGCGAAATGATTTCCTTCACTTTTTCACTTACTAACGCAGCTTCATATTTCTCATTCTGTAATTGATAAAGCTCTATCTTATCACCAGAAGATTTTTTGGACCAAAGTTCTTTTTTGTGACGATTACGGTTGTTAGATATCAATTCGTTAGCTGCAGACAGTACATTTTTGGGAGAACGATAATTCTGTGTCATGCGAATAATTTTGGTATCTGCATAGTCATCTTCAAAGTTAAGAATATTTCTAATATCTGCACCTCTCCAGCCATAAATAGATTGATCGTCATCGCCTACTACACAAATATTTTTATGCGAATCAGCCAAAAGTTTTGCAAACCGATATTGGGCAAAATTAGTATCTTGATATTCATCAATCATGATGTAATGAAATTTTTTCTGGTACTTTTTTAGAATTACCGAATTCTCTTGAAAAAGTTGAACAGTATACATAAGCAAATCATCGAAATCGGCACCGTTATTTTTTATCAAATATTGCTGATATTCTTTATAAATTTCCTTAACAATTTTGGCTGGATAGGAATCACCACTTTCAAAATCTTTATAAGATATTAAATTGTTTTTGTGATTTGATATAATATTTAAAACCTTTTTAGGCGGAAAATTTTTTTTATCATAATCTAATTTTTTGATCACTTTTTTTATTATTGATTTTTGGTCATTTTGATCAAATATAGTGAAATTTTTGGATACAGGTAAGTTTGTACTCTCGGAGCGAAGTATTCTTACGCACATGGAGTGAAAAGTGCCTACCCAAAGATTTCTTGTATAAATCCCAAAATCATTCTCTAGGCGTTCTCTCATTTCTCCTGCGGCTTTATTAGTAAATGTAACTGCTAGGATTTTCTTGGGGCTAACTCTTTTTTCTTTTATAAGATAAGCAATGCGGTGAACTATACTTCTGGTTTTTCCGCTACCAGCACCTGCCAAAACAAGAACAGGCCCCTCGGTGGTTTTTACGGTCTCCACCTGTTTGGGATTTAAATTTTGTAGAATTTTATTAGCTGACATCTATTAATTCTGAAAAGTAACTGCTTTTGAACTGTACCCCACTAAAGTATCATTCGGAGGATAAACCAGATATGAAGAAACCCTAAAAACCAGATAATTTCTTTCAACATAGAATTCTTCTACATCTATAATTGTATTATCGGCTCCTACATTATTATCTATAAGATCAAATTTTGTATTCCACGATCTAGCTCCCCAAACAAAATAACCATCGGCATATATTGTAGTATCTTGATCATGATAATATGGTTTGATCCACGTTAATTTAAAATTATTAAAATAGACCCACAATGAATCTACACGAGGGGGAGTATATATATCCGGATTAACTTCCGGATCCAAGGGATTAGTGCGATCCAAAGAACATGATAAAACAATTATTAATAAAATTACAAAAATGGCAATGTATAATTTCTTCATTTTAAAACCTGATATTTAATTTAAAAGGCTTAACTTCCAAAGTAGCACCTTTATACTCCAGACTTAAGTCATTCCAGAGTGCATCATTATAGTCACTGGTTGCACGAAAGCTATCCAAAACACCATATCCCCAGATAAAAATCATAACTGCTAAAAGCGCTTGATAGTTTTGGTATGCTGTATTAGCATCCGTGTAATATTGACTAATGTCCTGTACATTATTAGCATTCTTATATCTAGAATAATAATCAGAAGATTTATCATAGAAATATATCGCACTAGCAACCGTAAAAATCTCCAGTCCCACTAAAATTTCACCTCTGGTGTGCTCATCTGCAGAAATATGACCCCAGCCAGGCACAATTAACGATTTTAAAAAATTTACTGTTTTCGATTGTTTTTCTTCCTCATAAATACTTAATACACGAAGTTTATGTTCAAGTTTTTTTCTGGCTTCTTTCCACTCTTCTACATTATTCCAATCATATTTATTTGGTATAGGTAGAATAGATAGCTCTGAAATTTGATTCTCGGCTGCTTTTTCATCAGCCAAAACCGGAGCTGCAATAAGGCAAAAGCTGAGCAAAAAATACAAACCTTTTTTGACAACCTTAATCATTTTTCATTAACTCCTCGGTTACATTATTCAAAGGAATAACTTTTTGAGTTTCCAGTTTAACAAGCCAGAAAAACAAAAAGTTTTCCTGGGGAGTAAAAATTGAATATCTTACTTCATAATTATTTCTGGAAGGAGACCTCATAATTTGCCACGGAGTTATGCGAACATCTGAACTTGAATAACTAAGTTGGACTCTTCTTGCAATTTTATTAATTTTTTTTACTAATTCTCCATTATTATAATTATTTATAATTTCCTTCGCAAACTGATGTGGTTGATTTTCCATCTTTACCCACAATTTTGCTTTTTCAATTTTAGTTGCGATTATACTGGAATTATCCAGAGAATAAGCCGCTTGATATTTTGATAAAGCCTGTTTATATTCTCTGTCGCTAAATAATTGGTCGCCCTGTGCAATGAGTTCTTTTGCTTTTTCTATGTTTTCTCTAATTTGTTCTGCCTGAGCAATTTTATCCTCAGCCTTTTGATAACCCTTAATTACATTAAATGTCGCTCTATATTTTTCCAGAGCTCCCTCAATATCTCGATTCTTTAATAGTTGATCTCCTGTAGCGATATATTGATCACAAATTTGTCTGAGTTTGGTGTCAACCTGATTTTCTACTTCAGAGTCATACTCGAGTACGGTTTTAAATTTTTGAGACGCTTTTACTAGTTTGCCTGCCTGCAATAAATTTTCTCCCCATGAGAAATAAACATCTCCAATCAAATCTTTTATCGGCTTTTTATAATCAGCAGGATATTTAAGATATATCAATAGTTTTTCTATCGGTTCGCTATACTTGTCATTTCTCCATGTTGTTTTTACATTTTCCAAAAAATCGGGCATGTATTTATTCACGATTTTTTTTGATTTCAGATATGATTCTGAATCGGGAAACCTTTTTGCTAGAATTACATAATTTTCATAAGATTCCGAGGGTTTATTAAAATTTTCATATTGTATTTTCAATTTAGTATAAAGCACTTGTGGCATTAAATTAGATTCTTTTAGATGCTGCACAATGAAATCCAGATAAATTATGCTTTTCTCAAATTGATTTTCTTGTAAATTATGGTTTGCAAGTTCATAATAGCAATCATCCAATAATGAATCAGCTTGTTCAGAATTAGCTAGGTAAAAATAATCTGCAGCAATTTTAAAGTTACCCTTGTTTAATTCCTGTTTACCTAAAGCATAAAGAGAATGTGAACGATAAAGTTTTGATTTTAAGACTAATGGGTACTTTTTACTTGAATTTATGAACTTATCAAAATTTTCTATAGCTTCTTGATAGTCTTCATCTTGAAAATCCTTTCTGGCTCTTTGGAAACCAATATTGGTACAACCCACAACAACAACCGTGATAAAAATCAAAATAAATTTCTTCATCGCTTATTTATCACTCTTTAATTGATTTTTAGTAATAACTACCGGGATTTTATCCAATTTATCTCCAAAAAACAGAAAAGAACCGGCAAATATTATAGTGACTATAAGTGTCAAAAATGGATCGTTGGTTTTATAAACTATCAAAGAAACAAGGACCACCACAATATTAATAAGATACACCATGATAGCAGTAACCCTTACAGAGCCTGTTGCGGTACCTATACGATGAGTGGAATGATCTTTACCGCCTTCAAAGACGTATCGCCCATCCCGACTTCTAGTAAGGCTGACGAGAGAAATATCGAAAATTGCATATGAAAGAATAAGTACAGGTAAGAGAACAGTTAAATTAATATTTCCATTATCAACAATAAGCTGTTTTACTGACATAATACCCAAAGCTCCAAGAGTATATCCTATCAACATGCTGCCTGCATCACCAAGGAAGATCTTTGCAGGATGAAAATTGTGCAAGAGAAAACCTAGGCAGGAAGCAATAAAAATTATAGAGAATAGTGAAAGGAAATGATTACCGGTTAAAATTCCTACAGCAAAGAACGCAAGGCTCAAAATTGCAGCTATGCCAGAAGAGATACCATCCATATTATCCAAAAAATTGAGAGCATTCATCAAGCCGACCATCCAGAAAAGAAAAATTGGAACGGACAAGAACTCGTTAAAAAGCAGCCCTTGAAATTCTGCTCCAAAAACAAAAATTAGTGCTGTTAATGCTTGTATGGCAAACTTGGTTCGAGGCTTCAAGCCATATCTATCATCATATAATCCAAGCAAACTTACAAGCACTAAGCCTATCAGATATGATATAATAAACTTTGAATCAGGCAAAAGTGCTTTACATATCACCCATGTGATACAACATCCAAATAGAATACCCAGCAATACACCTATACCTCCCATAAGAGCAGTAGGCTCGGTATGATATTTTCTTTCTTCCGGTTTATCTATAAAATTCCACCTGGTAGCCAACTTTCTTATAAGAAATGTTAGCATATAAACAAACAAAAATGTCGTCAAAAATATTAACAAATGGTTCATATTAAATTTATAAATCTTTGTGTATATGTCGAAATCTTGCTAATCGCAAATGATGTCAAGTTAATAAAAATCATTCTATTAATTCCTCTACATATTCTGCTATAGCGGGACAAGCGGTAAGACCGGGAGAATCTATTCCCACCAGATTGATAAAATTAGGCAGGCCCAGATTTTTTTCATTTTTTATCACAAAATCCTTAACTGGTTCATCTTTTGCTTGTAATTTGGGACGAATACCACAATCGTCAAGATGCAAATCTTCCTTGCCAATAGTAAGATACGTATTTATTGATTCATAAAAATCCTGCTTATAGGTTTCATCTATTTTATAATCCAATTCATCTACATAATAAGCGTTGGGACCAAAAGACACTTCTCCATTAAGATTTATGCGTATATGTATTCCCAGGGAGATATTTGTTGGAACAGGATATACAAGATGTTGAAAATTTCTATATCGGGTCGTTTTGTAATAATCGCCCTTACAATAGTGCAGTTCATAGTTATTAGCAGCAATGTCTATTCCAGCCATCTCTGCTATATCGTCAGACCAGAGACCGGCAGAATTTATCAGTATTTCAGTTTTAATTTTAAAATCATCATTCTTAAATGAGAGGATATAACCATCCTTCACCTTTTTAATATCAGAAACTTCTGTAGCATAGGATATCATAGTTCCATTTTTTTCAGTTAGAAATTCAAGTTTTTTCATTACCGAGTGAGAATCCATGATGCCGGTGGATGGAACATGCAGAGCTCCGTGTGAATGGATTTCTGGTTCTAGACCTTTAGCTTCCTCTTCTGAAATTATTCTTATATCCTCAACATTATTTCTCATACCATTCTTATAAAGTTCATTTAGAATCGATTTTTCTTCTTCTGTAGTGGCTACTATTAATTTACCGCAGTTTCTATGTGGAATATCATGTTTTTTTAAAAAATTATATAAGAGCTTATTACCTCGCACACATAATTTTGCCCTTAGACTGCCTTTGGGATAATAAAGTCCGGAATGAATAACTTCACTATTTCTACTAGAAGCATGTCTGCCAAATGATTCTTCTTTTTCCACAACTAAAAGTTCGTCAAAATTTTGAGAGAGTTTTTCAGCAATTGAAAGTCCTACGATCCCCGCTCCTATAACAGTTGTTTTAATTTTTTCCATATTACTTATGCTATTTTTTTACCCAGTAGGGTCCAGCCTGTGGCTCCTGTGATTTTTATATTTACGAAGGAACCAATCAATTCTTTATCTCCAGGGAAAACCGCTATTTTATTATCCTCGGTTCTTCCAGAGAGTTCATTTTCATCTTTTTTGCTAACTTGCTCTACATAAACTGTGGCAACATCTCCGATCTTCTCTTTATATTTTTCATGTGTTATTGAGTTTTGCAAGTCAATTAACTTTTGTAATCTTTGCAGACGAACATCTTCTTCTACCTGATTCTTAAAATTAGCTGCTTTTGTGCCCTTTCTGGGAGAATATTTAAATGTAAAGCTATAATCGAATCTGATTGAATCCAGAGCGTGCTGTGTATACATAAAGTCGGACTCTGTTTCTCCAGGAAATCCAACCATTACGTCAGTAGTTATAGCAATTTGCGGCATCGCAGATCTTAATTTTCTGATAAGCTTACGATAGTGAGAGAAATCATATTTGCGATTCATTTTATCCAATATTTTATCAGAACCGGATTGTAGAGGCAGATGAATACTTTTACAAATTTTCTTTTTACTCGCCATAGTATCAATAACCTTACAAGAAAGATCTTTGGGATGAGATGTGACAAACCTTAGCCTTTTTATAGTTTTAATATCCGCTGCTTTATTGAGTAGATCAGCAAATTTTTGGTTTTTGTAGTGATATGAATTTACATTTTGTCCCAAAAGTGTTACATCTTTAAAACCATTTTGTCCGGCTATCTCAATTTCTTCTAAAATTTTATCTAGTTCTCTGGAACGCTCTCTACCGCGCACGTAGGGAACAACACAGTATGTACAAAAATTATTACATCCACGCATTATTGTAACAAAGGCATTTGGTCCCTGGCGGCGTAATGGTTTTATGTCTCCATATACTTCCTTATTATCCTGTTCAACCAGAGTAGCTCTTTTCTTCTTTTGGAGTACTTCTTTTATTAAGGCGGGTAATTTTCTATACTGATCAGTTCCCACAGCAAAGTCAAGTGCATCTATATTTTTTAGTAATTTATCCCCTATCCTTTGTGCTACACATCCCAGCAAACCAATTACAGGTAAGTTATCAGAATCTTTGCGACCACCCTCCTGGGTAATTCTACCGATAACCCTATCTTCTGCATGCTGGCGTACAGTGCAGCTATTGAACAAGACAATATCTGCTTTTTCTATATTCTCTACTTTTTCAAAACCCGAATCTGCCAGTATAGCGCTAACCAGCTCGCTATCATTAACATTCATCTGACAGCCGTAAGTTCGGATAAAAAATTTTTTATTCATTAGTTTTTACATTCATTCTCTTAATTTCAATATCTGTAAAATAGTGTTTTAAAATTTCTTCAGCAGAATATTTTTGATGAGCCATTTCAATAGCTCCCATCTGGCACATCCCTACCCCATGACCGGAGCCTTTCCCAATAAACATAATTTTATCATCTACTTCGATAAGAAAAAAAGTGGACCTTAAGCCCCCCAAGATTTGTCGGATTTGCAATCTGTCATCCAAAATTAATTCTTGTTTTGTTCCCTCAATTTTTATTTCTGATATTCTGCCTGAATTCCCTCTCTTTGCCACTTCTATATCAATAAAATTGCCAAATTCAAATCTTTTGTTCAACAGCTCCTCAAATTCCGAGATCAGATATTCTTTTGTCCATCTATAAGTTTTACTTCTCCAACCCTTTTGTCCTGTTGTATTACAAAAGACCTCGGAATTTTTGCGCAACCAATTCCTGGCTTTATATTCATCATCCAAATTTATACTCTCCTGGTATCTAGCATCATAGCGAGGTTGAAGATAGGGAATCTCCGGACCATCCCAGGCAGCGGCTGAATTTACAGTGATACCACCACAATTTGTTGAATACACGGCATTAATTATTTTATCATCATATTCAGCTACTTGATAAGAGGTGGAGTTGACGGCTCGTTTAACCGGTTCAGAGAGATCGGATATTCCGGAATAAACCTGGCAGTGAATACTGGCGCACAAGTCAAATCCATCATCTTTGTGAACTCCGTGAATTACTTTGTATAAAGCTTCTGAACGGGCAGCGATCGCTTGTGCTCGTAAGGCTTGCATCGGCACATTTTTACCTATCTCATTTGGCACAACACCGGCTACATATTTTTCCAATTCCACCTCGGAAATCAAATTTAATTTCCCAATCTTACTTAGTTCCACCAGCATATTTTCGTAATAAGTTCGTGTAAGATAGGTTTGCGGATTCCAAAAGTTTGCCTTTGGCACGTCAAATACAGAAATATGAGCACTGCTGGTTAGTCGAATAGGCGCTCCGATATAATAATCTTCGCCTGTAGTTTGGTCATAAATATAAATTTCATTAGCATCAAATTCAATATCTTCTTCGATCCAATTATCAATATCCGAATCGCTTTTTGCCGCTTCGTAAGATTGATATGACTTTCGCTTGTATATCGAATAAATTTTTTCTTGATAAATTTGGTTACCATCAATCTTAACCTGGTTTTTTTCAATAAAATTTGTTTCGGGAAAATTTTTGATAAATTTACGGGCTTCTGCAAGGGTTTTAGCTCTTTTGATCCCAATTTTCCATATAGCATCAGCCTTTATTTTCTTGTACAGTTCTATAACCAGATTCGGATTATCAAATTTAATTTGGAAGGGTGAGTCAATCTCCTGAATAGTTAGTTCACCAGGTGTTTTTAGACGCAATGATTCAGCGTTAGGAATTATTTCTACTTCAAGGTATAAATTATCGTTTTTTATCTCTGCAGCTTGTAGAAAGCATATAGAATTAAAAAAAACCAAGAATATCAATAAAGATTTATTAAACATTAGTTTGGCAAATTAATGAATTTCTGCACCTTGTTCAATATCTTTATCGGGAATAAGAAGAGAGATATCTTCTTCATTCTCTCCTGCCAAAATCATACCCTGGGATTCTTCACCCATAAGCTTGATAGGTTCCAAATTGACCAGCAAGGTAACTTTTTTACCTACAAGCTCCTCGGGTTTATAATATTTTGCCAAACCAGCTACAACTTGTCTTACTTCTCCGCCGATATCCGCTTTGATTTTTATCAATTTGTTTGATTTTTCTATCTTTTCTGCTTCAATAACTTTAGCAATTCTTATCTCTAGCTTACTAAATTGTTCAAATGGTATTTCTTCCTTGTGCTCCATTTTTTCCTCATCACCTTTATACATTTTTTCTAATAATTCTTGTTGTTGTTCAATCCTCTCATCGCTTATTTTATTTATTAAAGGTTTCACATTAGAGATATGGAAAATCTCTAAATTTTCTGAAAAAATATTTGCCCATTTGGGTTCTTTTTTTAGACTCATCATACTACGAAGTTCACGATTTTTTTGGGGCATAATGGGATAGAACACTATAGAAATTATACGTAGTATTTCCAGACAAATATAGAGTGTTTTTTCGGTTAATGCGCTATCATTTTTAATTGTTTTCCAGGGCTCTGTTTCATCAAAATACTTATTTCCCAGTCTGGCAATGTCAATACAAAATTTAGTAGCTTTTCTGACTCTGTAATCCTGGTATGAATCTCTAATTTTGCCCACAATTTCAAATACTTGCTTTAATACATCTTCCGATTTTCTATTGAAATTTTTGGGTTGTTTAATTAATCCTTTAAAATTACTTTTAGCAAAGGAAAATACTCTGTTTGCCAGATTGCCATATACATTTGCCAGATCATTATTTACTTTGTTCTGAAAGTCCTGCCATGTGAAATTACTATCTTTGGTCTCAGGTGCATTTGCAGATAAAACATAGCGTAAGAATTCGCCCTCGAAATATTCAAGATAATCACTCACCCATATAGCAAGATTCCTGCTGGTAGATATTTTTTCTCCCTTGATATTCAGGTATTCGTTGGCAGGTACATCATAAGGCAGGTTATAGGTTTTGTCTTGTTCCATCAGCATTGATGGCCAGATTATAGTATGAAATGGTATATTATCCTTACCCAGAAAATGAATTATTTTTGTATGGGGATTTTGCCAGTATTCTTTCCATTTTTCCGGCTGTCCAATCTTTTTAGCCCACTCTTTTGTAGAAGAAATATATCCTATAGGCGCATCAAACCATACGTATAGAACTTTCTCTTTTGCCTCTTCCAAAGGAACAGGAACACCCCAGTCAAGGTCCCGGGTGATATCTCTTTCTTTTAGTCCCTGCTTGATCCATCCCATAATAAAGTTAAGCACATTTTCTTTCCAGTAATTTTTATTCTCCAACCAATTTTTAAGCTTGTTCTCAAACTTTGGCAAATCCAGATACCAGTGGGTTGTTTTCTTCACAATTGGAGTGGAACCGCAAATTTTACAAACAGGTTCCTCTAATTCAAGAGTCTCTACCAGAGTACCACAAGTATCGCATTGATCACCTCGAGCGCCAGCGGCACCACAATTTGGGCAGATACCTTCTACATATCTATCTGAAAGAAAACGACCGCAGGCTTCACAATAGAACTGTTTTGAATTCTTTTTACGGATGTATCCTTTTTTATAAAGATTAAGAAAGAATTTTTGTGAAAGCTCTGTATTTGTTTTTGTAGCAGTGCCAGAAAAATTATCAAAATCTATACCAAGACCTTTAAATCCTTTTTCGATTATCTTATGATATTTATCCACTATCTGGCGTGGCTTCCTATTTTCTGCTTCTGCTTTTATTGAAATTGGCGCTCCGTGTTCATCTGTTCCGCAAATATAGATTACCTCTTTATCGAGTAATCTCAAAAATCGTACGAATACATCTGCAGGTAAGTAAGCACCTGCGATTTGTCCAATATGGAGATCACCGTTAGCATAGGGTAATGCACTGGTTACAAGATACTTTTCATTTTCTTTTTTTGTCATATTCTGTTCCCGTAAATAATTCTTTATAAGTCTATTCTCAGACCGATTCTGTTTGTAGCACCTAATTCCGTATTATTAATAAATGCATAATCCAGCATATAATTTTTGAATTTTAGACCTAAACCTGCAGTGAACTGTTCATCGTCGATTCCGGATCGTACTGAGATTATGTCATTATAGGTAAATTCTGCTCCCAAATGTCTTTTGAAGTCATACATCTCTCCCCAATCAAATGAAACAATGCAATTTGAATTAATAAAATCAAGTGGTTGGTCTACTGCCAAACCATACCTAACTCCAGTTATCACCTCATCTGAGTGTTTGGAAGATGTATCCCAGCTGATAGCTGTTCCGGCAATATCCTGAATATTGGTTCCGAATTTAATTTTTCCCAGCCATTCAACATCGGTCAGCAGAGCAAAATCAGTTGACATCATAAAGGATAAATCAAAGCCTGTTCCGGTACCGATATGGTCATACAGATTTCTCTTTATATATTTAAAAACTGCTCCACCATAGTATTCTATAGGCAATTCGAACAAGTCCCAACCCAGATTAATAACTTGAGTTATATTTTTGGCAAAAACAAATTTAAAAACTTGATCTCTGCTGGTAAAATACCCATCGGGGTCACCTGTAAGTTGCAGATCAACATCAGAAGACCGGACATCAACATTATAGACAAGCCATTTTTCGTCATAAATCGGAATTTTATCAATGGATAGCTGCGTATAACTCATTCCAATTGTAGTTTTAGCTGGAAGTGGGATGGAAAAAGTAACGAAATCATACGCTGCCAGGTTCTCATAGAGAAATGCACGCATAACCTCCAGGTTAGGACGTTGCATCTGAGCAATACCTGAGGCATTCCAGAAAGCGGCACTACCATCATCAGCTACAGCTGTAAAAGCACTGCCCATACCTACAGCTCTTACGCCGGGACCAATCAGCATAAAATCACCAGCATATCTGCCAGCATATGCAATAGAAGTAAAAGTGAATATTATTAAAACCGTTATAAATATTTTTTTGATATTTTTCATCTTAAGATAGCCATTTTTTCAATTTTTTCGATTGTTTTGCTGCCTTTTTTGGCAATTATTTTATAAAAATAAACACCATTTGCTAATTTACGATCATCAAAGTCCACACAATTCCAACCTTTTGTTGCTCGAGGATATTCGTGATATCCACATGCAGTTGATAAATCTTTGAGTTCATTTACCAATCTGCCCGAAACTGTAAATATTTTTATTGTCACATCATCGGCTGCTGTAGTTAAAGTATAAGTAAAACGAGTTCTCCCTTCATTATCCGGATCACTTGTCTTAGAAGAAACCGGATTGGGATAGTTGCCAATATTAATTATTTTAAATTCTTCCTGAACGGAAAAATTAACTACCTCTTCCTTATAATTTCCATTATTATCTGTAGCAGATACTAAAAATGTATGTGAACCCTGTTGTACATCAATTTGATATTGGAGAGGAATTGCATTAATATCTTCTGTAGCCAAAGTATAATCATCCACATGCTCACCATCTAAGAGCAATTCAATTGATTCCGGATTAACTCCATTTCTATCTTGAACGATTAAGGAAAATGTGGCTTGTTTATCCACGAATTCGCCCTTGGTAAACTCCTGCCCTTCAACATTGGCATCTATAGCCGGGGACAATTTATCCTTATTGTAAAAGATTGAGTAAATGCCCAATTTATTAATGAATGGATAAGAAACCGTTGCCTCATCCAGATCAATCAAACCCCCTACCTGTATCCACTGAGAATATTCAGAATTATATCTATAAATATACAGATCCCCGTTTTCAGCTGCGGTTTGGGCTAACGTGTCTGTGGGTAAGTAATTAAACTTTAATTCAACATCTTTGAATAATTTATTGTCATTTGCTAATCCGGAAGAATCATAAACTCCGAGTTCATAGTTAATGAATTCGCCGCTTTCAAGTGGTATTTGTTCGAGGTCGGGTTGATTGGTTTCGATTAAACTGTCGATATTATTAAAATAGAAATATGTATCTTCATTTACGGTTCCAGCGGGAATTTTCACTAAACCGTTTAGATCGATTGTGGAAAATTCAGTGGCTGTGTCATAAGTTACCAGATGATTATTTATATCAAAATCTTCGGTTAACATGTTGTTAGAATAATAATCTTCCAGATAGGTTGTATCAGAATTAGCAATAACTGTGAGTGTATAATTTCCACTTGAAAGATTATTGGACAAATAAAAATCAGCAGTTTCAGTAACACCTATTTCTTTATTAGTTAATATTGAAGATACTTCTTCAGCTCCATTATAGATAGAAATTTTGTATGCAGACTTATTATTACTTTCCGGGGGAAAATCTACTTCTCCTGTATTTCTAATATCAATTTTAAAGGCGGGCGTCTTTTCATTTATAGATTGATGAAATCCAATTACCTGTAGATCTGGACTCTGTAATGTGAATCGATACTCTTCTGATTCATGCATCTCACCGCCCGTTTCCCACCATTGTACTTTGTAATTTATTGTTTTGGTATCTTCGAAGCCATCAATTTTTTTCTCTGTTTGATAATCAAAATCCTGTGTGTGTTGTAAATCGAGATAATGCATATCTTCTTCAACTAGCCACCAGGCAACTCTGGCGGAATCTACTCCATCTTTACTACAGATCTTTGCATGGACTCTAATTGAATCTCCCAGTAACGGATTTTCCGGTTTTGTATGAATATCAAACAGCATGGCATTACCAACCATAAATTTTGTATGCCCCATATAATCGGCTGTATCGTTATAGGCGTAAGTATGGATTATTTGCTCGTATTCATCACCTGCATATGTAGTATCAATATAACATTTATAGCCTTCGGGTCTGTACATATCCTGTTGTATATTATAAAGTTCTACTTGCTGCATTTCTTCCGGAGCTTGAGGAGACGGGATTAACCTTTCTTCATCTGCCACATAGTAAGCAACTCGATCCAAATTATCTTCGGGGTTATTTACATAAAATTTGGCGGTATCACCCTCTACAAATTGGTGACTATTCATATTTGTCTGTAATTTATTTGCAGGGAAAGGCATCTTTATAGCAGGGTCACCCAGATAATTAAAAGCTCTTACAAAAGTTTTTGTATCATAACCAAAACCATTATTCAAATAATATTCTATTTTCGCAATATTATTAACAAGAGCAAAATTCCTCATGCCTCTATTAGTGAGATTATTAAGCACAAATTCTTCAAAATCTTCATCCTGAGCGAGGAACCCTTTTCCGGCTCCTCCAAAGAAACCAATTGCTCCTTTTTCCGGTTCAATTATAAATTTTTGGCCCAAACAACTAACTTTTGGTTCTGCACTAACAAAATTTGAAGTGTAACAGGTAAGACTGGTAATTACCGGATAATTATCATTGAATAATGTAGAAATGTCTGCCAGGTCCATAATATTTAAATCAGACCAAATATGTCCACCGCCGTGACCCATAAATTGTATAAATGCTGTGCCATCATCTATATGATCTTTTAGAATCGTAGTACTACCCCAATAAGGATCAGAGGAGGAAAGCGAAGGATAAACGCGGGAAACACGATAATCATCAGTAATATATTTTTTGAGCAATCTTTCGTTCTGATTTATAAATTGATTGCCACCAGCAATTAATACAACATGATTGCGCCAGGCATCATTATAATTGGGGTTCTGGTGGTATTGTATGGTCTTCTGCAAGGTAGGAGCTAGCTGCTCTTTTTGCCAGATTGGAATTCTACTTAACACCAGATCAGGCAACTCATCATCACCCACGATACAGGCATAGAAATTGTCATCAACTGTAGCACCAACATCATAAGACCAGCTATATTTTACCGGAATTATACTGAATTCTTCTGAATATGAAGCTGTTTTCTCGTCCTGACAACCCTCACCTATAAGCAGAACATATTTTACACTGGGAGTCTGCCAATTGTTGTAGGCATATTTAAGAAAATCTCTTATTGCATAAGCGGATCTAATACCACCATTAAATTCATCAAATATTGCCTCCATAGAGACAGGTTTAACATTCAATCCAGCCTTCAGATACCAGTTATTGGTAAATTCCGAAATTATATCCTCTTGCAGAAAATCTCTTTTGGAGATAACTATATAATCTGCCTGATTTTGAGGATTCTTAATATTACTTGGATATCTTGGGACAACCCTTTCTGGCTGTAATTTTTCGTCATCTGTAATAGCAATATATTTAGTATTGGGGTCATAAACTTGGTCTTGAAATGTAAGAATAAAAGGAGGTCCACCTTCCGGTAAAGAAGATTCTATGCTGAGATTCTCAAATTTACTAATTCCGGGTTTATACACATCAATTCTAGTGGTATCGAATTGTGTAATTCTAAACTGAAATAACCCCGGCTCATGTATTTTGGGTTTATGAAATTCGAGATAATTCTTATAAGCGATAAACTCACGCCAATATTCTACTTCTACATAATCCAACAGCACTTTATCTACATCTGCCCCCAGATCATCAGGCATGGAAATATACAAAGAATTTTCTCCATGCTTTAAAGTCTGGTTGGAAATGTCACTATTTACTATCTCAGCTTCATTCTGACCGCTCCAAATACTGGAGCCCAGCTGCGCATCATTGATAAAAGCCTGCACATGATGCCTACCGTTATTTACATTACCACCACTTTCATAATAAGTTTGTCCCATTAAATTAACCAGAACTGAGGCTCTTCTCGCATTTGTATCAAGTGGATGTTTTAAATTTAGAGCAAATTCACTCATACTTGGTGCTTTTCTCTCAGCCCAGAACCAGTAATCTTCTCTCTTTTTTTCGTGTTTGCTAAGATATTTAAACTTTAACTGCTCTTCAAAATGGACTTTGAAATCATAATAATAGGGTTCTGTATATTCACGTGGATCTGTTTCATATATACCTCCATCTTCTACAGCGAGTCGTGCCCCCCTCTTATCTGACAATTTTTTTAACACAAAACAATTCTCCAAAGAATAATGGTCATAAAATGAATTTCTGCCGTGGTTGATATCAGCGTAGAATTCAAAATAATCTCCTTCATCAAAAGAGCCGTCATCTTCGCCATAAAAATAGACTGGAACATCTTCACCCTTGTGAAACAATCCAAGATTTTTGGGATTCAATTCATCAACATCAAAATCTATTATGTAATCTTGTGAAAGAGAGTCTTGCCAATATGACAGGGTGTCCTTTAGATAAGAATAAGTAACCTTGTAAATACCCTTTTCAGCAATATACATTTTGAAACTTGATATCTCATTTTCATCTTTCCATTTTGTGAATTCAGCAGTTTGTTCTCGTTCTTTCCGCCAATATTTAGAATAGTCGTTATTGACGACCAGCTTTGGTGCAACCTCATCAATGTAACTTTTTGTCAAAATTAATTTATTCGGTTCAGTTTTACCGTGTATTCTTACACTTAGCGATATTTTATCATAAACCGTAAGAACATGGGTTTCGGAATTATACTGCAAGGGGAAAATTTTTACAGATGCAAAGCGCCTATTTCCAACAAACCCCAAAATTTCTTTCTCTATCAACTCACCAGGATGTTTTCCTTTAATTGTACTCATTTCCGGCATTCTACTGTAATCAGGCACCAGCATGCCATTGTCATCCTTTAATTTGGGATTATAAAGAATACTTTTATCTTTCAATTGATAATTATGAGAAGAGGTAACATTAACCGAAATATCACCCTCGGGTGGAACACCTATCATCTTTGGAATCACAGGCAATTGAAACTCCTCTTCTGCCTTTTGAGAAGAATGTTCTAATCCTGGCAACTGAGGAATTTGGTAATCTATATTATTAACTTTTTTGTCCTCGAATTTCACAGAATCAATATTAATTTCAATTGTTATACGAGAGTTAGTTATATTTTTTATATCAATACTGTTCGCAGCAAAAGAGAAAGAGCTGATAAGTAGAAATAGTAATACTAATAATTTTATTTTTTGATATTTTTTCTTCATAGCTTTTCAAAATAAAGTTGATATTTTTTACAGAAAATGAGAGAGGTCGGATTTAAGGTCAATAATTTTAGAACCACACTCCCCCGCGTCTTATTATAAAATGTGTAAATCAGGTGGCTTAGTTAACAAATACTGCCCTACAAACTCCTTTATTAATTTTAAAATTTACAGTCTTAGCTGCACACCAAGGCTATAGGAACTAACAGTTTCGTTACTTCCTTTGATCTCTCCGTCATCATTCTTGTCAATGTAATGTTCACGGTACTCCCAGATAAGCAGAGAATTAGAAGAAAGATTGTAACCAACCTGGGCGTCTATCGAGGCATTGGGAGATTTCCATTTCTGTATTTCCTCTACATTAACCTGTGAATACTTGGCATAAGCATAAGCAATCTGAGGAATAAGGGTCTTATTCAATCTTACACCCGCCATAATTGACTTGCCAACCGGATAGTTATCTCCGGTGATATCTTCGTATTCCATGGAAACAGTAACAAAATCAAGAATGTTAGCTGCAAGCATACCACGCCAGCCCTGAGATTTGCTTAAACCGTTCAATGTACTGGCTTTGGTAACAAGCATCGTATCGTTTTCAACCCGAGCTCTTTCATCATCATAAAGTCGATTGAAATAATTTGCCTGAAACTCCTCGCCGAAGAGACGATAATCTAGCTGCGCATTAAAAATTAAAAATTCAGCTCCAAAACCGGGAAAGACAAAACCATGTCCGTAATCCAATATCTTGGCATATTCTCCATAATTATATAAGCTAAATGTTTTTGTATTAATCAAAGGCAAAGTATAATCCAGACCAAGTTCCGTCACTTCCTTCTCCTCATCCAGATTTTCGGGATAATCGTGTATATGTAAACTATCTTCATGTTCCTCATACCAGTTATTAAATCCTGTAGAATCTCCATTAATTAATTCCCACACATAAAGCCAATCATCTTCATCCATATCTTCTGCTTTGTCCGGAAAATAATCTTCTTTGCGAGCGCGTATTGTAGAGAATTGATCGCGATCCGTAACAGCCGTAGCTCCAACTTTCATATTTTCTATCAAAGGTATATTGGAAAATTGAAAAGGATTAAGAGTAATTCTGCCAGCCAGTAAATCATTTCGTTCCAGATTGGAAGAGAAAACATCAAAGCCAAGTCCATAAAGATTGGTATTAACCGCAACTTCTGCACCTAATTGTTTTACATCGGGATAATTTAACATATTCGTATAATCGTTCATTATCAAACCGTGGCCAAATTTTAGATCAGAGAATCCACCCAGACGGAAATAAAAAGGATCTTGCCTTTGAGCAAATTGCAAATAGAGAATTTTATTTAAATAATCTTCAAAATCATCCCAGTCTTTCTCTCTAATTTTCCCGTTACTGTCCATTAATATGTCAAAATCAAGTCCCAGACGAAACTTCCAGAATCTGAATTCCGGTAACAAACGGATGCGTGTATACATCTGATCCCCTATAGTTACAGCTCCTATACCTACTGAAGTGGGAAAGGGCAAAAGACCTTTTTCTGCTGATTGCTGAGAAGTCTCCTCATCATCAGAATTAGCACCTTCTTCAAGTGCATTAAGATTACCCACTGTAATAAAAGCCGTTAAAAAAACAGCTAAAACTAATATTGCTATAACAATTTTTGATTTTTGCATTTATTTCACCTCATAATAAAAAAATTATTCTTGACATTAAATCAAATGGTTGTTGAAAAGAATTAAACAAAGTATTTTTTGTCAAGTAATAAAAGAATTGTGGAATAATATTAACTAGAATCAGGAGTAAAGATGATGCCAAAAATTTTTGTAATTTCCATTGGAAACGAAATTTTACTGGGGAAAACAGTCAATACAAATTTAGCTGACATAGGTGATACACTTTTTAAAAACGGATATGAAATTTCTGCATCCACTACTATCCAAGATAATCCCGAAACTATAAAAAATACCTTAAAGAGAGCCTGGTCAGAATATGATATTATTATTTCCACAGGTGGGCTGGGTCCTACCAAAGACGACCGGACCAGGGACAGTATAGCCAGTGTCTTTGGCAAATCACTTAAATTGAACAAAGAATTTTGGCACAAGCTAAAAGAACAAAGGCAACAGAATTTTCAAAAGCCTTTGGCAGCACAAAAATCTCTGGCAAAAGTACCAGAGGATTTTGTTCAACTAAAAAACAAAGTTGGTACAGCTCCCGGTTTGCAATATTCCGCAAACGGCAAACACTTTTTTGCAATGCCCGGTGTCCCGGCTGAGATGAAATTTATCCTGGAGGATAGTGTTATACCCTTCTTGAAAAAAAATGTACCGGGCAAACAAAGATTTGTAAAGACTATAAGAACAGCATGCATGCGCGAAATTGACTTACATGAAGAATTGAGTAATATTGAGGATACAGAAGAATCTAAAATTGCCTTCCTGCCTAAACCCGGACTGGTGGATATCAGAATTGTTAGCTCAAATAAAGAGGAACTTAAGAATCTGATAAACAGAATTCAAGAAAAAGTAGGGCAATACATCTATGGTTATGATGATGAAAATCTCCAACATATTTGTCATAAAAAACTTATTGAAAATAAAAAAACACTCTCTGTAGCAGAGTCTTGCACCGGAGGATTAATCCAAAACTGGTTTACTGATAATCCAGGCAGTTCAAATTATTTTCTGGGAGGTGTAGTTTCTTATAGTAATTTTGCCAAGAAAAAATTTTTGGATGTAAAACAGAAGACATTAGACAAGCACGGAGCAGTCAGCCACGAGACTGTAAAAGAGATGTTACAGGGAGTAAAAGATAAATTTGATGCCGATCTCTCCCTTGCAGTATCAGGAATTGCTGGACCCGCCGGGGGCACAAAAGAAAAACCAGTAGGGCTTGTTTATGTAGGAGTGCTGGTTAATGACAAAGTGGATATAAAAAAATGCAATTTTAATGGTAACCGCTTGCAAATTAAGCAGCAAAGTGCCATCACCGCCCTCTATATGTTACATAAAAATCTTGAAAATTTACATAAGTGATATCGGGTCTATATCTATACTGCACCGAATATAATTGGGAACAATAACAGTATCCTCAAACCATTTTATAAAATTTGCAATACGATTTTGCGAGGAAGATTTAATAATTATATGGTAGCGATATCTTTTTTTTATTTTATTTAGAGGAGCAGCAACCGGTCCCATAACAATAAGTCTTTTTAAATTATTTTTCCTTAATCTGCTCCTAATTCGTTTAGCAAATTCCTTTAGACTATCCTCTTTCTTAGCAGAAAATAAAATACGAGCCAGCTTAAAATTTGGCGGATAATTCAACTTATCTCTAAGTCGAGTTTCATAATTATAAAACCCCTCATAATCACGGTCTTTACCAAACAAGATACTATAATGCTCCGGATTATAGGTTTGAACTACTACCTCGCCCTTTTTTTTGCTTCTGCCTGTTCTACCCGCAACCTGTGTTACATGCTGAAAATTACGCTCTGCAGCTCTAAAATCCGGTAAATTGAGATTAACATCAGCCGAAACTATGCCCACTAAAGTAACATTTGGAAAATCAAGTCCTTTAATTATCATCTGCGTCCCTAACAATATATCTATCTTTCCGTTTTTCACCCGGTCATATATCAATTGATGACTATTCTTTCTCACGGTTGTATCTCTATCCATACGCGCAATAGTTGCCTGAGGAAAAATATATTCCAGACTTTTTTCAATCTTTTCCGTACCGGGAGAACCAAAATTAAAAATCACCCCGCCGCACTCAGGACATTTTCTGGGAGCCGGAACTTTTTTGCCACAGTAATGGCAGACAATGCTATTATCCTTGTGATGATAGGTCTGACTGATATTGCAATCATTGCACTGAAACACATACCCACAATTTACACACTGCACATAAGAAGCATATCCTCGTCTGTTTTGAAATAAAATTACCTGTTCGTTTTTTTTCAGCCTTTGCTCGATTTTGTCTCTGAGCATAGGAGAAAATATCTCATGATTATCTTCCACCTCCCGCATATCAATTATATGAAATTCGGGCAATTTTTCATTTTTTACCTTCTTCTTCATCTCCAGCAAATCATACTTACCTGTTTCCACATTGTAATATGATTCCAGAGAAGGTGTGGCACTACCCAAAACTACGGTCGCCTCACTTAGTTTACCACGTAACACCGCCATATCTCTGCCGTTATACATTGGCTTCCTGCCCTGCTGTTTGTATGAATTCTCATGCTCTTCGTCCACTATGAGCAAGCCAACATTTTTAAGAGGAGCAAATATGGCGCTTCTGGGACCAATAACAATTTTCTTATTTCCCTTGCGAATTTCATTCCAGTTATTGTACCGGGTTCGGTCACTCTGCTTGCTATGTAGAACTGCAATGCTGTCCCCAAAATGGCTGTAAAATCTTTCTACCGTCTGTGGTGTGAGAGCAATTTCCGGAATCAGCAAGATTGCCGTTTTACCACTCTTTAGCGTCTCTTTCATACTCCTGATATAAACTTCTGTTTTACCACTGGCTGTGACTCCGTGCAACAGATAAACTCCAAATAATTCTTTCTTAATATTTGACTTAATCTCATTGATAACATTTATCTGTTCTGTTGTTAAATCAAATTCTTCCGGCACTATTTTATTGGTGTTTATGGCAAACCTGTCTTCAACTATTTCTTTTTTTATAACCTGGCCCAGCCCCTTTTCTTCAATTTTTTTTATAAGACTATAGGAAAATTCATCTGAGATATCTTTGACTGCTACCAGTCTTTCCTCTTTCAAAAAATTATAAAGCTCTTGCTGGCGCCTGGTAAGGTCTACATCATCTTCATTTTCAGTAAGCTTGAGATAATTGAGGGTTTTTTTTCTTATCTTACGGCGATACTCTCTTTCGATCTCAATTATTCCCTCTTCTTCCATTTCCAGAATTTCCTTATAAGGGGAGGTGATATTCTTTGCCAGCAATTTTTTAAAATCCATCTCATTACCGCTGTTTTTGATAAGAGAGACTATTTTACCATGATCATTATTTTTTGCAGCCCCTTTAGTTAATCTAATTTTGCGTATAGTTCTAATATCACTACCTGCGGGTAACATTGCCTTAAATACAAGACCAAGAGGACATTGATAGTAATTTGATATCCAGATCGCCAGATTAAACAACTGTTCGTCAAAAATCGGTTTTTCTTCCAGAACTTCTTTGATTTTCTTTATCTTTTGGGCAGGCAAATCTGTTTTTTGCTTTAATTTTACTACCACCCCGGTTAGAGTCTGATATTGAAATGGGACAACAACCCGCGCTCCCTTGATAGGATTTAAATTAGGTGGAACTCTGTAAACAAAATTTTCTGCCTGATTTATAGGTAATGCGACCTGAGCATACATTAAACAACTCCCCTCAATTGCAAAGCAATTATGGAAATATTTGAATCAAATATATAATTATTCAATTAACTTTTACATATACTTTTCTGGTGCGAGGACCGTCGAATTCACAAAAAAATACTGCCTGCCATGTACCCAGGACCAGAGAGCCGTTTTCTACCATAATGTTTTCGGAAGCCCCAATAAGGCTGGATTTTATATGGGCAGCGGAGTTGCCTTCCATGTGAGAATAATTATCATGCAGAGGAATAATCTCATCCAGCTCCTTCTTGATATCTTCCACTACGCTTGGATCAGCACCCTCATTAATAGTGACGGCAGCAGTAGTATGAGGAACGAAAACTGTAATTATACCATCTGTAATATTTTCATCTTTTACAAATTTTTTGATTTTATCAGTGATTTTAATTAAGTCAAAACGAGACCCGGTTTTTACATTAAAACTATACATCTTACTCCTGAGTTTGAGTTATGGTTTGATTATATTTCAATTTAAGTAATTCTAGAATTGTTTTTTTATCCGGCGCATTAATAATTTTGTCTCGCAAGGAGTTATTACGGAAGAGCTGGCTGAGGTAAGACAACACAAAAAGGTGTTCCTTTTCTGATTTCATCAAAATAAGGAAGAATAGTGAAACAGGCATTTTATCGATGGAACGAAATTCTATTCCGGATTTGCAAATACCCAGCATAACTCCGGATTCTTTTATTTTTCGGGAGTGAATTTTTCTGGGATGCAAAAAGGCAATGCCATTTCCAACACCAGTGGAAAGTAATTTTTCCCGGCTGTGCAGCATATTAAAAAGCCAGCTTTGATTTCTGCAAATTTTTAGATCTTTGGCGAATTTAGACATTTTTGCCAGGACATCGAATCTGTGGATAGCCTTTAAATCGGTGATAATGTGATCCTTATTTATATACTGAAAAAATCTTTTCACAACATTATCCAGAGCATCCTGCTCTACATTCTTTTTCTTTTGGGATGATTTCCATTTCTTAAGTTCCTGTCTATCAAACCGCCACTGGTTACCAATTTTCTTGCCTCCGATCTCATCCTGAGAAACCAAATTAATAACTGTTTCTTGTGAGACCTTTAACAATTCTGCGGCTTCTTTTAAGGTAAGTATCTGATCTTTCTCCATTTATCCTCCAGCAAAAAATTAATTCAACGCTTATTTAAGTCAATCTTTTTATAAGATATCTGTTCTTAGCCTTATTATCAATTTAAGAATTTATTCAATAACCAATTTTCAGGTAAACTCGTATTACTTTGATGATTATTCTCAATTAAATTATTTGACAAACCAATTTTAAATATTTTAAATACGTAAACAACTAGAGGATATAAAAATGATAAAAGAGACGAGGTTTTTGCCGAAAATAAAAGGTATTCTATTTAGAATAATCTATCTCTTGTTTGCCCCCCCCCATTTGCACTTTAACTTACTTGTATGCAGTCAATTATGGAAGATTTAATTTATTTATAAATAATGACAAAAATATATCAACAATTTATTACGGAGGTAATAAGTTCATTTAACTAGCACCTCTTCTTTTATGAAGAGGTTTTACAGAAAAACTTGAAGAAAGTTTTCTCCAAAAACCCGGGGAGTAAAAAAAAGGTGAAAAAATTTAATGGGAGTTTTAAAGATGAAAAAATTATTTTTAACAGTAAGTTTACTGCTGTGGGCATTCAGTTTACCAGCAGCCATAATTACCGTAGATGTAAACGGACAGGGAGATTATACAACCATACAGGATGGTATTGATGCAGCGGCTGATGAAGATACAGTAATGATTTGTGATGGAACCTATACAGGTCCTAACAACAGAAACTTAACCTGGGATGGCAATGAGAAGCATATTACTGTTATGTCTGTAAACGGACCGGATAATTGTATTATTGATGGTGAAGATTCAGCCAATTCTTGTTTTGAGTTTGATTCAAAGAATATTACTGCAGAAGATGTAATTAATGGATTCACAATTAAGGATTTTGATGGTAGTGCTATTACTAGTAATGATGGTTGTCCAATAATTGTTAACAATAAAATAGTCAACTGTAGAGAATATAATATAGAAGGTGCTGCCATAAATATAGATTGTAATTGTGATTGTGCAATAATTAATAATGAATTTATTAATTGTGATATATATAATGGTCTATCAACTTGGTCAGCTGAAGGTGGTGCAATACGATGTAAGGGTTATGGCTGGATAAAAGATAACAATTTCTCTGACTGCACAATAAAGGGTATTATCGACGATGGCAATCAATGGACTCCAGAAGATGTAAAAGACAAAGGAGGGGCAATCTGGTTCGACAACTCTGAAATGAAAATCAGTGATAATAGTTTCTCAAATTGTTTTGCAGATGAAGGTGGTGCTATTTATGCTGTTGATGGTGGATATATAAATAATAATGTAATTGATTCTTGTAGTGCTTTGCAGGGAGGAGCTATCTATTCTATTGGAGATGTAAATATTGAATGTAACAATATTAGTAATTGTATTGGTGAACATTATTCTGATCTAACCGATGGGTTTGGTGGTGATGGTGCTGGAATATATGTGGTTGGTTCAGCTTATATTGCCAATAATATTATTCATAATAATTATGGTTCTATTAATGGTGTTGGTATTAGTGGAGGTTATTCCTCCGGTGTAGAAA
>JAGXLO010000054.1 GCA_018334695.1 Candidatus Cloacimonadota bacterium
GTCCCGTCCAGATCAGTTATGAGCATCTTTATATTTGGTTTAGCCATATTTTATTAACTAAACTTTTTCTTTTTTAGCAATTAAAATCATTCTTCTGGAATCCTGCTGCAGATCGTCTCCCTCCCAATAACTATACATATTTTTAAAAATATATCCTGCTTTTTTCAGCCACATCTTAATTTCGGTAGGATTGTAAACTCGCAGCAAAAAAGGTTTGTCTTTTCTAATGCCGTCTCTTATAATTATTCTGCGATTATGTAAATGACCTGTTTTACTATCAAAGCTATTACGGTCAATCATAAGATCACCATTTTTTTCGCTTACTATATAGGGTAGAAAATTTTTTTGGAGATAATCACGGTTCATTATATCAAAACAGAGAATCCCACCGGGAGTTAGTGCTGAATTTATATTTTGTAAAACTTTAAAATTTTCTTCATCGCTAAAATAACCAAATGCTGTAAACATAAGAATTATTCTATCAAATTCTTGCTGATAATCAAGCTCACGCATATCTCCCTGGATATATTTTGGATTTACTCCGAATTTTTTGGCACGTTTTCTGGCTTCCTGTAAAAAAGCTTCTGATTTATCCAAGCCAATAACTTCGTATCCTCTTTGCACCAGTCGATTTGTATGCCTGCCATAGCCACAAGCCAAATCCAGTATCTTCATCGATTTTTCCAATTCCAAATACTCAATAAGAAAATCTACCTGTTTTTCCGAAGCTTCCGGTGTTATATGTTCTTCATAAAAATAAAGATAATCTTCTGCTTCGAACACTGCATCATAATCATTGGGATGTTTAGTATTTTTCACTAGATCGCATCCAATTTAATTGTCCTTGTTTTCATACATAGCACTATATGCCTGAGAAAGCAGTTCATGAATTTGTGATTTATCATGCACTTCCGGATCGTAATAGGAGATGCCAAAAGAAAGTTTAAGAGGGAAGTCAATAAGATTAGTCTCCTGATTCCATGCTGCCAATTTTTCTTTTAAGCGCTTTACTACTTTTTCCACTTTTGAACCTGTTTCCGGCAAAAGTATAAGAAATTCATCTCCACCATATCTAATAACGGAATCAGGTTTGCGAACTGATTTCAATAAAATATCACCAATTTCTTTAAGCACCCGGTCACCAGTAAGAGGAGATAATCTGTCTATATCGATCATAGCCAGAGCCAAGCGTCTGTGGTACCTGGTTGAGCGTTCAAGCTCTCGATCAATATATTCATAAAGATAATGTCGATTGTAGGTTACGGTTAATGTATCTCTATGAGCCATCTTTTTTAATTCTCTTCTGGACTCTCTTAGTTTTTTGAATATCGCTCTATACGGATCTTTAAAACCTGTTTTTGCTAGAGCTAAAAATATAAGAAAAATAGAGATCATTCTAAAAATATAACCTGCAAAATTGGATATATCATAAATATCTATATAAAAAGTAAAAGAAAGTTCAGCAATAATCATCAAAATCAGAGCCGCAATGAGAAGGCGATATATATAACTTGTAAACTTTTTTCTATGCCGATATAAAAGAAATATAGCTAATACAAAGATTAAAGAAATTGCATATTCACTTATAAGACTAAAAGAAGTCAGCCCGGAATTATTTATAAAGCAATCCGGAAAAATCTGCCATGAAAAAATTGATAGCATAATCAGAAGAAATGCCAAAGAATAGATTAATAATTGAAAAAATGGCTTTAACCTTTTCTTTATAAATACTGGAGCTAAAGCAAATGTGATTGCTTCCACGTAACGAGAGGCTATCCATAGTTGCGTAGAAAGATTCGAGCCAGTATTAGGAAAAACACTCATACCTTTATAAGACAACATATGCAATAAATCAAGAGAGCCTATAAAGAAAAATGCAACTCCCATAAATAGGATGTATTGATTCTTAATCAAATTTCGGGCATTCCATGTTAATATAAATATGCAAAATGCAAAAACAATACTAAACATTTCTACAATAGAATAAAACATCAAATAATTGTTAAAAGCTATTAAAAAAAGTATAGCGATAACTAAAACTGCAATTAAAGTGTATTTTACCACACCATCAGTATTTAAAACCAGATACGTATCTTCTCTATCCATGCCTTACTTCCTCATTTTTGGGTAATAGTTGAGTAATTACTCAGAACCCCAAATCCTCGTTTATTAAGAATATATTGATTCTATCTTTTATGCTTTGTTTCATGGTCACAGTAAGGTTATTACAAATGCGATCTTCGGAATTACAATCTTCACAAACACCGGTTTCCACACAGGGAGTATTTTTATGCAATCTTTTGGCATTTATGGGAGCAGCATAGTTAAATACTCTATCTATTCCTGCTTCCATATCATAAACAATCTTATTTTTGCCGATAAAAAGATAGACTTTTTTGGGACCGAACATAATTCCGGCAACTCTATTACTATAGCCATCCACATTTACCAGTTCGCCCTGCAATGTTACAGCGTTTGAACTGGTTATAAGATAGTCAGCCATAAGAGTTTTTCTGCGAATTGTAAAAATTTCTTCTCTGGTAAGATCCGGAACATAGGGATTAATGATATTGTAGTCATTATTCAACAAATGCTGGAACAATCCGATTTCTTTTATCGTAGTAGAACCACCAATTCCTATGGATTTTTTTTTATCGATCCGTGCCAGAAATTCATCCCGTGCTTGTTCTCCGCTAGAAAAAACTTCTACAAGAAAGCCGTTTTTTTCCAATGCCTGCTTGGCTTTTGATATTTGTAAATCATTATACCATTCTACGTATTCAGTCATGTTTCTCCTTCAGTCGATTGCTATTCGTTAAAAAATTATTTTGAATTATAGAAATTAGCTGTCAAATAATTTAGATAATTTTCGCAATAGATTATAAATTCCTTGTATAATATTGTCAAGGAGGGTTTTATTTTAGATTGGATTATATGTACCAAACCATTTTCGATACTTCATTATAAATTAAATTTTTGAGCGAAACTTGACAGACTCTTCAAACTTTTAATTTTTTGAACAAAATAATTTAATGTTCAAACTTTTAGGAGAAAATATGGATCGTAAACAGGAAATTTTAGAAGCAGCAGAAAAAATGTTTCTAAAGTATGGTCTGCGCAAATGTACTATGCACGATATTGCCAAAGAGTGTGGTATGCGCAAATCAGCCCTCTATTACTATTTTGATAATCGCGATGAAATATTCATGACCATGATTCACAATAGATTCGAAAAAATGTCTGTCGAAATGAAAAGTGCTATAGAAAAAGCAAACTCCACAAAAGATAAATTAATTGCATTTATGAAGAAGAAATGGCAAATCGTTCACGAGTACAAACCTTTTATGGACCTCTTTGATGAAAAATATATGAAATTGGAAGATATAGTGGATGAACAGGATAAAATGTTTTCTTTTGACTCGGAGTGTGTGGAACAAATCATCAGAGAGGGTATCAAAAATGAGGAAATCAATGTTGAATCTGTAGAACCTCTGGTTCCTATGATTCTGGGCGTGACTTACGGCTCAATATATGCAATTGTAAAAATGGGAGCAGAATGGGATTACGACAAAAAAATAAAAGAAGCGCTAAAAATGATTTATAAAGGTATAGGAAAAGAATAAGGAGTCTATATGAAGAGACTAATCACACTAACATTCGTTTTTATTGTTATTGCAACAGCTGCAGTCAACGCCAGAGAGCTCAGCCTACAAGAAGCTATTGAACTTACAAAAATTCATAACAAAAAATTGCAAAAGGCAGAACAGGAAGTAAAAGAATATAAGCAAGATTATCTTAATGTGCGGGGCAAGCTGTTTCCTCAATTAACATTATCAGCCGGTTATCAATACAAAAAAACTGAATTGCCTGAATCTTCACAGATGGGCTCATCCAATTTATCAGCTATGATAGACAGCCTTGCAACTCCCGGCACCGCTAATGAAAAAATTTTATATGGTAATGACCGGACAATGGCTGGATATGTGGATGGTGCTCTTAATGATATGCTGCCTAGTTCTGTCCAAAAAGAAACCTCTGCTTATGGATCTGTAAAACTGGACCAGGTAATATTTATGGGCGGAAAACTCATAAACGGGATAACCGTTGCCAGTAAACTTTATCATCTGCAGGAAAAAAAATATTTCGTAACTAAACAGGATGTAATCTATGAAGCAATCTCAAATTACTACGGAACAAAAATGGCAAAAAAAGTCTGGAAAATAAAACGGGAAGCACTCAGCACAGCCCAAAAACATCTTGAACAGGTGCAGAATATGTATGAGCAGGGACTGGTCTCCGAGTATGACAAACTTAGAGCTAACCTGGAAGTGAAGCAGCTAAAACCGGAAGTGCTAAATGCCAAAAAGGACTATCAACTTGCCGTTAAAAATTTAAAGAATTATGTGGGTATTACAGACACTACAGAATTAATACTCATTTCTGAAATTGAACTGCCGAAAATCGATATAGATTATAATGATGCTATACAGGAAGGGCTGCGAAACAGAGTGGAGCTGGAACTGGCAGATCTTAATGTAGAGGTAAATAAAGTTAACTATCGTTACGAAAAAGGTAATTTTTTACCTCAAATAGGCTTGAGTGCCGAGTATAATTACTTTGGGCAGAACGAAAAGAAGATAGAGTCGCAAGATTGGGGCAACTATTATCAGGTGGGAATTGGATTTTCTATGCCACTCTTCACCGGCTTATCCAATACAGCCAAAAAAGCCAAAGCCCGCCATGCTCTAAAGCAGGCAAAGATATCAAGACAGGATTTAAAAGAGAAAATAGAACTGGATATTAGAAATTCCGTTCTTCAATTAAAAGCTGATCTGGAAAATATTGAATCGCAAAAAGAGAATGTGGAACTTGCAGAAAAAGCCTTAAAAATAGCTGAAGCACGATATGACAATCAACTGGCTAATCAGCTGGAAGTTTTTGATGCACAATTGAATCTACAAAGCGCAAAATTATCTCATCTAAATGCAACCTACAAAGTAATCCTGTCTTATGAAAAACTAAGAAAAGCAATCGGCAGAAAATTATATTAAAATAAATCAAGGAGAAATAATGTTTAGACCTATTAATAATCAAATAACAATATGGAAAATATCAGTTTTGATAATTCTATTGGGCGCTTTTTTTGCTAGTGGTTGTGGCAGAAATGGCGAGATAGAATCAAAAAGCATGTCACAGATACACAAAGATGACGGTATCCCGATTAAAGTAAAAACCGTAAAACCGGAGATGTTTGAGAAAAAACTGGAATACACCGGTACTCTAACCGGGAACAGACAGTCTATTGCTTCTGCCATGGTGGGTGGAAGAATCGAAAAGATACTTGTAGATATAGGAGATTACGTAGAAGAAGACCAGGTCATTATGACCTTCCCACCCGATAATCCTTCCAGCCAATACAAACAGGCAAAAGCTGCTTTTCAGCTTTCCAAGAAGACATACGACAGGATGAAAAACCTTTATGAAAAGGGCGGCATCTCCAAACAGAAGCTGGACCAAATTAAGACTCAATATGAAGTTGATAAAGCAAACTGGCTCACTGCCAAAAAAATGGTAAAGGTAGAAGCACCCATCTCAGGAATCGTTACAGAAATAAACGTTAATGAGACGGACAACGTGAGAGCAGAATCACCGCTTGCTACAATTTCTAATATTGAAAAACTAAAATCCACTATCTGGGCAAACTCTGATGAAGTAGAGCAGATAGATAAAGGAATGCAGGCTAGTGTTTTATGGAATGAACATGTTCTTGCTGGAAAAGTAACCAATGTAGCAATTTCCAAAGACCCTGCCCAAAATGCCTTTCGAGTAGATTTAGTCTTTGAAAACCCTGATGAGAAATGTAAACCAGGAATTATTGCCGATATTGAAATAGAAACCTATTCTAATCCCTCTGCTTTTGTTGTGGAGCGTAAGAATGTAGGGGAAGATGCAAAAGGCAGATATGTTTTTATTGTAAAAAATAACAAAGCGAAAAAAGCATATATTCAAGTAGGTGAAAGTGATGGAGCTTTTGAAATTGATTCTGGCATTAAGCAGGGTGACAAGGTTATCGTGGAAGGACTTAACCTGGTTAAAGACGGTTCAAAAGTGCAAATAATTCAGTAATCCATATCCGGATTCTATAAAGGAGAATTAAATGTTTTTATCAAAAATTTCTATCAAAAGACCTGTAATGATCACCATGCTTGTTCTGGTTTTTATTGTATTTGGTATTATAGCTTACAGCGCCCTGCCTTTGAACTTGATGCCGGTTATCGATATGCCTTTTGTTACTGTGCAGACCATTTATCCGGGAGCCGGTCCCAAAGAGGTCGAGGTGCAAATAACTAAGAAAATTGAAGATGAGATATCTACTATCAGTCAGATAGATTTTGTTGAGTCCTATTCCATGGATAACGTCTCTTTTGTTATGATAAGATTCGAACTGGGCAAAGATGTTAATGTGGCTAACCAGGAAGTAAAAGACAAAGTAGAATCCATTGTCAATCAATTTCCCAATGCTGCAGAGAGACCCAGTATAGAAAAATACGATCCCTCGGAACGGGCGATTCTTAATCTTGTCTTCACCGGAAATCAATCCTTGATCCAACTGTATGAATTTGCCGATAAGACATTAAAAGACAGATTGGCTCAAATTGAAGGTGTGGCAAAAGTTAATGTATCTGGTGGTCAGGAAAGAGAAATACATGTAAAGTTAGATAACAAAGTTGTGTATCAAAATGCTATTTCCATCCCGCAACTTTCACAATCTATAGCTCAGCAGAATATGGACATGCCTTCCGGTCATTTTGTACAAAAAGACCAGGAATACACGGTAAGGCTGGATGGTGAGTTTGATATTGTTAAAGAGCTCCGCAACCTGGATGTCCAAACACCGTTTGGTTCAAAAAAACTAAAGCAGGTTGCCAATGTAAAAGACACAGGCAGCGAAATAAGAAAGCGCACAACATTTTTTAGTAATGTGGATAAATTACGAAATGAAAATCTCATAAGGATTGGAATTGTAAAAAGCAGCGAGGGTAATCCGGTGGAAATCTCGCAGAATGTACATAAAGAACTAAAAACTTTGAAAAAAGAAGTGCCTGTTGGAACTGAATTAAAAGTAGTGAATGATGATTCTGATTTTATAAAAAGCTCGGTGGAAGATACACTTAGCAACGTGATACTCGGTATTATTTTCACCGGTATTATCCTTTTATTCTTTCTGCATGATTTGCGTTCCACTTTTATTGTGGCTCTGGCTATGCCCACTTCGATTATTTCAACATTCTTGCTTATGCATCTTTCCGGCTTCTCTCTAAATATTCTCTCTCTGATGGGGCTATCTACCTCAGTGGGTATACTTGTCACCAACTCCGTGGTGGTGATAGAAAACATATTCAGGCATAAACAAAAAGGACATGGTCGTAAGGATTCTGCTGATAAAGGAACAGCCGAGGTCGCAGTTGCTGTAATTGCTGCTACACTTACAAATATTGTTGTTTTTCTTCCCCTGGCAATGATGAATACTATTGCCGGACAATTTTTGGTAGAATTTGCCGTAACAGTTGTTTTCGCAACAATTTTCTCACTTTTTATATCTTTTACCCTTACCCCTATGTTGTCATCTATAATCCTGCCCGAAAAACCCAGGAAACACAAATTTGGCATGAAACTCGAAAATCTCTTTCACCGTTGCGAAAAAGGTTATAGTAGTCTGCTACGCAAAATGTTTACAAAAAAAGCAAGAAGCATAGCTATTGTTCTAATTAGTTTTGGGCTCTTTGTCCTTACACTGCTAACAGTCGCACCTCATATCGGTTTTGAGTTTATGCCTAACATGGACGAAGGCAATCTTACTGTTGATTTCGAATTACCTCAGGGTTATGCTCTTAATGCTACCCAGGAAGTTTGCAAAAAGATAGAAAAAAAGATTACTGTTCACGATGAAGTTAAAAATGTACTCGCAACGACAGGTGCGCAGGGCTGGATTGATGAATCCACTAATCTGGGTAGAATTCAGGTTCAGTTAGTAGATATTGATAAACGCGATGTATCTACTCAGAAGTTTGCAAACATTCTTATAGAGGAACTTGCCAAAATACCTAATGCCAAAATCAATGTATCTGTGGGCTCATCCGTAGGAGGAGGAGCAGAAATTGATTTCTTCCTGCAGGGACAGGAGCTTAGCAAATTAGCCCAATATGAAGAAGTGATATTAGAAAAAGCTAAAGAGGTGCCCGGCTTATTGAATTTTGATTCGGATTACAGAGCCGGAAAGCCGGAGATTACTCTTTCGCCCAAACGCAATATAATGGCTAATGCCGGTGTGAGTATCAACGAACTGGCTATGACCCTGCGAGGCTCTATAGAAGGAATAAAAGCTTCCTATTTTAGAGATGCGGGATATGAATACGACATTAAGGTTGCTTTAACAGAAAATTCCGTAGATACTCCCGATAAAATACGAAATATACCTGTGGTGACTCAGAGTGGACGTTATAGGATGTCGCAGCTGGCAGATGTGGAATATACAAAAACCACCAATAAGATTGTGCACAGAGATAAATTTACTACCATCGAATTTACCGGACAGGTGGGAGCCGGCTATGCCCAAAGCAGTGTTGTGAATGATCTGCAAAAGATTATCGACAATCTGGATCTTCCTACCGGATATCGTGTAAGCTGGGCTGGTATGAGTGAAATGATGCAGGAGAATAATAGGGAGATGGGACAGGCATTTATGCTGGCAATACTATTAACTTATATGTTACTGGCAGCTATTTTGGAAAGTTTCACCAAACCCTTTATGATTCTTCTAACTCTTCCCTTAGCTATGATAGGAGTATTTCTGGCATTGTATATTACAGGGCAGATGTTCAATATGGTTTCCATGATGGCAGTTATTATGCTGATAGGAATTGTGGTGAATGCTGCTATTTTGATTTTGGATTATACCAGACAGGAGCGTGAACAGGGAGTAAGTACTATTGATGCTCTGTGCGAAGCCGGAAGAGTTAAGCTAAAACCTGTGGTCATGTCCTCCGTAGCAATTATGCTGGGCATGTTACCCATGGCTTTGGGAATCGGTGCCTCAGGTGCTCAGATGCGCCAGGCACTTGGTATTGTTAGTATTGGCGGTATTTTGGTAGCTACCGGTTTGACTTTGTTTGTGATACCGGCTCTGTTTTATCTTACTACCAAAGCTGAGAAATAAATTAGACGAATATAAAAAATAAAACTAAAGGCAAGTCATGTGATGGGCTTGCCTTTTTTTATTGAAACGCGATTCCTTTCCCATCTCACATTCTCCCAGTCTCACAGTCTCACAGTCATTTTTTCCTCGTGTCTTCCTGTCTTTCCGGTTTAATTTTTTTCTTTTCCTATTTTTCCCATCAACCTTGTTTTCATGAATTTTATCTGAAATTGAAATTTTTCAAAAATTGTTCTGTTTGAGTGCTGTTTACAGCACGAGTGTCAGCTTTCAGTGAAACACCATTTTTAGAACGCAGTGAATAAAAATGGGCTGTTGAACTAATCCCGATAGCGTAGCGTATCGAGGAGACGGACAATAACAATTTTTAATTTCAATGAAGTCATAAAATATGAAAACGTTAGGTTCGGGTGCCCTTTCTTTTTTGCTTACGTTTTTTCTTTGGGCACACAAAGAAAAAATGAAGAATGTAATCTTTACACACCCCGCTTCCGCAAAAGCGGAACCACCCTTCTCGAGAGGGGAATTACATTGTCAAATTTTTTAAATTTCATTTATTCACATTAACCACAGGGAGTTGCGTATTATATTAGCAACTAACAAGAGCGAACAAAAACGAACAATATTTCTTTTACGAGTGTCTTTGTTAGTTATCGTTAGTTGTAGTTCGCTGCTAAATATTTCGTTTAAAAAAAATCTAAAACCGCTTGGTTTCATGGAGTACTCCATGACACAAGTATAACTAACAATCCGTCACAGAACGGTCCGTGACAGCTTTCCTTATCCTGTACCGAGCCCGCCATGAACCACTTCATGGCATAAGTGTAAAGAAAAGCATATCACGGATTGGTTTGTGGGGGCTCGGTAAGATAATAAAATTAAGGTTTTAAAGGTAACCAATGAATTTCACATTTTTTAATTATTTGCATGATTGCATTACTTTCTTTTTGTATATCTAAAATATTATTATATCCCCTTTCTTTTTTGTTTCCAATATTTCTTCAATTACTGGTTTTACTTCAAGTTCTATGTCTGATAACATTTTTTCAATTTCAGTATTATTACCATAAAAATAATTTCTGTAACATTGTCTGGCAAGAGAAGCATTTTTCGATACGATCCTATTTTTTCTTATTGTATATACTGTTAGAGTTTTATCATCTTTTGAAAAGAGTTTTAAGTATAATTGAGGAACAAAGTGTTGTCTTTTATTCTCGGACATTTTTATTGTGTGCTATGTCTTTCATATTAAACGAATTTTGTAAAACAAAAATTATTATATCAAATTTGTTAAATTTTTACATAAATCAGAGTTTATTTTTTTTAATTAATTCTTTTATAATAAAATCAAATAATTTTTTTAATCTTTTAATTGTTTTGTTGGTTTGTGCTGGTAGATAGACAAAATGATTTTTAAGATTAAATACACAATTCCATTGCTTATCATGAGAATATCTAAATCTAGTTGAATTGTTATCAACAAATTCAAAATCTTTTATAATATTTTCTAATCTATCAATTTGACTAGGCTCAATTATGCTTTCAGAAAGAACTATTTCTTTACTTTCAGGCCAAATTTCAGAAATAGAATGGGTGGTAAATTCTATTTGAGTTTTATCTGAAGAATTATAATTATCGACCATAATTATTAATTTTAATATTAATTCTATATAATGCCTAATCGAAAAATATATTGAAGCCAGTCGATCTGCCTCAGAAAACAACAAGACTTTATCTATTCCGATTTTATCTAATATTTTATAATTATTTCTATTACTAAATATATGAATCATAATTAAACCATTATAATAATATGAATTTGCATATTGTTTCCATACATTTATATCCTTTATTCTTAGTCGATCATTCGGTGCCATTTCCGTAGGCAATTTTATTTTTTGGAATAATTTATCTCCCTTTTTCAAAAATTCGCACATATTTTTCCTTCAATTTAATTATTTGTAATTCTTATTAAATTTTTGATAAAATTGCAATATATTTCACCTCACCCCCTCCTCCACAATCTCTATCTCTCCCTCTGTAAGCCCGTAAAGCTCATAAACCATTCGGTCAATCTCTTTATCTGTTTGTTCGATTTTTTCTTTTAATGATTTTATTTCTGCTTGCAGATCTTTCCATTCCTTTACTACTTTTCGGACTACATTATCCTTCTTGTAATCAGGAATTTCAATTTGTAAGACCTTATCAGTTACATTGCCCTCAAATTCATTTATCTTCTCCAGCTGTTCATCTGTAAGATTTTCCAGATATAGCTGAATGTATTTGCGTTTAAGCTCTTCATCCTCTTGAAATTTAAAAAGTTCATATTTGCCGGCACCGGATTTATCTGCATAGATAGTTAATATATTGTCATTAATGCTTACAGTTAGCTTTCTTACTTTTTTGGCTCTGCCTGTGTAGATTTGGTTGAAGAATTGAGAATTTTTGACAATATTATTGAGAAAAGAGCCGCTTTTACCAGAATATTTTTTGATAAAATCAATGAACCCAATCTTTGATTTTTCATGTAAAACCTGTTTAGAATTTAAGATTTTGCTAGCATTATGTACAAAAGGTAATTGTTGTTCTGGTTTAATTTTTGGTATAGGTAAATGCTTTAATTGATTTATTTTAATTTCAAGAAGTTTATTAAAATTTGAAATTAACCATCTGTCCATAAATTTTGAGTTTACAATACACAAGATAAATTCAAAATAAAAATTCTTATCCAGTTTATATAAAATATGAATTTTATCGTTTGTTAGATATTTGTTTATATCAATTGTTGCCTTTATATGACCACCGGATATACCTTGAAACAAAATTTTTTTGGGTGTTATAAAATATTTCAATTTTCTTGGCCCTGCGCCAACTTTTTCCAGCATCAGTTTCGGCTTATACCAAATCCATTCTGTAGGGGTTTCCAAGTAATATCTGCTTATATTTTTACCCCTTAAAACAAGGTAACAGTCTTCATCTTTTTTTTTATTTAATATAAATCGTTTGTCATTACTGGTTTTTATTCCAAGGGAAAATTTCGCAATGTCTCCCAATTTTATTGTTTCTGTATGGGGTTTTATTTCAGGTTCAAAAGATAGAGTAAAATTCGGAGAATTAATTATCCGTTCATAAGACAATTCATGCTTCATTTTTATGTAAGAATTTTGTTTAAATTCGAATAATTTAATTTTGTGATCTTTCCCAACAATATTTTTACGTAAAAACATCAAAATAGTTGTAACTGTAGCATCTTCAAAAACGTCTGGTGGTAGTTCAACCAAAGAATAAATTTGTGTGTTATAAATTAGAAACTTTCTAAATTTGCTAAAACTAGACGTACCCATCCAACTATTTGAAAATATAAACCCAAGAAAACCATTGTTTTTTAATAATTTTGTTCCAGTTTCAACAAAGAAGCTATATAGGTCACTTTTGTTTTTAGCGGTCTCAAAATTGTTTTTTAGGTAGCCCCTAATTTTTTTATCTAAAATATTCGAAATATTAACATACGGCGGATTCCCAATCACCACATCAAAGCCACCTTTAGCCATTATTTCAGGAAATTCTTCCTCCCAGTCAAAGGCTTTATCACCAGCAATATCCGGGTCATCTATCAAAGAGTTGCCGCATTTGATATTATCGTCCAGATTAGCAAGTTGCTTGTTTTTGTTAGCTGATTTGAGCCAGAGTGAGAGTTTGGTAATTTCCACCGATTCTTGATTAAGGTCCACGCCATAGAGATTATCCTGCAAAATTTGTTTTAGTGGTATATCACGATATTGGGCATAAGTTTGGTCAACTTCAATTAGAGCTTTTTGGTCCTGTATCCATTTATTTTCTTTATATAAATAATCAAAAGCCTGGTTCAAAAAGGCACCTGAGCCGCAGGCAGGATCCAGAATTTTAATTTCATGTAAGCGCTTTTCATATTTATTATAAAATTTCAGATGCTTCTTTTTGTATCTACCTTTTACCTGAGGGGATGCTTCCGGGTCAATCTCAGGCAGCTCTTCATATCCAAGTTCCTCTTTTACGTCATCCAGAAATTTACCCACAGAATTTTCCACAATGTATTTTGTGATATATTCCGGAGTATAAAAAATTCCCTCTTTTTTACGTCTGGATTTTTGTTCGTTATATTCCTGAGATTTAATATCAGCCTTTATTTCTTCAATATCAGTTATGGATTGTTCAAAGATATGACCTAGAATATTAACATCAAGTTCACTATCAAAATCGTAGGCAGATATAGCATCAATTTCGCCAAAAAAATCATTTTTGATAATCAGCTGATTTAGAATTTCGTCATTTTTAAAAAGTCCTCCGTTATAAGCATTTATATTATGCTCGGGATTGCCCTTATCTATGGCTAGGAATATTCCTCTTATTTCATCCCATACTTTTGTATCACTCATGCTGTAGGACGTTTTTCCTCTTTCTATAGCTTTATGTAGAATTTTTTCGGGAAGCAATCCCAGGTCTTCACAGAAGCAAATAAAAATTATGCGATCCAGGAATTTTTGTGCTTTTTCAAAGAGGGTTTCCTGCTCATAATCAGAATTATATTTTTTTAGATGCTCAAATAGATTTATACGAGTTTGTTTATATAAGTTATAGAATTCAGTGGTTATATCTTCTTCCAGTTCCCGGGTTTTTCTGGTTAATTTTTCAGTAAGGCTGATGCCTTCTTTTTTTATAAGGTTTTCGCGGTATAAAAGAAGGTGAAATTTGGTAAAATTTTCTTTATTATCGAGATCCGGAATCAAAAATTCTTCGCAGTGTCCCTGCCCGCGGTCATATTTATAAAGTCTGATTTCTATCATATTGGAAACGATTACCCATTTGCAGCCATCGTATTTTGTGGCATAGCTAAATGCCTGTTCCACTGGTGTGCCGTAAACCTTATTTTGTCTTTTTTGTTTTTTATCCAGGCTTACACTGGGAGCTTTTAGTTCTATAACTGCTCGTGTTTGGTCTTCTTTATTATTATAAAAAAAGCCGAGGCTGCCATCAGGTTTGGTGGCATCAACTTCTGTAGCCGGCTCAATCTTCATTGTGAATTCATTTTCATCTACTTCCATTCTACCTGAGTATCCCAGAATATAGCCGAAGATTCCTTTTAGAAAAGCAGCTTGCAGCTCCTCTTCATTGATGTTTTTATTTCGCTTTAAGTTCTTTTTCCATTTTCTTATTCTGTTAAATTTTTCTTTTTCCTCAGGAACATTATGTTTTTCCAGATAATTCTTTAGAACCTTTTTATTAAACAGTTTAGCCAAAATTGTTTCCTCTTAATTTTTTCTATATTAAATCATTTAATGTTTTCATAAGTACCGTTGGTATTAA
>JAGXLO010000155.1 GCA_018334695.1 Candidatus Cloacimonadota bacterium
TCTTTTATTTTTTCGGTGGTTTCCTTGGTTGCATCATCCACTTTTTCCCAGTTATCTAATCTATTTTTTAACAGTTTGGCAAGTTCATCATCAGTGCCCATATCGAGAAGTTTCTTTATATTTGATTTAAGTTGTTTTCTATTAGCATTAACAGCTAATCTCATACCATAACCATATTCGCCGTTATCCTCAAACAGTGAATTTGCCCAGATTGGACCTTTTCCTTTTTCATCTTTTGTATAGGGAATTGTGGGGAAAGTTCCACCCCAGATTGAGGAACAACCTGTGGCATTTGCTATCATCATCCTGTCGCCATAGAGCTGAGTAATCAGTTTAACATAAGGTGTTTCACCACAGCCGGCGCAGGCACCGCTGAATTCCAGATAAGGCATCATGAATTGGCTGCCTTTAATAGTCTCTTTTTTAGTACCATCCAGAACATTATTAGGCAGATCATCAAAGTAAAGTGCCTTTTTGTCTTCATTTTGCTCTCTGGCTTCCTCTATGGGCTGCATCTCCAGAGCATTTACCGGACATTTGTTAACACAATTCCAGCAGCTCACACAATCTTCTATATATACCTGAACTCTAAAACGAAGTCCTTTGTCATTTTTTGTCTTGGATTCAAGGGTATTGAAATCTTTCGGTGCATCTTCCAGCTCTTCTGGAGCAATCTGTTTGGTTCTAATAGCAGCATGAGGACAAACCAGGGAACAGAAGTTACACTGAATACATTTGTCAGAAAGCCACTTGGGTACTTCAGGAGCCACACCACGTTTTTCTAATTTACTGGTACCTGAAGGAACTTTACCATCATAGGGCATATCAGAAACAGGTATTGAGTCGCCTTCTTTTTTCATTATTTTCTTAATCACTTTTTGGGTAAATTCATCCGAATCTTCGGGTACGGGCTGCACCATGGAAGCAGATTTTGCAATCTCAGCGGGAATCGGAACTTCCTGTAATGCTTCAGAGGCTTTATCCACAGCCTTCCAGTTCATTTCAACAATCTCTTTACCCTTCTTAATAAATGTATCATGAATAGCTTCTTTTATCAATTCGATGGCTTCAGCTTCCGGAAGTACACCAGAAATTTTGAAGAAGGCAGCCTGCATCACTGTATTAATCCTATTACCAAGACCAACTTCTTTGGCAATCTTAAGAGCATCTATAGTATAAACTTTAATATTTTTCTCTATGATAGTTTTTTGCATTTCTTCTGTAAGATGATCAAACACCTCCTCCGGTTTCCAGGAGGAATTTAACAAGAAAGTTCCACCATCTGCAATTCCCTTAAGAATATCATATCTGCCAATATAGGAATCTTTATGCAGAGCTACGAAATCAACTTTATTAAGGAGATATTGTGACTGTATTTTTTCATCACCAAAACGCAGATGAGATATGGTTACACCACCTGATTTTTTTGAATCATATTCAAAATAGCCCTGTACGTATTTATCTGTGTTATCGCCAATGATTTTAATTGAATTTTTATTTGCACCAACAGTTCCGTCCGAGCCATAACCCCAGAATTTGCAACGAATAATATTTTCATGTTCGGCATCAATCTCATCTTTAGTCTCCACAGAAGTATGAGTTACATCATCCTTTATACCTACAGTAAAGCCATGATCGCCTTTTTCATCCAGATGATCGTAAACTGCCTTCACCATGGTGGGCGTAAATTCCTTGGAAGAAAGTCCGTATCTGCCTCCAATAACTTCCACATCTCTATCAGCAAGGGCGGTTTTTACATCGATATAAAGCGGTTCGCCGATGGACCCCGGTTCTTTCGTGCGATCCAACACTGCAATCTTCTTAACAGATTCGGGAATAGCATCATTTAATGCTTTTGCTGAGAAGGGACGATACAATCTTACTTTGATAGCTCCTACCTTCTCACCATTATTGTTCAAATAATTTACTGTTTCCTCAATAGTCTCTGTAGAAGTACCCATAGAAACTACTATCTTTTCTGCTTTCGGGTCACCCACATAATCAAACAGATGATATTGTCTGCCTATTACCTGGGCTAATTTGTCCATATATTCCTGTACTATTTCCGGTGTCTTATCATAGAATTTATTTACGGTTTCACGACCCTGGAAATAGACATCGGGGTTTTCTGCACCAACTTTTACGTAAGGATTGTCCGGATTCAGGGCTCTTCGGCGAAATTTTTCCACATATTTCATTTCAAGCAGGTCTTTCATTACTGCGTAGGGAATAATTTCAACTTTCTGAATTTCATGAGAAGTTCTAAATCCATCAAAGAAATTAACAAAAGGCACCGATGATTTTAAACTGGAAAGATGTGACACGATAGCAAGATCCATAGTCTCTTGGATAGAACCACATCCCATTAGGGCAAAACCAGTATTACGAGCAGACATTACATCAGAATGATCACCAAAAATGGAAAGAGATTGACAGGCAAGAGAACGAGCTGAGACGTGAAATACCGTGGGGAGCATCTCTCCGGCGATCTTGTGCATATTGGGCAACATTAACATCAAGCCCTGAGAAGCAGTAAAGGTTGTAGTAAGTGCACCTGCAGTCAAGCTGCCATGAATAGCTCCTGAGGCTCCCGCTTCTGATTGCAATTCTATCACATCAAGTGTTTCACCAAATATATTTTTTCTTCCTTCAGCAGACCAGGCATCAGCCATTTCTCCCATGGGAGAAGAAGGAGTAATAGGATAGATAGCAGCAACTTCACTAAATGCATAAGCAACATGTGTAGCAGCCGTATTACCATCTATCGGCTTATGTTTAGGTTTGTAATCTTTTTTCATTGTTCCTCCATTAATTTATTAAAAATTTTTCAACAATGTGTGAGATTGCTCTTGATTCAGTCAATATATTCTTTATTTTTTTTGACAATAATTTACACATATCTAATTAAGTTGATATGAAAAATAAAATTCTTATAGGACTAACCTTAACTATTCTGATGATAGTTAGTTTGCTTACGGCAGATGTTGCCACAAAAACAAGAAAACGTATTAGCGAATTGTCTGCTGAACTGGAATCTACAAAAGGAAAATTAGATACTTTAAAAACATCCGAAGCACTTAAAATAAATAAAGTAAATTCTCTAAAGGAAAAAATCAGCTCTCTCAAAAAACAAATCAATAACCTAAGAAAAGAAGAAAATAGTACTGTAAACAAATTAATCGAAATCGATGACAAAATTCAAGATTACTCAGAAGATCTCACCCAGAATCAAAAATTATTATCAAAACTCGCCTTAGAACTAATTTCTACTTCTTATAGTTCAAAATCTCAAGATAAATCACTAAGTAAAAACTATCAGCCTATAATAAGAAAATGTACAAATTCTATTCTGATGAATCTAGTTAGCTTGGAAGACAATTACAAGCAAAGTGTCAATACTAAAAACCAGGAAAAAGAAAAACTACAGGATTTAATTATTTCATCTCAAAAATTTCAGGAAAAATTCTCCTATAGCAGTGAAATCAAAGAACAGGAAATGCAGGAGCTGACAGAGTTACAAAAAAATGAACAGAAAATTAAAAAAGATATTAACTTCATTCAGACGAGTCTGAATAATTTGGAAAAACTTATCAAAAAGTATGAAACTAACAGAAGTCCTAAATTTTCAGCCGAAAATTTTAAAACGAATCTGTCCTGGCCTTTGAATGGAACCATTATTCAAAATTTTGGCTCACAAGAAGTCAACGGAAATGGAACTACAATTTTTAATACAGGTATAATAATCCAGCCGGTAAAAAGTTCTCCGGTAAAAGCTATAGCAGAAGGAGTTGTAGCCTATGCAGATTGGTTTGAAAAAAAAGGTAAACTGGTGATAATTGATCACCAAAACGGGTTTTATAGTTTATACGGATTTAATAAAAAAATCCTTGTTAAAAAAGGGCAAAAAACAGATAAGGGGCAAACAATAGCTCTTTCCGGTAAAAT
>JAGXLO010000055.1 GCA_018334695.1 Candidatus Cloacimonadota bacterium
TGTTCATAAGTGTTTAAAAAGCTTTGTTGATGAATTTTTATGTCAAACTTTAGACAAAAGAAAATTTGTTCTGATTCTTATCATAAAATACATTTGATTTAGCATTTGTAAACTATCTATTGGTAACAAAGTTGACAAAAAGAATAATTTAGCTTTTTATAAGTTAATGAATAATAATATAAATTATGATATTACGGAAAGTAAATAGATGAATATATTTGTCCTCGATAAAAATATCAATAAATGTGCCCAATATCATTGCGACCAGCACGTGGTGAAAATGATTTTGGAAAGTGCACAGATATTATGTACCGCTCTCAGCTTGCGAGGCTATGAAACACCATACAAACCAACCCACGAAAAACATCCCTGCGTATTATGGGCAAAAATGAGTTACAGTAATTTTAAATGGCTATCAAGACTGGCTTATGCTCTTAACTCTGAATATAGATATCGGTACTCCAGTAAAGTTGATCACAAATCAATTTCTGTAGTGAATGAAATTCAAGAATATGAATATAAAGATAGGGGATTAACTGAATTTGTTCAAGCTATGCCGGAAGAATATAGAGTAAAAGAAAATGCCGTTAAAGCCTATAGGAATTTTTATAACTATGACAAATCAAGGTTTGCTGTTTGGTCAAAACGGCATGAACCCGATTGGTTCAAAAGAGAATACAAACAAAAAATTGGCTAAATAAAATGAGTATAATCAAAAAAAGAGTTCGCAAGTTAAATGACAAAAAAATTGGTTCGGGATCAGTAGTTTATTGGATGAGTAGAGACCAGCGAGTTAAAGATAATTGGGCTCTAATCTTCTCTCAGGAAATATCCAATAATAATGAAGTAATTGTAGTTTTTAATGTTGTGCCACAATTTTCAGAAGCCACATTGCGTCAATACAATTTTATGTTAGAAGGGCTAAAAGAAGTAGAAGAAAATTTAAAAGAAAAAAATATTCCATTTTATATTTTTACTGGAAAACCAGCAACCAATATTGTAAAATTTCTAAACAATAATAAAGTTGGTGCTCTTGTTACTGATTTTGATCCTTTAAAAATTAAAGAAAAGTGGAAAGAAACTCTACAACCGGAATTGGATATTGCTTTTTATGAAGTTGATGCGCATAATATTGTCCCTTGCTGGACAGCTTCGCAAAAACAGGAATACGCTGCCTATACAATTCGCCCCAAGCTCAAAAAATTATTACCCGAATTTCTGACTGATTTTCCCAGTGTAATAAAACAGAATCACAAAAACCAACCCAGTATAAACTGGGATCAACTTTATGATTCCCTCCACATCAACAACGAGATAAAACCTGTTAATTGGCTCAAACCGGGTAATGAAGCAGCTTTTGAGAAACTTGAAGAGTTTTTACAAAACAAATTGGATAATTACTCTGATTATAACAATGATCCAAACAAAAACGTACTTTCGAATATGTCACCCTATCTTCATTTTGGACAAATATCAGCTCAGCGCATTGCTTTGCTTGTCAAAGATTCTTCAGCATCAAAGGAAGCAAAGGAAGATTATCTGGAAGAATTGATAATTCGGCGAGAACTTGCAGACAATTTTTGTTTTTATAATAAAAATTATGATAACGTGGGTGGATTCCCCGATTGGGCTAAAAAAACTATTCAGGAACATAAAAATGATAAACGACAATATGTTTATTCCAGAGAGGAGTTGGAGAAGGCAAAAACCCATGATCATCTTTGGAATGCAGCTCAAAAAGAAATGGTAACCAGAGGGAAAATGCACGGTTATATGCGTATGTATTGGGCAAAAAAAATATTAGAATGGACACCTGATGTGGAAACTGCTTTCGAGATTGCTTTATATCTAAATGACAAGTATGAACTGGATGGAAGAGATCCCAATGGTTATGTAGGTGTTGCCTGGTCTATGGGCGGTGTACACGACAGAGCCTGGCAGGAGCGAAAAATTTTTGGAAAGATAAGATATATGAGCTATAATGGCTGTAAAAGAAAGTTTGATATAGAAAAATATATAAAAAAATATGAGTAATGAATAATTTTCACGAAAGGAAGCTAGCATGAAACATCCAAAACCAAAAGTAGTAGTGAGTAAGTGCCTGGGATTTAAAAAATGCAGGTACAATGGACAAACAATTCCTTCCCATTTTGTGGAACTATTGCAAGATTATGTTGATTATATTACTGTTTGTCCGGAAGAAGATATTGGTTTGGGCACGCCGCGTGATCCTTTAAGAATCGGTAAAAGAAATGAAAAATTACATATGGTTCAGCCTGCTACCGGTGATGAAGTAACAGAGAAAATGCAGAAATTTACGGATGATTTTCTTAAAAAATTAGATGATGTTGATGGATTTATCATGAAGAATCGTTCTCCCTCTTGTGGAATAAATGATGTAAAAATTTATCATCATCTGGATGAACCCACAGGTTCTTATCGCGGGAAAGGTTTTTTTGGTGGTCAACTAAAAGATTACTACCCCGAAGCCGCCATAGAAGATGAAGGCAGGCTGAATAATTTTAAAATCCGCGAGCACTTTCTCACAAAGCTTTATAGTAATGCCCGTTTTCGTAAGATCAATAAAAAGCAGCAGATGAAAGATCTTGTAAAATTTCATAGCCAGCATAAATATCTATTTCTTGCATACAATGAGGTTGCCATGCGAGAAGCTGGTAAAATTGTTGCTAACCATGAGCATAAATCCGAGGAAGAAGTATTTAGAAGCTACAAAGAAAAATTACAAGAAATTTTGCACAAACCTCCAATTTATACCGCTAATATTAATATGATTCAGCATGCTTATGGTGGAATTTCGGATAAACTTTCTTCTCGTGAAAAAAAATTCTTTCTTCGTTCGATAGAAGAATATAGAGATGAAAGAATACCATTAAGTGTTTTGATACAATTGCTCAAGTCCTATGCCATAAGGTTTGATAACGAATATCTCAAGAACCAAATTTTCCTGGAACCTTATCCGCCAGATCTTATGGAAATAACCGATTCAGGTAAAGGAAGGAATTATTAGGTAAAGTATCTATATTTATTTTTTTGCAAATTAATTGTTTTATAATAAGGATAAATGATAATATTCAATTAAAAATTAAAACTTACTGGAGGATAACATGAAACAAGCATATCGTGTATTTGCTACTACAATTCTTGGTTTAATATTTGGTTTGGTCTGCTATGCCCTGGCTGCGGCTGGACCTCAGACTATTCAGGGTCCTATAATATGGCAGATGGTTTTAAGCAGAACTGTCCTGGGATTTGCTCTGGGTATTTCTGTCTTTACATTCTATGGATGGTTTTTGCGAGGAATAATTGTTGGTGCTTTGTTTAGCCTTCCACTTGCATTTTCAAGTATGATGGGAGCTGCTATGAGCGATATGAGCTCTAAACAATTGTTCTTGGGTACCATCATTATGGGAATGATTTATGGCTTTCTTATAGAACTCATTACCAGTGTGATTTTGAGGCTAAAAATAGAGACCTGCAAAGAATAATTGTTTGTATTTATATAAGGATTGTCCAAATATTTTAGAAGCTTGTTTTAAAACGAGAGAAGGAACAATATTTTTGACAAAGAAATCTGGTTTTTTTTAAATTGATAAAAATCTTTCGGAGGAATTATGGCAGATGTTGAACTCCTCAAGGAGTTGTGTTTGGCTAATGGAGTTTCTGGAAATGAAGAACAAGTAAGAAGTATCATGGAGAAGAGGATACAAAACTCCTCTCAAATCAAATACGACAAGCTTGGCTCTATTGCTTTTTATCATCAGGGCAGTAATGATACGCCCAAAATTTTAATTGTGGGACATATGGATGAATTGGGTTTTGTGGTAAAAGAAATTACTAAATCCGGCTTGCTTAAACTGCAACCAGTTGGTGGCTGGACTCCCCAAACTATACTCTCCTCACAATTAAAAGTAATTACTAAAGATGGTAAAGAATTTTCTGGTACTGTGGGTAGTATTCCTGTTCACCATAAGTCAAAATCAGAACAAAACAAAGTGATTAAAATATCGGAAATGTATTTTGATATTGGAGCTTCTTCTGCGGAAGAAGTTGCTAATTATGGAGTTAGATTGGGAGATACAGTAATTAGTGATGTGGATTTTACTTACATGCAGGAGTCCAATCGTGTAATGTGTAAAGCATTTGATGATAGAGTGGGAGTGTGCAGTGTTATTGATACTATGAATTATTTTATGGATAAAGATCATCCCAATATGATTATTGGTGCAGGAAGTGTGCAAGAAGAAGTGGGTACACGTGGTGCTTATACCTTATCAGAATTGGTAAAGCCCGATTTGGCACTGGTGATTGAAGGGGCACCGGCTGATGATTTTCCGGGCTTAAGAGAAAATCCGCAAACCGAAGTAGGAAAAGGAGCACATATACGGATCTGGGATCCAACCATGCTTGTAAACCCCAGGTACAAAAATTTTATACTTGAAACAGCTGATAAATTTGATATTAAATACCAATGTGCTGTGAGAAAAGGAGGGGGAACAGACGGAAGAGTTATTCATCTAAGTAACATTGGTGTGCCTACAATTGTTCTCGGAGTTCCCGTTCGCTACGCCCATACTCACCTCGGTATTATCTCACTTGATGATTATGACCAATTGCAAAAATTACTGCAAGCAATAATTAAAACCTTAGATAACGACATATATAATCAGATATTAAATATATAAAAAAATAAACTAATGAAAGGAAGTAAGATGCAAAAAAAGATATCAATTATCGTATTCTTATTTTTATTAATTCCTGTTTTTATTTTAAATGCCCAAACAGGTAACATAGCCGGGCGTGTTGTGAATAAAGATACAGGTGATGCCTTACCACAAGTAAATGTGATGATTCCTGAACTGGAAAAGGGAAATCTAACTCAAGAAGGAGGAAGATTCCTTATAGAAAATGTACCTGCGGGAACTTTCGAAATTACGGCTTCTATAATTGGATATGATAGAAAAACCAAAAGCGTTACAGTAAATGAAAATCTTACAGTAACAGTAAATTTTGAACTTCAGAAAAAAGACATAGATATAAGTGGAATTACTGTTAATGCTAACAGAGCAAAAAAACGTGAAACTCCAATTGCTTTTAATAATGTAGATAAAGATAAGATTTCAGATGAATATACTACTCAGGATATGCCTCAACTCTTGCAAGAGGTACCAGGACTTTTTGCCAGTTCTACCGGGATTGGAGAGGCAGAAATAAATATGCGTGGCTTTGATGCAGATAAAATACAGGTCCTCATAAATGGAGTACCTGTTAATGATCCTGAAAGCCAGGAAGTATATTGGTCTAATTGGACCGGGCTCTCCAGCACTGTTCAATCCGTACAAGTTCAACGTGGTACAGGTTCTTCTCTTTACGGCTCCGGCGCCTTTGGTGGTTCCATTAATATTGAAACAGTTACTACAAGCCCCAAACGTAATTTCATTTTACGCTCCTCAGGCGGTTTATATCAATCAGATACTAAAACAGCTAATGGTGAAGGTGGTTTAACCGATTATAATCCCTATAATTATAATGTATCACTGAAATACGAATCCGGAGGGTTACTGGAAGACAGATTAAATTGGAGCTTGATGCTAGAAAAAAAACATGGAGATTCCTATATTATTAATACAAATTATGACGGCTATTCTATAGGATTGGAATCTCAATATTTGGTTGGTAATCATAAAATTAATGCCAGTTTTATCGGCGCCCCCCAGGAACATAATAATGTGTATTTTAAATCAGATCCCAAACTTTTTGATAACCTTGGCAGAAATTACAACCGAAATAATACCCCTTACCAGGAAAACTACTATTTTAAACCTCAATTTTCCCTGCGGGACGAATGGCAATTAACAGAAGATCAACTTCTCATGACCAATGCTTTTGTCACAAAAGGAGATGGAGGCGGTAAATATCTTTCTGATACTAATTTCAATGTAGAAACAGGTAATGTTACCATGAAACCCCTACGCTCTGATAATGGGCAGAAAATAAGTTTTGGTAAACATGCTTACTATATGTATAAACTTACAGATTCCACACTGATAATGGATGGCTTCAATCCCTCTGATCCGGATTTCTATGGTTTACCTACTTACAAAGGAAAATATATTGCAACTTCTCAGAATTTCTTTGCCTCACCTGATCGTTATGAATATACTTGGCTTAATGACCGAATTAGTGATCATTTCCAATGGGGAGTGAACACATATTATAAAAATGAAACCAGTGATTTGATGACCATGGTTTTTGGCGGAGAATTTAGACGCTGGGAAGCAGATCACATTGGTAAAAGAAAAAATTTCCGTTATCTGAATCCGGAAGAACCCGACAGCTTGGGAATATATAAAAATTTCCAAAATAATTATTCATCTACGAATTATGTAACAAATATGTCTGCCTTTGCCCGATTTACGTTAAAACCTATAGACGGTATGAATATTATGATGGATGGACAATATGGAAGTTATAATTCAGAAGTAAACGAAAATCCCATAGAAATTTATGATATAGGCACGGGTGAAAAAACTGGTTATACTTACTATCAAACAAAAAATATGACTGATGAAGATGGGAATAAAAAATTTACAGAAGATGATTACAAAAAGACTTACAATTTTTTCTCCCCCAAATTTGGCGTGAACTATAATTTCTCGGAATTTTTCAATGGCATGGTTAATTATTCCGTCGCCTATAAAGAACCCAAAACAATGCAGTGGTATAGTGGATACGATGGACCTGATGGAAATCAGCTGTATACCAAAAATATTGTTAAAGTTGATACTGCTACCGGGGAATATTATAATTATGAAGAAGAACATTTCTATGGAGAGCTGGAACCTGAACAAATTAATACTGTAGAATTTGGAGTTGGTTATGATGGAGCTAATATCGACCTTAGTGCAAATTATTATATTAGTGATTATAAAGACAAAATCGAATATGTAACTATTCCGGTCGTGAATGAATATTATGATCAGGAAGGTGATTCCATCTATACTCAGGAGCGTAACGAAAGTTTAACTCTTAATGCAGGAGAAGCTCGTCACCAGGGTCTAGAGCTAAGCAGTAGTGTTGAATACTATAATGTGGACTTTTCTACCTCACTAACTCTGGCAAAATATCGCTGGACAAATATGAATATTGAAAAAATATTTGGCGTAGGTGCAGATGCCATGAAAGGAAAAGTTGTACCCTTCTCACCCGAAAGAATGCTCAATAGTTCCCTGGGCTATACTTTCCAAGAATTGCCTATGAACGGAAAATTGCGTGTTGGGATGGAACTGGAATGGTGGGATGATTACTATGCCAACTATACCAATGAATACCGACATTACGTCCCGGACTCCACTCATACCGATACTCTTTATTCCTACATGAAATCTACCAAGTTGCCTAATTTTCTTGATGTAAACGCAAACCTTAAATATACATTTAATCTTTTTGGCAAACAATCCTTTATTCGCTTGGATTTGAATAATCTTTTGAATCGAAAGAAGAACTATTCTTCGGCAAATGTAAGACGTGATTACAATAGAATGATAGAAAACGATGAAGGTGAATTAGTACCGGACTATCTCAATTCAACAGATTATCTCTATGTAACTCCTGCCCCACTTTTTAATGTATTCCTCACAATGCAAATTCAATTCTAATACTTAATTAATCCAAAAAATGTAAAATAAAAAAAGCCCTGAAATTTCAGGGCTTTTGTGTTTCTATTGAATAAAGAAACTTATTTTACTTTCAACATCTTGTGTGATATACTGTTTTCAGGAGTGGATAACTTATAAAAATAAACACCATCTGCAACAGTTTGTCCTTCTGCATCAGTTCCATCCCACTTGATAATATGGGTATCAGCAGAAAAATTACCATTGGCAAGGGTTGTGATCTTTTGTCCCAACAGATTGTAAATTTCTATAGTTACATTTTCGGGATACTTAAGTGAAAAAGAAATATCAGTATTCAAAAAGAAGGGATTGGGAGAATTGTTTATACTAAGAATGCTGGAGTTGGGATTTACATCTACAGCATCAACTTCTACCATATCATCTGGAGTTCGGGGATTTACCCCATATTCATCATAGCTATAGTCCAAACAGCCTATAATAGTTTCCCACTGCTGACCGACTTCAATAACAATTGGAGGTGTGACAGAATCTAGATAGAAAAATCCATCATCAATTTGAGCGATCCCTGTTCCGTCATCAACATACCACTCTCCATAATCATTTTGTTCCTGGATAACCGTTACATTATTGAGCTCAACTAAAGTACCTTCGTAGGGTTCAGCAGTGACAGATGCCATCAGCTCTCCACAGGTAACTGTAGTTGGTTCTGGTACGGGATTTCCACTGGAGAGTAATGTGGTATTTACATAAGTTAATTCAGTGAAACCGTAGTATTCCGTAACTGTACCTGTGACTTCAACCTCATCACCGGGAACAAGGGTGGTATCTCCGGACATATAAACATAAATACCTTTCCAGGCACCACCTTCTGGCATAGACATCCAAAAATTGTCTTTGTAGCCTTTAAATCCTATGGCAGTGACTATCCCGGTAGTTGTAACTTCTTGGTCTTCGTAAGTAGAAGGATAAGTATCATCACCTCCAGGATCGGTTGTATGTTGGATGTCATAAATTGTTAAAGCATATGCTGAACTTGAAATTAAAAACAAGCTCATAAACGTAATTACTAAGAATTTTTTCATAGAATCCTCCGAATTTTTTTATATTTAATAAAAAAAAATATTCAAAAATTGTGTCAACTTTTAAAAGATTATCTTAATAAGAAATTTTAATGACTTTTTGAATAGGATAATTTTTAACTTTTATAAAATAGATTCCAGGAAATAGATTTTTACCGATTTTGGTAGAATAAGTACTTTTTACAAGCCGACCTTTAACGTCATGAATAAATATTTTTGTATCTCCGGAGAGATTTTGTGAAAACTGCAATTGGCATGATCTGTAAAAAGGATTTGGATAAGTTGTAATTTCTTTTTGAAATGTATTTTGGTTAAATTCATCCACTCCAATACAATTTCCTGCAAAGGATAGTGAGTGCCAGCTGGCAGAAATTAATTCTGCATTGATCAAGTTGTTTGTCTGAACAGGAAACAACCGATCAGTTGTACTGTTATCACCTATTTGTCCGAATAAATTATCACCCCAAGCCCATAGAGTACCATCTGTTTTAATTGCCAGAGCATGAGATGCGCCGGCTGTAATCTGAACAACATTGGAAATGTCATTGATTTGAACAGGTTCCAGTCTGTTGTTTGTATCTCCTAAACCTAGTTGACCGCTATTGTTCCAACCCCAGCTCCATACTCTACCGTCATCTTTTAAGGCTATGGAAAATCCCCAACCGGCTGATATGGCAACTATATTATCAATATCATGTACTTGCACAGGTATATTTTTATCGGTAGTTGTACTATCACCAAGTTGCCCATACTGATTATCACCCCAGGACCAAACTGTTCCATCATTTTGGAGTGCTAAGCAATGACTCTCGCCGGCAGCAATTGCGATAATGTTAGATACATTTAAAACCTGGGTTGGGGTCCAATATTCATCATTGTTTCCGGTACCTAATTGCCCGTTATAATTATCACCCCACGTTTTCACAGTACTGTCAGCAGTTAGGGCCATAGAAAAAAAGTTGCCTGCGTCCACTGCAATAGCGTTTGATATATCTTGCGTTGAAACCGGTGTCTCGCTGTCTAAAGGTGTTCCGTCTCCCAGTTGTCCGCTGTTGTTTCTTCCGGAAGCCATGACATTTCCGGAACTTGTAACTACTAATGAATGGAAACCACCACCTGCAATATCTATAGAACCAACGGGGAAACCTGTTTGAATAGGAACTATTTGCTGGGCTGGGGCGCCGTTACCAAGCTGACCCCAAAATCCGCTGCCCCAACCCCAAACAGTAGAATCAGATAAAATTGCCAGTGAAAAAAATTGCCCGGCCTCTAAAACATCTATATTTGCAGACAGGAAAGTTTGAGATGGAATATTTTTTTGAACTGTAGTACTGTCACCGATCTGACCGTATTGATTTCTTCCCCACCCCCATGTGTTTATTTGAGAGAATAAACTTGTGGAAAATAATAAAGAAGTAATTAAAATACAGATGAAAATTATCTCTTTTTTTCTTAACATACCTTGCTCCTGTTTAGTTATTTTAATTATTATTTTTAAATAATATTATGAAGTCAAGAAAAAAATTAATTTATAAAGATGATGAAATTCTTAAATAATTATGTTCTTTTAAATCTGTTGTATAGTTCTGAAAAACTTATCTCGATTACAGTAGGTCTACCATGGGGACAGACAAATGGATTTTTAGCTGCAAAAAGTTCATTGATAAGTCGCAACATTTCTTTTTTTGTCAATTTTTGATTTACTTTTATGGCAGCGTGACATGCAGTTGATTTTGCTAAATTATCTTCAAACTCCATCTCGGGATCGAACTCATTTTCAATGTTCTTAAATATATCAAGCATGGTCTTATCTTTATCCCAATTTTTTAAATAAGAAGGTATCTCCTCTACTACAATAGAATTGCCACTAAATACTTTGATATTAAATCCCGCTTTTTTAAATAAAGTACTATGTTTTTCCAGCAAGTCGGGAATCACTTCAGAAAGGTACTTAGGCAGATCAAGCACGAGAGGGAATAGTAATTTTTGAGATTTAGATTCATGTTTATCTTCTGACATATTCTTTTTGACTTTTTCATAAAGAATTCTTTCGTGTGCTGCATGCTGATCTATTACAAGTATGCCATCTTTGGTCTCTACCATAATAAAAGAATCACCTACTTGCCAGGGGTTGACAATGTCATATTCAATTATTCGGTTTTTATCTTTTGCAATATTCTGGTCAAAAAAATTTACTTGCTGTACATCTCTATCTTGCCTTGGTTCTTTAAATAGCTCATCAAGTTGATTCTGATAACTGGAAAAGGTCTGATTTCCGGATTTTTCTGCTTGAAATTTTTTATTGGTTTGGGAAGTGCCTGTTTTGGCTTGTTTCTCTGTAAATTTATCTTTTTCATAATTTAAAAGATGGTCAGTAACCGTTTTTTTAACAAACTGAAAAACGTAATTTGAATTAAAAAACCTAACTTCTTCTTTAGTGGGGGAGACGTTAAAATCAATTTTTTCATTATCAATTTGCATAAAAATAACATAAACAGGGATTTGATTTTTCTTTAATGTTTTTTTTGTAAAAGGCTCATAAGCTTTTTTAATGGCAGTATATACAATACGATCTTTTATATATCGATTGTTGATAAAAATGTTATGGATATTACCCAGGGCGGACTCTTCCCTAAAAGAGCCTATGTAACCATCCAGGGTAATATGAGGGCTTTCATTGTGTATGGAGATAATTTGTTTGTGAAAAAACGTGTCACCAAATATTTGTGAGATTCTTTTTTCTATAAGATTTGCTCCGGGGTAGTTATAAGTTTGATTACCATTGTGAATAAGAGTAAAAGAAATATCGGGATTTGTTATTGAAATATGATTGAATACTTTTTTTATGTGTGAAAATTCTGTCCTTGTAGTTTTTAAAAACTTTTTACGGGCTGGTATTTTTGCAAACAAATTTTTTACAGAAATAGAGGTACCGGGTGTGGTTGCTGCTTTCGAGACATTTTTTATATCTCCAAAGTCAATTTTAATTAGAATCCCGGGCTCGTTTTCCTGCTGTTGACTCAGAGTTTTTAGCTCCATCTGTGATACCGAAGCTATACTGGGTAGTGCTTCTCCTCTAAAACCAAGTGTGGAGATATCTTCAATATCATCCAGAGAATAAACCTTGCTGGTAGCATGTCTTTCTAGAGCCAGTAGAGCATCATCCTTATTCATTCCACTGCCGTTATCAATAACAGTAATGGATTTTTTCCCCCCATCTTCTATTACAACTTTTATGCTGTCAGCATTAGCATCAACGGAATTTTCCATTAACTCTTTTACTACAGAAGCAGGTCTTTCTATTATCTCTCCGGCCGCAATGTGGTTGATTACTCTTTCCGGTAAAACTTTTATTCTTTTCATTAATCGTATCCTAAAAGTAGTATTAATTAACAATTGATAATACACGGATTTAGGCTGGGTAGAATTGATGGTCAAGATATTTTTGTTGACAATAATACTTACATGTGACTTTTTTTGGAAAACAAATATAAGAAATTAATTGAATAGTAATTTAACAAAGATGAATAATATGAATAATAAAATAATATTTCATTATCGCAATATCAACAAGGAGGTATGCTTAGTGACAGTGACTGATAAATTAAATTTTGAAAAATTTGACAATATTTGAAATTTATGAAAAACATGAAATATATAAATAATATGGAAAGTTCTATATGAATTTATCGCTTTTAAGAAATATCGAAAGAAAATTGATAATGTCAAAATTAGGTAACCAGCTTAGTGATAGTAAGATGCTTAATTCTGGCTGGATTTTTCCTTTTGCAATTAATTTAAAGGAATAATTAGATGCTAATTTCTATGATAAGTTTTCTGGGTGCTTTGAGCATTAACAATTTGCTATTTTTTGCTCACCGCATGCAGAAAAAGTTGAAAATGAACAAACAATTAAATAAAATTCCTAATTAATAGGAGGAATAATGAAAAAAACTCTATTGTTATTTGCGATCTTTATATTTGTATTTACTCTCTCCTTTGCAGCTCGTAGAACTGATGAAGTTTTTGAGTTGCCCGATGATTACGGGAGTAAATTTCAAAACAACGTAAAAGGAGATCGCTCAGCAGATTTCACAATCGCACTCACCGATGATTTTGGTGATGGCTGGAATGGTGGGGCTCTTGATGTATTTGTTAATGGTTCTCTCGTTCTTGACGCGATTACTCTTAGCAGCGGATCTGGTCCTGAAAATTTCACCTTCACAGTAGAACAAGATGATTCTGTTTTTGTTGATTACACTGCTGGTAGCTGGTCCTATGAAAACGCTTATTATATTTATGATAATATTGGCGTACTCATAGCTTCTTCCGGTGATGGTGGTGTGACTCCTGGTGATGTTAGCTTTTTTGCCAGCCCTGTAGATATTACCACTATTTATGATATTCAGTATACCACAGATCCAAGTGGAGACTCTCCCTATCTTGGAGATGTTGTTACAACTACAGGTATCGTAACTGCTACAGATGGAAACGGAACTCACTTTATTCAAAGCGGTTCTGGTCCTTGGAATGGCTTGTATATTCATGATTACAGCCATGACTATGAAGTAGGTCATCAAGTTCTCATAATGGGTGAAGTTGATGAGTACTACAATAAAACAGAACTGAAAGATGTATCTGATCTTGATACTCTTGCAACTGGCGTGGATATTCCCCCAGCTTCCGAGATATCAACAAATGAAGTAAACCAAGAAGAATATGAAGGCGTTTTGGTTTCAGTATCAAACGCTACATGTGTATCCGATACTAATACTTATGGTGAATGGGAAGTTGATGATGGTTCCGGTGTTTGCATGATTGATGATGTATTCTATCATTTCGATCCCGAAGTAGATGGCACATATTATGTTACCGGCCCTGTTGATTATTCTTATGGCTCTTTTGAAATATTACCTCGAACTGCAGCTGATATCTTTGAACCATACGACGAATTTGCAGAAGACTTCGACAGTGTCACAGAACCTGATTTACCAGCTCACTGGTCAAAAATTGTTAACTCAACCGCTACTTCTGCTAAAGTAGAAACTTATGATTACTATAGTGCATATACAGATCCAAATGTTGTTAATATTTACAACCATACTGATGATACCGATGGCGATATCATGTTGATTTCACCACCTGTTGAATCAGCAGCATCTGGAAATACAGTTGTATTTTATGCAAGAAGCTATGCCTCTGATCATATCATGGTTGGAACCATTACTGATCCTACTGATGCTTCCACATTTACCCTGGTTGAGAATGTAGAAATAAGTAGTAGCTGGACAGAATATGAAGTTCCTGTTTCTATAACAAAAGCTTCTGGTTATTTTGCTTTCAAACATCCCCTAGAATCAACTTATGACAATATCTATATTGATAATGTCGGTTGGGAAATAGTTCCTCTTGAGCCTGAAATGATTCTTAGTGAATATTCACACGATTTCGGCTGGGTTGAAGAAGGTGAAGACCAAAGCTGGGATTTTGATATAACCAATGATGGCGGCTCAACTCTCTTTATTAATAGTGTAGATGTTAGTGCCCCCTTCTCCTGCACATATCCCGATTCAGTTGTTGCTGGCGAAACTGCCACTGCCACAGTTGAACTGGATGCCACAACTACTAGTATTTATGAAGATGTTCTTACTCTTCATACAAATGCCACTCAGGATTCAACGATTGAGCTTAATGCTATAATCCAAGGATCTCTCAGATCGGAA
>JAGXLO010000056.1 GCA_018334695.1 Candidatus Cloacimonadota bacterium
ATTAATTTCATTGATAGGTCTTATGAAATGTTAACGTCAAAATTAGGTATTAGTTTTAAAAAATTAAAATTTATTAATTCAGAAAGGAGCGAACAAATATGAAAAAGATATTTGTTACAATCTTGATTTTTACTTTTGTTCTTTCATTAGCTACAATTACTTTTGCTAAAGAGGGACAAAGTAAAGCCAATGCTACTTACAAAGTTATGAATGCTCACATCAATGACTCTACCGGAATGATTGATGCTGTAGATGTAGAAATTAAAATTGAAGGTGGAGACCCTTACCCCGAAATAATTGACACTCTCGTTACTAATTATTGGGAAAATTTAAACAGTAACGGTCTTTGTAAAAATCCCGGTGATCCCGGTGGTGAAGGAATCAGAATATTCAAAAATTTCCCCGATACATCAAATCCTGCTAATGAAATTCAAGGCTGGGCAACTACTGGTTGTAAACTTGGAGATAACAAATTTAGAGTTTATTTCCAAAATGCTGCTGGTGACACCCTTGAGTTTGACCCCTGTGCCAATATACCCATGGGTCTAGGTTTTGTTGATAAAGCGGGCGAAGGTATGCCCAGTATTGATATCTATGATGGATACAACTTCACAACAGATATTTTGAACAGTTGGTGGCCAGAATATGTACAAGCCCCAGATCCTGCCTTTACTGCTATTACTCTACAAGATTCTCTTGATGGCTGTGCCAGCTTCCCCTACTGGAATACACTGGTAAATGATGGCTCTTATCATGATACCGACACCTGTGACTATAATTACCATTGGGGCAAATTTATTTTAAATGTGAACGAAGATCCCTCCTCCGAATATTACATTGATCTCGCCGATGGGTATGACACAGATGTTAATTTTAAATTGCAAGATGATGGTTATTTCCCCTTCTATCTTGACACTTCTTCCCCTGCCGTAGACACTGATTTCTATAATTGGTGGGCAGCAAAAGGCGTTGTCTCAGGTGCTACCGGATGGCAAGGTCATATGTGGGATATAATTAATGGTGTTGAACCCATGATGTATGTTTACTACGATGAAAACGGAACAAGTCCTCCCATTTATAAAATTCTCGATGGACTTCAATATTGGTCAGGTAACGAAGAATACCTTAAAGTAAATGGCGACTACCCACAAGGTGTTTATAATTTCCATGGACAAATAATGGGATGTAATGACGAAATGTCTGATTCCGTATTTGTACAACTTGATATTCAAGGATGTGACAATCCTGAAGTTGTGGATATTACTACCAACACTACTCTGATTGATGATTGTACAGATTCATTACAAATTTGTATTGAATTTGATGATATTATGAACACTTATATTGATCCCGACGTGACATTTGATCCAACCGATGCTGAGGACTTTTTGACAACTGCTATGACTTGGTTCAGATGGAGTTCAAATACAACCTACTGCATGACTTACTATTTCTCTACAAAACCAGATACGGCTATCTTTGGTATTGATGTCAGTGTAGATGGTGCGGTAAATGAGTATTGTTGTCCACAAGTACCTTATATGGAACAAGATGTTTTTGATATCTATACACTAAATCCAACCGGAACAATATCATTTAATCATGATGTTATTGATAATTGTGTTGATACCTTTGAAGTTACTGTATGTTATGATGACTCTATGTGTTTAAATGTACCTCCCAGTCTTACTATGTATGGATCTACTACGAATTTACTAAACTTCGTTAGTTCCTCCTGGCTTCCCAATGATTCCTGCTATACGTGGGTTTATGAGGTACAGGATACCTCGATGATAGGCACAATTGGAGTTGAAGTTACCGGAGCACAAAACTGGACTTGTTGTAATGTGCAAGAAATGAGCTATAGTGATTTCTATGTAGATACGGAAATACCGATCCCTGACGTAATGCATTATCCATATACTGTAAACGGTTGTTTTATTGATAGTACATTTACTGTCACGGCTTACTATAGTGATTCAATGTGCACCTCAGTTGACCCAGATATTAGTTTTGATCCGAATGTAGACCATACTTTAAGTTTTGATAATAGTTCTTGGATTAACAATTATACCTATGAATGGAATTATACAATCCTGGATGCAGATACCACGATTTACGGTGTTCAATATATCGTTAGCGGAGCCATGGATTGGACATGTTGTAATATGCAAGAACCAGACACATCTTACTTTGATATAAATACAGACAGTCCTGTTGTTGACAACGTAACAGTAAGCGACACATTGCTTACTCTCTGCTCAACAGAACCGTTTACTATCTGTGTAACCTATGACAGAGCAATGGATCCAAGCTATGATCCAACTATAACCTTTGATCCCACTAATGTTGATTCAATATTAACTGCTTGCGGTGGTTGGTCTGATGGTGTATGGGTATCCGACAGTACTTTCTGTATGGATTATTCTTGGTATTGTATGCCAGAAGTAGATATAGAAGATATTGATATACTTGTATCCGGAGCCAGAGGTATATTAGACACCTGTAGTATCCAGGAAGATTATACAGAATATGATAAATTTGATATTGATTGGGATAGACCGGAAGTCATTGATATAATGGTTTCTGATGACTGCGTTGGCAGTTGTGATACGGCTTTCACAGTTACAGTAGAATATGATGAAGCAATGTGTAATTCACCCTTGCCAACAATCACATTTGATGATCCTGTTCTTTACACCAACCCCTTTACATTTGATTCGGGAAGCTGGTTAGATGACTTTACAGCTGAAATAAATTATACTGTTTCAGATTCAAACGCATTTGGATGCGATGTTGATGTTATAGTAACAGATGCTATTGATGAAACATGTTGTGCTGCTAATGTACAATATCCGGATACTTTATTTGACGCCTTTAATGTAGATCAATATGAACCATACTCAGCTCTAACTAATGCTGATTATATTGATTCCACATGTACTCTTGTTGCAGATTGGTGGATTGATGATAGTGGATGTCCTTCCTGCATTGAAAAATTAGAATTCTATATTTGGAAAGAAGGAGGAACTCCTACTCTCGTTTATACAGACACCTCTGTTGACACTACTTACGGATCCGAATCATTTGATCTTACCACTTATCCCGGTGTTGATACTATGTGCGTAGAAGGTATGTGGTACGGTTATACCAAGGCTTACGATTGCTGTTGTAATATAGAAGAAGTAACAGGAGCTGATGATTCGGTGGATGTTACAATAGAAGCTACTCACTTTATTGTAGAAGCCTATGATCATAATACTGGTTCAGACACACTACGCGAAGGTAAATACTTTGATGTAGAAATCACTGCTGTAAATGACTGTGGCTTAAGAGATTGTGACTTTGAAGCCTGTATTGAAGGCTGTACTAACTACAACGAAGCTCAGGTTGACCTTACCCTGTTCAGCAATCCTACCATGATGTATGATGGTCATTTGATTTCTGAACATAACGTAGCCAATATGACCATGAATGATCTTATTATCAATGTGTGGAAATGCCCCTGCTGCGATATGTATAGTTCATCAGATTCTATAACAGTTCTGTTACCAGAAATTGAACCTCCCACAAATACAGCCGCTTATGATGTACCAAACGATCAAGGTGGATGGATCAGTATAGATTATACATTATCATTACAAGATCCCTTCCATTCAACTCATGATCCAATGCTCAATCCTGTCTATCAACCCTTCATTGACTACTATGTTGTCGAAAGAAATACCGAAGTAGATACAAGTGGAACCTGGAATGCAATTGCATTTGTAGATCTCTATAATCCTTCAGTAGGCGATGATGCCCACGTAGATATTCAGGTACCTGCAAGTAATGATATGTACCCATATAGAATGGCTGCCGTATATAATTATGGTTCTACTCTATTCAAAGAACATGGTGAAAACTCACCCAAAGTTGTTTATGCTAATGATATGATGGAAAAAGGCGCACAACAATCTAATTATGCAGATTGTGGTAGTGCCGCAGCTAAAGATAACATCCCTGCATTTGCAAATATGAAAGTGTTCCTTGAAGGTCCATATCAAACCGGCGGATACATGACTGATGATATTGATCTGCCTACTACTTCACCCTACAGTGGTGAGGATATTGGAACCCTTCCAACTGTATCAGGACGTATTCTTATTGACTGGATCTATGTAGAACTTCGTAATTCAGAGACCGGTGCCACAGTACAAGAAGCAGATGCTTTTGTACTGGATAATGGTATGATTATCAATACTAATGGCGAATATAGCTTACCATTCTTCTACACAACCGGTAATGAATATTACATAGTAATACATCATAGAAACCACCTCGATATTATGACTTCTGATAAACAAGCCTTTGGTGATTCAGAATCTGCACCAACAAGCATTGATATAACAATTGCTGGTAGTGCTTACAACGACGGCTTTAAAGAAGTAGAAACAGGTGTTTATGCACTCTATGCTGGTGATGCTAGCGATAATAACCAGGTACAAAATGACGATAAGAATGACTACTGGAAATATCAGGTTGGACAGGCAGGATACTTATCTGCCGACTTTAATCTGAATGGACAGGTGCAAAATGACGATAAGAATGACTTCTGGAAATATAATGTTGGTTATGGTTCTGCTGTTCCTGACCAGGCAAAAGCAAATGCTAACAATCAGGCTCAAAAAGGTTTCACTACAAAAGCCGGAGTTACATTTACATTTGCTAATGGTACGATAGATAGTGGCAATTTCGAATTCGATGTAATGATCCAGGCCGATGCAAGCGGTAATTATCTGGGTGATAACCAGGTATACTTTAACTATAATCCTGCCGCATTTGGTCTAAATATTGTAGCTAATAGTAAAGTAGAAGTTACAAAATCTACCATGTTACAAGGAGATATTAGTGGTTCTCCTCTCTATTCACTTGTCAATATGGCAGATAATTCATCTTCACGCGCAGCAATTACTTATGGTTATAATTATCCAGTAAGCCCAAGCTGGGCTAACGAAATACCTACTACTCCTGAAAAGCTATTCCATGTACAAATTGATATTGCTGATAACAGTGAGAATTCTGAACTTACTTTCCAGGAAGATCTAATGTCTGATCAAATCTTCTCTTCTGATAATTCTACCAAATTTGGTGTAACTGCTACTGATGAACTTGATGAAACTCTACCCATAGAACTTCTTGCCTTCACAGCTCTTTACAGTGATATCAATGAAAATGTAGAAATCAACTGGACTACTGCTAGTGAAAACGATGTAACAGGATTCAACATTTATCGTTCTCAAGATGAAATTATTCCTGATGAGAGAGCCAATGCAGATCTGATTGATGCCGCTGGTACTTCGACCGAACAACAAGAATATCAATTTGAAGACTACACAGCAAGCATCACAAACCCCTACAACTACTGGCTTGAAGCGATCAACTTTGATGGCAGTTCTGATTTCCACGGTCCTATTGCTTATATACCTGGAGATACTGATGGAGACGGAACCTCTGATTATACTTATGATGCAACCCGTCTTGTCGGCAACTTCCCCAATCCTGTTGTGAATAATACAACCATAGAATATCAGATTAAAGGTTCAATTCAGAATCAAAAAGCCACGATCAAGCTATACAATATTCGTGGTGAGCTAGTAAAAACCTTGCAGGGTTCTGGTGGTAAAGCCACTCTTAACACTTCTGATCTTGGACAGGGAATCTACTTCTATAGATTACAAACAAACAATTACAGCAATACCAAGAAACTTGTAATTGTAAAATAAGAATGTTAACTAAATAAATTATTGCCCGGGCTCGCAAAAGTTGTGAGCCTGGGTATTTTTAATATTATGAATATGAAAAAAATATTAATCGGGATCTTGTTTATATTTGTCTTTCAAATTTCTTTTGCTCAAACCGAGAATGTGGGTATTACTTTTGAATTTGCTAACGGAGAAATAGTTACTCAAAATTCACAGGAATACTACGCCTTTGATATTATGGCTTCTGCCTCCGAGGACAATACTTATTTTGGCTCCGGAATGGTATATATCAATTACAATACATATGCCTTTGGAGAAAATGTCTGTACAGCAGAAAATATCTTTGTGGAAAAAGGAGAGTTGATTCAAGGCGAATTATCTCAAGGAGTTCCTCTCTATGAAATCGTCAATATAATTGATAATACTTACTCCAGAATAGCAATTACGACCGATTATAATTTTCCACAATTGGCTGATGAAGCAAATATGCTTTCTACTGATCCAATTCAATTTTTGCATATTCAATTAAAAGTAGAAAATATTACTGGTTATTCGGGACTCTCTTTTGAACAGGACCTCATGGAAAATCAACAATATCAATCTGATAATACTAATCGCTACTCACCTGTTGTTGCTACCGATACTGATAACACAGATCTACCCGTTGCTCAAAAAAAAGACAATATTGAAGATTTTTCAGGTTCACACATTTTAACACATCCCAACCCATTTGACTCGCATATTTCAAACATAGAATTAAGAATGTTAGCACCAAAAAGCGGCAACATGTCTCTTAAAGTTTATAACATAAAAGGTCAGTTCATATCGAAAATATATGAAGACTTCCATCAGAAAAATGATATTGTTAATAGTACCTGGAACGGGACTAACTTTTCAGGTCAAAAACTGTCTTCCGGAGTTTATTTATTTCAGCTTCTTGTAGATAAAGAAACATACGATTCAAAAAAAATCTTGCTTATACGCTGATTAAATTTTTTTAAATTTTATTAATTAGGCTCGCACATAAAATGTGAGCCTTTTTTATTCCCTTAAATAATAATATGAATACCCAACAAATGATTTATATTAGTAACTTTAGGAGAAAATATGAGAAATATATATAAATATGTATGGCTTTTTCTATTCACAATAATGATTATATACATTCCAGGGAACCTTTTTAGTAAAGAAGAAATTAAACTGTCAGAACCTTCTTATGATAGCAAAACATCTGTTGAGGAAGCATTAAAAAACAGACGTTCTGTAAGAGAATACAAAGATACTGAGTTAAAGTTAAAACAGATGTCTCAAATTCTGTGGTCAGCTTATGGTATAACCAAACCCATGCCTAATGCCCCGGAATTCTTAAGAGGGGGTTTTAAAACAGCACCTTCCGCCGGAGCATTGTATCCCCTGGAGATATATTTAATAACTGATAATGTAGATGGATTAATGGCTGGTATCTACAAATATATTCCACAGGGTCATAAACTTATTTTGGTAAAACAGGGTGAGTATAAGACCCAACTGGTTCAAGCTGCTTATGGTCAAGATTGGATAAAACAGGCGCCTGCAATTTTAGTTTACACAGCAGTATATGACCGAACTACAGATAAATATGGCGAACGCGGCAGAAATCGTTATGTTGGAATAGATTTGGGCCACTCAGGGCAAAACGTGTATCTGCAATGCGAATCTCTGGGCCTTGCAACCTGCGCTGTGGGAGCTTTTGATGATGAAATGGTACAAAATATTGTTGATGCTCACAAAGATGAAACAGCTTTGTATATTATGCCTTTGGGGGAGCCAAAAAATTAATTATAAATTTGCTTTTTAAAAATCTTTACAAAAATAATCAACACAAAAATTTTAATGGGAAATTTCATTAATTAAGGACTTAGAATTTGATTAAAAAAATTGGTTTTATTATTTATTGTCTAATATTATTAACTCTATTTCTTACGTGTTGTAATCTTCTTTATGGGAATCTAAGGACTCCTTCAAAGTCAGAATTGCGACCTGATAGCACTTTAATATACACAGTTAAATCTGGCGACAACCTATATTCAATTGCAGGGAAATATTTAAATTATGCTGAGGAGTACTTTCTTACAGCTTTCATAAACAAAATCAAAGAGATAAATTATATTGATTCAACAAATATTATTCACCAGGGGCAAAAATTGTTAATACCTTTAAATTCTGATGTGAAGAAAAAAAGAAACGATATAATTATTCCGGAGGAGGTAAAAGGAGTTTATCTCAATCCAAATATTTTGAGCACCAAGAAATTAAAAAATGTAATTAATCAATATGACATTTTAGGCTTCAATACAGTGGTGATTGACTTTAAAAATATTTACGGACATATTCTTTATCCCACAGAAAATAAACTGGCTCTGGAAAATGGATGTTGTAAACCGGTTATTGCAAATCCAAATAGATTAATCGACTTTTTTCATTCACATAATATTGCTGTTCACGCTCGCATTGTGATGTTCAAAGATACTACTATGGCTTCTGCTCATAGGCACTGGCGGCCTCAAAATGGTGCTGATACTACAAATTTGGCTGACGGAGCAGCTACTAAAAAAACTTACAAATGGTGTAATCCAAACTCAGAAGAAGTCCAATCTTATAATCTAGATATTATAAAAGAAGTTATAAAGTTTAGAGTTGATGGTATACAGCTGGATTACGTAAGATTTCCCACAGAAAATTTTCTTTTAAAGGCTGATTATGGTATTCCCGATTCTGTAAACAGATCAGAAGTGATTACTGGATTTGTAAAAAAAGTGTACAAAATAACTACAAAGTATGGAGTACCGCTTGCTGCTGATATTTTTGGCATAGTAGCATTTCAGAACGAAGCAGACGTTGATAATACAGGTCAAGATCTTACTATGCTGGAGCCTTATCTGGACAGGATCCATCCCATGATATATCCCTCTCACTTTTTCGGTAGATTCTGGAATAAGCAGAGTCCTGTTGACCAGCCTTATTATTTTATTTATAGGACCTGTAAAAGATTACAGCAGATATTAAAGAATCCCGAAAAAGTAGTACCTTATCTAGAAGCCTTCTCTCTGTATGATCCCAATCCTTCGGTGATTGCTATAATTCTTCAATTACAAGCAACACATGATAGCGGAATTACTGGCGGATATTTGTTTTGGAATGGATACTCCCGCTATATTTCCACCTGGCGTGGGGCTAAGGAATATTACTCGCCAGCAAAATTCTATAGGATTTCAGCTCTGTTTTTTTAGGAAAACTTCTTAAGTTTTTATTTGACCTTCAACATTTTTTTAGTAGCAGAATAATCCCCACTACTTATCTTATAAAAATATATTCCATTAGGAACTTCTTTACCACGCTCGTTTATTCCGTTCCAGGTGAAAGAGTTAGAATTATAACTCTCCTCGTATAACAATCTACCTCTTGTATCATAGACCTCAAGATGAGTTTCATAGACGGATGCATCCGGAAATTGATAAGCAATTGTAGTGCTTGATGTAAAGGGATTTGGATAATTTATCACATAAGAACTAAATTGAAAATTATTATGAGATACTGAATTATAATCCACTACATGAAACTCAAGGGGATCCGGAGCTCCGATATAAGGTTTATCTTCACTACGTCCGGAATTATCCACAGCATGTATGTAATAATTCACAGTGGTCTGTGCTGGTTGTTCTGGTATTTGTGCGTTATACAAATTACCAAAAGAATTTTGTAGTTCTACCGCGTCAAATTGAGTCTGATCTTCGGTCTTCCAATAGACTAATAAAGAATCGCTAATCAGAGATGCATCATTATATGATGAAATTTTTGCTTGAATATTATAATTTGATCCTGTCCCGACTGTGTCGGGTAAAGGAGTATGTTCTATATAAAGCATGCCGCGATCGGCAATACCATGGGTTCTACAATGCAGAGCGTCAGTATTCATCCAATCATAATAATCAATACCCACGATATCATAGCCAGGCATTGCATCCTGATAGGTTGTTATTGCTTCATCATCCCATTGAGAACCGGTTAGGGGGACAAATACTTTATCATTTAGAATCAATGAATTTGTATAGGGTGTGTAAGGATAATCTCCGGGAGTAAAAACTCTATAAACTTCGTAATTATGACCATAAGAACTTTCCTCGTTAGCAAAATAATTAGCAACAGCCTCAAAATCATCATATCTTGGGTCACTGCTGGGAACTTCTCCAATCAAAACTTTATCTACATCCAAAAATTTACCCCAGCAGTCAATGTGTTCTATATATGCACCAAGGGGATCATTCAATACATGATATGTATCTACACCCAGATATGCATTTACCAGAGAATCGATTTCTGTTACAGTCCAAGCGGGGTTCTCATCATAAATAAGGTCAGTAGAAGCAGATTGTCCCAAGCCATCGGTCATGTAATTTCCACCCGTAGCAACAAGGTCCATACCCCAGTGATCAATACCCAAATAGTTTGCTACTTCTATAGGCACTTCATCATCATTGGGTCTGGGGCGGTTATAAGGGAAATCTGTAATCCCAACTTCATTATTCACTGCCACGAACCAGGGGCCGTAATCACGTATCCAGTAAGTGTCTGTGGGGGCTAGAATAAATTCGCAATTATCCATGTTAACACCATTATTTTGATAGTTAGTTTGAGCATCGTCCAAATAATAACTGGAAACAACAGTAACCACTTTTGTATAATCAGACATTTGGGCTATAAGATTATAAGGCAAACCCAGGGGATAACGGACCAATACACCTTCTTGCGGTTCGAATTCGGCAATATTTCTTACATTACCTACAGGAGGGTCTGTAGGAGTAAAGTCCTTGCCAATTTCGTCAAGCCTTGTTTTTTCTTCTTCCGTTAACCAGATTGGTAAAGAGTGAGGATGATTTTTTAGCCATTCTTCTTCATTATAATGAGGAGAATCTGGTTTAGCAGTTAATAAATTAGCAGATAAAAGTATTGAAAAAATTACTAATTCGACAATTATTATAATACTTAATGTTTTTTTCATGTTAAAATACCTTAATAAATTATTTACTTCTTTGAAAAAAGGAGTGAAAATGATGTCAACTCCTACAATTTTTTTTTTGCAATAAAATGTAGAGGTTAATTATTTGTTTTTACAGACTAACTTCAAAACACCCCCGAAAAATCCATTAGCACTCACCAAACAAGAGTGCTAATTTTTTCTTGACATTCGATTCTCAACCATTATATTATACAGCAAAATATATAAGTGAAAGCGAAGAAAAGCTTAAATAATTAAGGAAAGGAGGATTATTATGTCTATTATTAGATATAATCCATTCAAAAATTTACCAAGTGATTTCTTTGGTGATGATTTCTTCGATCATTTTAGAAATAGTACAAGCTGCAGAATACCGGTAGATATTTATGAAAAAGATGGTAACGTTAATCTTGATTTCGAACTTCCTGGAATGTCAAAAGATGATATTGATATTGAGCTTGATAAAAATACTCTAACTATCAGTGGTAGCTTTGAAAAGGACAAAGAAATTGATGAAAATGATTATTACAGAAAAGAACGTTATGAAGGTTCTTTCTCCCGTTCCTTTACACTACCCGTTGGTGTTACCCAAAAAGATATAGATGCAAAATTTAAAGATGGTATTCTTAAGGTGATTTTCCCTAAACAAACAGAAGAAGAGCCAAAGAAAAAAATAGAAGTGAAATAACTAAATTCAGCCAGAAGGTACTCACCCAAGTGGTGGGTACCTTTTTTTTATTCCCAAATTTAACATTTGCAACAATTATTTCAATTTTCATAAAAAGTTAAAAACAAATCAGGAGAAACCATGAACAAAAGAGTTGTTGTTTTTACCAGCCCCAGATGCTCCTGGTGCAGGAAAGTAAAAAGTTATTTAAGACAAAACAAAATTAGATTTAAGGATATTGATATAACTAAAGATCAGAGAGCTGCTCGTGATATAGAAAGAAAAACCGGTCAAAGAGGTGTGCCGGTTACTCTGGTAAATAACAGACCTGTTATCGGTTTTGATAAGAAAAAATTAGATAGATTGTTGGACATAAAATAGCAATAATTCAAAAAATGTTAGAAAGGAAATTTTTATGTATGATTTAATAATTTTGGGTGGCGGACCTGCAGGTCTTTCTGCTGGTATCTATGCAGCCAGGTATAAACTGGACACCATACTGCTTGAGAAAGAATATTTCTCCGGTGGACAGGTTTTGAATACCTGGGTAGTGGAAAACTATCCCGGTTTTAAAGAAATTAAAGGTGATGAACTTGCCAAAAGAATGGAAGAACAGGCTGAACATTTTGGTCTAGAAATAAAACAGGAAACTGTTAAAGAGGTTACCCTAAAGGGTGAAGAAAATATTTTTAAAACAGCCAAAAATGAATACAAAGCAAAAACTGCTATTATTGCCACCGGTTCTAAACCTCGTATGCTAAATATACCGGGTGAAAAAGAATTTTATGGCAAGGGAGTGTCTTATTGCGGTACCTGTGATGCCCCTTTTTACAAAGACAAGGTAGTAGCAGTGATAGGCGGAGGTAATACAGCTGTGGACGAAGCTTTGTATTTAACAAAATATACAAAAAAAGTTTATCTGATTCATCGCAGAGACGAATTACGTGCAGATAAGATACTTCAGGACAAAGCTTTTGAAAATCCCAAGATCGAACTCATCTGGAATTCAGTTGCAAAAGAAATAGATTTGGGTGAAGATGACAAACATGTTTTTATCCATAATAAAAAAACTGAGCAAGATAAAAAACTTGCAGTGGATGGTGTTTTTGTTTTTATTGGTTATAAACCAAATAATGAATTATTCAAAGATCAAGTAGAATTAAATCAATACGGCTTCATCAGAAAACAGAAGATGAATTCTCTAGAAACTAATATTCCCGGTGTTTTCGCTGCTGGAGATATTTTGGAAAAAGAATTGAGACAGATAGTTATTGCTGCAGGCGATGGAGCTAAAGCAGCTTTTGAAGCTAATGAATATATCACAAAACATAATTAAAAAATCTAAACTAGGAGAATTATGGCTTTTCAATTAACTGAAGACAATTTCGATGAAACAATTAATTCCGGTAAAACCGTTTTGGTGGATTTTTGGGCTGAATGGTGTGCTCCCTGTAAAATGCTTAACCCTACAATACAAGAACTGGAAGATGAAATGGACTCCGAAAAAGTAACAATAGCAAAGTGCGATATTCAGAACCAACAAGCTCTAGCTACAAAATATGGAATAATGAGCATCCCTTCAATACTGATTTTTAAAGAAGGAGAGGTGAAGGAGCAAATAATTGGCGTAGTGCCAAAACAGGATATTAAAGAGAAACTGAAACCTTATATTGATTAACTCAAAAATCAAAATCAAATTAATTTCACCCCTGGGATATTTCCAGGGGTTTTTGTTTTATTTAACAAAGCTTGACAGAAAAAACCCTCATTTTTTCTATAAGAAAAATTAAATAGTGTGATTTGTAAGGTGTTTAGAGGATTAATCTCCTCTAAAGAAAAGGGAATCCCTTTTGGGAGCGGACACCGCCACTGTAGACAGTTTATTTGGGAATAGTCACTATTTGCCTTTTGGCGAATGGGAAGGCTCTTCCTCTTGCTGTTAGCCAGGAGACCTGCCTTGCGAAAAAACAGCAAATCTTTCGGTGCAACAAGGATTTTATACATTTTGTACGCCCGGAATCTTTAGATTTTGGGCTTTTTTATTTCTTAACCAATTTTTTTCGCAAGCTTTCTCCTTATTTCATCATCTTAGAAATCAACAAAGTAAAATTATGATGAAACTTAATAAATATTTCGGACTTAAAAGGTGTATAATTTTTCATCTGATCTGCAGTTTATTCATTTTGCTTATTTCCTGCTCGCAGAAACAGAATGTATCAAGATCAGAACAGAATCAGAATATAATTGTCCTATCTCCGGAAGTGGCTGAAATAGTCTGTACTCTCGACGGAGCAGATAAAATTGCTGCTGTTACCAGAGAGTGTGATTATCCGCCAATTCTAAAAAATAAATCTAGAGTCGGCAGTTTTAGCTCACCTGATTTAGAAAAAATAATTTCCTTAGAGCCTGATTATATATTTCTATCTGGGCTTGAACAGGAAGTTATTAAGAATAAATTAAACAAACTTAATACTCGGGTTTATCAATTTTATCCAACCAGTGTTGACACGCTTTTACATACATTTAAGAAAATAGGCAAGCTAATTAACAAAGAGAGAAAAGCGGACAGTCTAATAAATTATTTCAATTCAGAACTGGCTAACATTCCTATACCAGAAGAAAAACCAAAAGTGTTTTTTGAAGTCTATAAGAATCCAATTATGACTGTATCTGCAGAATCGTTTGTGGGAGATGTTATAAATAAAAGTGGTGGAAAAAATGCTTTTGTAGAACTGGCTAGAGATTATTGTCGCATACCAGCAGAACGAGTCATAGAAGCTAATCCTGATATTATTATAATTTCTTATCCGGGGATTAATAAAAAAGAAGTTAAAGAAAGATCCGGTTGGGAAACAATAGAAGCAATCC
>JAGXLO010000057.1 GCA_018334695.1 Candidatus Cloacimonadota bacterium
GGGAATTTCTCGATTGTTGAACTTAAAATAGATCCAACCAGCCCACCAGTACTAACACTACCAGCAGTACTAGCAACAGTGCCCGTGCTGTAACAGCTAGTGACGTTTGCAGAAGAACCAGTATGCCCTACTAGGCCACCGACATAGTTCTGTCCTGTAATATCGCAATCAGCTACTCCCAGATTTTGAATGGTTGCACCACCAATATAGCCAAATAAACCAATATTATCTGTTGAAGAGCGATCAATAAATAAATTGATGATAGTATGGCTTTGCCCGTAATAAGAACCAGTGAATTTTGTAGTGTTATTTCCAATGGGTACCCAGCCTTGATTAGAGTCCCATGTATTAATATCTTCTGGAAAAGTAATATTTGAAGTTTGTTCAAAATACTTATTCCATGAACTAGAATTTTGGCTAATCCAATAAAGATTTTGCCAGGAAGTGACTTGATAAGGACTCCCGGAAGTTCCGTCACCACTTGGTGCGGTTGCCGTCTGCCCCCAAACCATACTGCTTAAAAAAATCAAAATTAAAAACATAAATAAAAATTTTTTCATAAATTTCTCCTTTGCTATTCTGGACACTGTCAAATAAATTTTAACTTTGGCAGGGTTAGTTGTTAGAAACCGATGAGAATTACTCAACAATTTTTTTAATTATCACATCTATATTTAAGATCTTAAACGGTTAAATTTCCCATTGAGGATTTCTTCTATCCAATTTTATGTCAAGCTTTGCCCGACTAGTCGAGTTTTTCGGAGTCTTCATTTCTGAATTAATTTCATTAATCGCAGATTTCCGACTGAACTTCTACTAATTCAATTTTTCATCCGCCAGTTAAGTGAGACTCAACGACTGTCGGGGCAAGTCGAACTAACTGCGATAATAAATCGGATGTTGACGGACAAGCTTAACCAGTAGTAAGGTATTCATTTTTTTCTATTTTAAAATTCACATTTCACTATTCACATCATTATAGGTTTTAGGTATTAGTTGGTATTTTTGGGAATTGATTGTGAATGGAATTCAACTTATATTAGGACCAGAATCCGTCTTCCATTCTCCGTCTTCAGTCATCGGACTTCGGTCTGCAAAATCCTCTCCCCTGCATCCTGTATCCCGTATCCTGCTTCTTTCTTCCTACAGTCTCACAGTCATTTCTCCCCCGTGCCTTTGCGTCTTTGCGGTGTAATCTTTTCTCCTACTTGTCCCAAAACCACTATCTTGCTACATAAACTTATCACTCATTCAATCACTGATTTATAAATTAAAATAAAAACGGGCAAGACGATTTTACTCATCCTGCCCGAGATAATATTACTTTTATATAAGCTATTTAATATTTGTCTTTTTTAATGTTTGCGTATCAGCTGTGATATAGTAGAAATATCTTTCACCTGAATCAACCGGATCGGTGTAACTGGTTGCTGATACAGGGCTGGTAGGTATTTCGCTAAAGTCACCATCCGGCTCTGTGGAACGATAGATATGATAGGAGTTTGCTCTGTTTACAGGATCCCAACTCAGAACTACATCACCATTAACAATATTAATTGTAACATTCTGGGGGGCTTCCAGTTGAATCGGCTCCAGCAAAATATCCACACCTGATGTAGTATGATTAACCGTAACCTTTACCGAGTCCACTGTAGAGTCTGCATAATTTACTAAAGCAGCTGTAACATCATACATTCCTTGGTCCAGTCCCGAGATTTCATATTCTCCCTGTTCGTCTGGATTAACAGTTACATCTCCCGCTGTTATCTCTACATTCTGAATCTGATTCTTTTGTCCCTTTACATCAGTCAGAGTAACTATACCGGAGATAGCACCATCCAACGCGGTCAAAGCAAAATCTACGCCTGTGGTTGCTACATCGGAAGTAACCACAATATCTGTTACAGTGGAATCAGCATAGTCTGTATGACTTGCTGTTACATCGTAAGTACCGGGACTCATTGCCAGATAAAAAACACCACCTGCATCCGGACTGGTTGTTTCTCCGTCTGCTTCTACGACCACATCTTCTACATTACCACTGCCGGAAAGTGTGACTCTTCCCACAATAGTACTGGCAAGGTCATAGTAATATAGTCCCATATCAGTGATAGTATTATCAGGATCAAGGTCTGATGCAGGATCTCCGGCATTGATACAGGGTGAGTGTTCAGTTAGATGATAATTTTGATTAGAAGCATCCACAAAACAGGGGTCTTTTTGAATATTGTAAAATACATCACAAATGTCTCCATTAGTATTAGTAGTTACATTTACACCCAGATCATCGCCACAGTTAGCAAAATTACCATGCTCATTATTCCAGAAGTCAGAATACGATACATTCGCTTCACTGCTCGTATATTCTAAGTAAAGTCCATAGTAGCCGCTATTATTAGCTACGATAGAATTCTTCATTTGAATATCAGTATGCCAGGAGTAGATACCGGCACCATTACTATAGATGCAGTTATTGTTAGATATTATTACATGGTCTGCAATTATCTCAGCATTATAACCGGCAATACCAGCACCATAATTCATGGCGCCTTGAGCTGTATTACCTGCAATCTCTACATATTCCAGATTTAGAACAGAGTTATCCTTTACACAGATACCACCTCCACAAGAGGAAGTGTTATTTATAACAGTAACATTACGCAAGGTGGGATGAGAATTTACACCAAAGTGGATACCACCACCGTTCCAGCCGGCACTGTTGTTGCTTACTTCTACATGTTCGATTGTAGGAGATGACTTATAACCATAGATGCCACCTCCGGCACTGGCTGTGGTGTTGTCTGTAATAATAAGGTAATCCAATTGCGGTGAAGTCTGATTTATATAAATAGCTCCACCCATTTCATAGTCCTTAGAATTAAAACCACTGCCACCTGTAAGTGTAAAACCACACAAGCGAGTATCACTACCTTCACCGTTGTTTATCAGAACCACTGTACCGTTGTTATTACCATCAATAACGGTCTGGGAGATGTAATCACTATTTTCAGTTGTAAGAAAGTGGGAGGCTACGGTTATGGCTTTTCCAGCCAAACTGATATTTTCTTGATAAGTTCCGGGTACTGCCAGTACTGTATCATTAGCACAGGCTACATCTATACCTGTCTGCAGCAGATCACTTAAAGCAAGTGTATCGGGATAGCTGTTCGAATTAAAGGTTGATACATACTCAGTTTGAGGAGTAACAGTATCTGCTGTGTACCAGGGCATGTAGGCGACATCATTCGTTACCACAGAACCGCCGGTAGAACTTTTGTGAGGATTTCCAGGTCCATCCGGTCCTCTGTAATCGCCCCACCAGTTACGCGTAGCGTCAACTGTATAACTGCTGTTGTTGGTTACTCCGTTATCACAGCTATTAAATTGGCATCTGTTGATATTTATGTCCGCACCTTTCTGGGGAGGAGAAGGGTTATTAATTTCAACTGCAGTGATCTGATTCTGGAAGACAAAGCCCTGAATATTTACATTATCAGAAGTTATGTTAATACCGGATACAGCTTTTACGGCAACGTTAATAACAGCCTGTTCATGAGAAATTAGATTTACACCTTGCTGCAGAGCAATAAACTCGTTGTATTGCCCTGCTCTTACATAAATATAACCATCCAGCGCCACAAGATCTACACCATGGGTGATGGTCTCAAAGGCATCAATACCAAATTGTAAGGAATCTTCCACCACATTACCGTAATTATAACCGCTCCAATCATCATCCACATAAACTACAAATGCTTTTACTGTCACTTTGAATTTTAAATAAGAGGTTGCTTTGGAGATGTTATCAGAAAGTGAGATAGTAAATTCAGCCGGTCCGTGATAATCAGTATCCGGAGTAAAGGTTATCTGCTTGGTTTCAGTAGAGGGGGCTTTTGAGGGATCAGCAATAGATACAGAACCGTTTGTAACATTAATCGCATTCCAGGTGAAGGTCTGGCTATCATCAGCATCATATGCCTCTAGATCAAATATAAGATCCGTATCTTCATCTGTATCTACTGCTATGGAATCTCCGTCTTCATAAGTCGTTGCATCATAAACAAACTGCGGAGCAGTATTTAGTATCTGTACCGTATCGGAAGGCGCTGTTGTTGATTGTGTTGCCGGTGTTCCGTAACCGTCATCTGTAGCTGTTACCTGGCAGACGACATATTGGTTGTAGTAGGTATCGGGAATGGTAAAAGTAGAAGCAGTTGCTCCGCCAATATCGGAAAAGGTTGTACCGTCGTTTGATTGTTGCCACTGGTAAGTGTATGTAAAGCTGCCCGGATTGGGGTTGTCCAGAGAATCGCTCCATGTACCATTGGTAGTAGAAAGTACTTGATTTACATAAGGATCTCCGGAAAGTTCTGGGTTTATCACACAGATAGGCGGGTCATTTATGGGATTGACTGTGACCTTAAATTTTAGATACGATGTAGCTTTGGAAATATTATCCGAGACTGATATGGTAAATTCTGCATATCCGTAATAATCCTTTTCAGGATCAAAAGTAATCTGTTTGGTTTCCTCAGTAGATTTGTTCGGGTCTTCTATAGATACAGTACCGTGAGTTACATCCTGTGAGTTCCAGGTGAAGGTCTGGCTGTTGTCGGCATCAGTTACCTGTAGATCAAAGACAAGGTCTGTATCTTCATCTGTATCAACTTCAATGGAGTCACCATCATCATAGGTGGTACCATCATAAACGAACTGAGGATAATAATTAGTTGTAATACTTACGTTCTCCCCATAAGTAGTTCCCGCAGTATTCTTGGCATAGGCTCTTATGTAGTAGGTTTCTCCAGCTGCTAACCCACTCATATCGGAAGAGAAAGTTCCAATAGTACTTGTAGAACCTTCATTGGTTCTATTGTCTGAAATTGTGGGATTCTGGGAAGTACTCCAGCAAACACCGTACTCGTTAGTACCTCCAGTTCCTATATATGTAATCTCTCCGTTACCTGTTGCAGTATGTGTTCCTACATTTGTTGCTGCATCGGTAAGAACGGTAGGACGGCTATTTTGAGTATATCCTTCCCAGCTTAAGAAAGGATAACCACTATTTTCAGCAGGATTAATGCCCCAGTAATTGTCGTCTGCCGAATCATCATTGGGGTTGTCGATAAAATCCCAGGCAGAGGTTAAACCAGAAGTTGAAGTTAGGGTATAGGTTCCGATTTGTTGCATCTCTGTAGTGGTTTTGCCATAGCTATTTTCATCCGGCATGCCACTATTTACAGTTTTATCGAAATAGCTATCGGTGATGGTATTTGTTCCCGTGGTATCACCTACCAGTCCACCCTCATTGCTGCCATTGAGGGTAACGATATTGGAGCAATAGCTGTTGATGATGGTTTCGTCTATTAATTTCCCCACCAATCCTCCAACATTATAATCACCGGTTACATCGCCCAGTGCATAACTGTTTTTCAGTGTTGTGGATATTTCATTGCCATTCATGTATCCTACAAGACCACCTATATCTTCGCTGCCACTAACAGCGCCAGAAGCTTTGGATTGCCGGATGGTTGATGCTATCGAATGCCCTATTAAACCACCGACATAATCGGAGGCTACAGCCGTTACTGTGCCTGTTGCCGAGCAATTTTCTACAAGAGAGGTATTATCGCCCTCTTTTTTCAGCCCTCCTATAAGGCCTCCAACAGCCGGAGCTGAAATACCCGTTGCAACAGTTACATTGCCGGTAGCATGGCAGTTAGTGATGGTAGAGTTTTGGGAATAACCAACAAGACCGCCCAATGTGCTGTACATTTCCGATGTAATAGTGATAGCGCTGACTGCTGCAGAGGAAGAACTGTTTTCTATGGTGCTTCCAAAAGCTCCCCCGGCTATTCCGCCAACACTTGCTGATCCTTCAACAGTTCCATCTGTAGAGCAGTCGGTTATAGTTCCAGGTGATTGTACGATAAACCCAATCAACCCGCCTATATAAAAATCCCCTGTAACAGTTGTTTGTGCGGTCGTAACAATGGATTCAATATGCGTGGCAGGATTTGCTCTACCCACCAGGGCGCCGGTATTTTCGCGTCCTTCTATGGTGGCTTCCAATGTCAGGTTTTTAAGGGTTGCGCTGCTGGCTAAACTAAACAGACCAATATCATCGGTAGAGGTCCTGCTGATTTCCAGCCCGGTGATGGTTTGATCATTTCCGTCAAATGTACCGTTAAATTCACCACCCGCCGAATAGTCTTGTATAGGTAGCCAGCCTTTGCCGTCATCCACCAGGTTGCCGCCGTCATCTTTCACGTAGTCGTGGTAATGGTCTGAAGTGCTGTTCAGGCTGTTTGCAAGCTGGTAATATTTCCCGTCATCTGCCGTGTAGCGGATGTTGTAGAGTTGCTTCCAATCTGTAATGGTGTAGGCATTGGTTTCTGTTCCCATACCCCCGTTGTACAGGGTATTAACCGCCGGTTCATCCCCACTTGCGGTTACACCGGTTAAGTAAGGATAATGGTATTCATAACCTGCTGCGCTTTCGCCATCAGCGAGTGTCCAGATGGCTTCATCCCATCCGGCATTGTTAAAGGTTGAAGCAAAGCCCATTTCGATGGTGGAAAGGCCGGTGCCGCCGTCGCTGGATGTTTGATTAGAGGTTTCTGTGTCCCAGAAGCTGTTTGTGACTGTGCCACTATTTTTATTGTAGCCCACCAGGCCGCCTACATTGCTACTGCCATTCACGCTGCCACTGCTGTAGGAGTACTCGATTGTGCCTCCATCATTCTCCCCCACCAGGCCGCCTACATAAGAGCTGCCGTCTACACTGCCGCTGCTAGTGGAGTTACCGATTGTGCCAACATTATCCCCCACCAGGCCGCCTACATCAGTACTGCCGTTTACACTGCCACTGCTAGCGGAGTTGCTGATTGTGCCTTCATTATCCCCCACCAGGCCGCCTACATCATCGTCGGCGCCGTTTACACTGCAGCTGCTAGCGGAGTTGCCGATTGTGCTTGTGCCTTCATTATTCTTCCCCACCAGGCCGCCTATATTAGTGCCGCTGCCCTCTACACTGCCGCTGCTTGTGGAGTTGACGATTGTGCTATTATCATTATCCCCCACCAGGCCGCCTACATCGCCGTCGCCGTTTACACTGCAGCTGCTAGCGGAGTTGCCGATTGTGCCACCATCATTCTTCCCCACCAGGCCGCCTACATTATCGCTGCTGCCCTCTACACTGCCGCTGCTAGTGGAGTTGCCGATTGTGCCACCATAATTCTCCCCCACCAGGCCGCCTACATCGCCGTCGCCGACAATATCGACATCTTCAAGCTGCACATTCTGTATATTGGCACTGCCGCTAGTATACCCGAACATGCCGACATAATCAGTCGATGGACGGTTGATAAATAGATTCTCAATAGTATGATTTTGCCCGCTATACGAGCCGTCATAGCTTCCCGTAAATTTTGTGGAACTGTTGCCAATCGGCGAAAAGCCATAATAGCCGTCGCTTCCGTCATCATTCCAGGTAGAAGTGGCAGAAGCATCGATATCGGCGGTTTGAACAAAATGTTTATCCCAGTAAATAGTATGTTCAGAGAGTGCACGCAAGTCGTCCAGGTTTTGAATTTCATATGGATTACTCGTTGTTCCGGAACCGGTAAAATGAGAAGGAGTGGTAAACTGTTCGGTAGAATTTGCCCAATCACTACCAGCAGAATTTTCTGCATAACAGCGGTAGTAATATGTTGTAATGGGACTTAAATCGCTAATTGCAGAGCTGAACGTTCCTGCCTGGGTACCCAGATTAATAGTATGGTCCCAGTTACCGGAGGTTGTGCCGCCGTCCGTTTCGTCCCAATAGATGGTTACGGTTGGATTCTCACCGCCGTTGTCGGTTACCTCTCCGTTTAGGGTAGCAGAGGTTGCATTAATTCCGGATGCACCACTAGCATTTGTAACTGTCGGGGCTGTTGTACATGGATCATATGTGTTTGTAAATCCCTGCCAGGCGAGAGCGGGATAGCCATCATTATCGGGAGAGGATGCACTTTCATCTATCGTCCATATTCCACCTGAATTGCTTCCGGATGGACAAAAATCCCAGCCGGAACCGATAAATGTGCAGGCTGTTTTCATCTCTGTGGTGGTTTTGGGTGCGCCTGCACCTAATGCATCTGTATTTTGATTGGATGCCTCGCTGTCGAAGAAGTTGGCGGTGTAAGTATTAGTAGTATTAAAGTCTTCATAACCTACAAAACCCTTATTTGTCGGATCTGTGACGTTTTCATAAAATACGCTTCCTGTGCTGTAACAATATTCAATAGCAGATACATCATCATAGTTAGAATTATGTCCGCAAAAGCCCCCAAACTTTGTATCCGTCTCTCCTGATGAACGAGTAACATCGCCGGTTGAATAACTATTGCTTATCTGAGATTCATAATTCATACCAACGAAGCCGCCGGCCTCTTGATATCCTTCCACAGAGCAGTTTGAATAACTACTGCTTATAATAGAATTACTGTGATTGTAACCAGCTAAACCGCCAACACGTATTTCTCCTGTAACAGAGCCAGTTGAATAACAATTGCTTATAACAGAAGAACTTGTACTAATACCAACTAAGCTTCCAACTTTTCGATAACCAGTATTTTCTACATTTATAACTCCGAGATTTTCAATAGTTCCTCCATCAATTCTAGCAAATAGACCGATATGATATTCAGTATCACGATTTATATACAGGTTTTCAATGGTATAATTTTGACCATCGTAGGAGCCTGTGAAATAAGGCCAATCCGTTCCAATTGGAAAAAAGCCTTTCTGGTCTTCTGCATCCCAATCAGCAGTGCCATCTCCATCCCAATCCACCAGGGTTTCGTCGGCATTAAATGTTATATTTTCCGTTTGGATGAAATGTTTGTCCCCAACACCGCCATAGCCGCTATTGTTGGACAATTCAATTAAGTCATCGGTTGTGGCAATCTGATAAGGATCGCCGGCTGTACCGCTGCCGCCGGAATAGGCAAACAAGTTTCCTGTTGTTAAAAATACAAAACAAAATATCATAATAATCAATAAATTTCTTTTTTTCATTTTAAACTCCTTTTTTAATTTTTCTTTTTTAATTTTTTTAACTTTTTATAATAATTTCTTAAATCTTCTAATTTCTTACAATCGCTTGTAAGATTACATTTTATAAAAAAATTTCTGATCTCTCCGCTTTTTAAAGTAACTGTAAATCCATATAAATCTTTTTTTTTGTTTTCCAGAAATTCGCTTAAATTTTCCACTTCCTGTGGTGAGATAGATTCTACAAGCATTTTTTTAGCCTTTAGTAATTAATATAGTTTCTATTCTTTACTTTTAACATCTTATTATCCTTCAGTCAATTTACCTATTATATTTACAAAAATAGTGCCAAATAACTTATAAAATTTGCTTATCTTGTATATAGCTTCCCTGCAGGCAATTACAAAATTCAATATTTTTTAAAATAGAAACAAATGGATAAAACTTGACAATTGTTGCAAATTCGAAATGCATAAATGCAATAATTGTGATTATGCAAGGAGCCAATTTTGGATGAATTGAAGCAAAAAATGTTAGAATTAAGAAATTCCGGTAAAATTAGACAGCTGGAAATATACGTAGAAATTTTAAATATATGTTTTAAAAATAAAAGTAAGGATTTATTTAAATATTTTGACCAATTCCTGCATTTATGGAAAGAGTATTTGCAGTACGATAGAAACCCCAAATCTTCTCTTGATAAAAAATTTCTGGAAGCCTTAACTATCCTATTTAAGTATATTCAAAAAACTAATGATACTAAGTCATTTCATAAATACTTTCCAATATATGAAAAATTTAACAACCATATTAATGAACCAGTTGCTAAAGCAAAACTCTATCAGTCTTTTGGATATATTTTTTGGCTAATTCAAGATATTACCAAAAGTATAAAGTATCTGAAAGAATCTTTAGAATTAATAAATGGCACCGATAATAATTTTGCCATTCCCTCACGTTATACTAATTTGGGTTACATTTACGAATTTTCCGGTGATTATGACAAGGCAGAAAAGTATTATAACAGAGGTTTGAATTATGCCAAACAGTATAGTTATAAGGCTGCCTTGCGCCTGGCATACGCTGCCCTGGGAAGATTGTATTATAGTAGAGGAAATTATACTCCTGCCATAAAATTTTTCAGAGAGAACCTAACACTATCTGACAAAGATAATCATAATATTAACCGTTTAACTACTATGACAAATCTGGCAAACAGTTATAATAAAATGGAAAAGTACGGAACAGCCTTGCAATATTTTAAAAAATTGAAAACTGAGTGGCTTAAAAAGGAAAATCCTGAGTTGTATAATTCCAACTTGGTAAACATGGCTCTTACTCATATCAATCTGAAAAATTATAAAAAGGCAACCGATAATTTACATACTGCCCTTCAATTTGCTCAAGAAAAAGAAGCTGTGGAGATGCAATTTGCCTGCTATCTGAACTTAGCAATTATCTATCAGAATAAACAGAATCTAAAAAAAGCCGTAGAATTTTATAAAAAATCAATAAAAATTGCAGAGAATACAAACAATAAAAAACAGAAGAGTGCTTCTTATCATCATTTAGCAAATTTGTATAAAAAAAACAATCTTCCCCAAAAAGCCATTCCATTTTTTAATAAAGCCCTTAAAATTAGCGAAGAGGAGAATAATCTGAAGAAGGTTTGTACAGTTTTGCAATCACTTTCAGAGTGTTACGAAAAAAGTGGAAAGATAAAAAAAGCTTATGAATTTTTAAAATTATATGAAAAATCCAGAAAAAAAATAGAGCAAAACAGTAAGAACGAAGAGGACGAATTAGATAAGAGTACAACCGTTTCTGCCGGTCGCAGTAAACAATATTTGTTTAAAGAAGGAATCTCTTTAATTTCTTGGGAAATGAGCAACAGGATTGGTGCTCATTTAATCGGTAAAAGTCCGGTAATGCAAAAAGTGATTCAACAAGCGTTTTTAGCATCAAGTAATTCAGAATCAAGTGTTTTGATCCTGGGAGAATCGGGAACCGGAAAAGAGATTATAGCAAAATTAATTCACTACGCCAGTGACAGACATAAAGGACCCTTTATCTCTGTGAACAGTGCTGCTCTCAGCTCGAGTTTAGCACAAAGTTCGTTGTTTGGACACAAAAAAGGAGCTTTTACCGGCGCTTCATCTGATCACAAAGGATATTTTGAAGCTGCTGATAATGGGACGATTTTTTTGGATGAAATTTCGGAAATGCCCCTGGATATTCAAGCCCAGCTTTTAAGAGTTTTAGAGGAGAAAACTATTAAACAATTGGGCAGTCACAAGAAAAGAAAGATAGATTTTCGCCTAATTTCTGCTACTAATCGCAATATTTATCAGCTGGTAGAAAACGACAACTTCCGTTTTGACTTAATAAATAGAATTGATACCTTAAAAATTAAAATACCACCTTTAAGAAAACGAAAAGAAGATATTCCGCTTTTAATAGAATTTTATTTGGATATAATAACAAGAAGGTTAAAAAAATCACGTCCTAAAATATCTTCTAAAGCAATAAATATGCTTTGTGAATACGATTATCCGGGTAATGTCAGACAACTGATAAATATATTAGAAAAATTAATTCTCTTTTGCAATAATGACAGGATTGCAAAAAGTGATATCTACTTTTTAGATGCTGCTAAAAATACAGAAACAGGCAGTAAAAAATTTGAGACTTTAAACCTGAAAGCGAATGAAAGAGAGTTGATAATGCAGGCTCTGCAACAAACTGACAATGTTCAGGTAGAGGCTGCCAAGTTACTGGGGATTTCTCCGTCTGCCCTGAGTCGACGTCTTAAAAAGATGGACATAGAGGTTTAGCAGTTAAGGAGTTTAGAGGGTTAGTAGTTTAGGTATTAGTAGGAATTTGTAGGTATTAATTGTCAGAGGAATAATTTTGAATTTTTGACTTTAAATTTTTAGTTGTATTTGGGGATAGTGCCATAAGTTTAAGTATCAAATTATTTTAGGACGGGAATAATCCTGTTCCCTAAATCCTGACCTCTGAATCCCGAATCCTAACTACTACCTATTCCTTACTGCTTCTTCCTTGCGTCTTCCTGACTTTGCGGTGAAATCTTACTATTTATCGCTTTCAGCGAATGAGTCTGTCTTTAGACTATGAACATAGGGCATATAACCCTATGCTAATTTATATATCCCCTTCGGGGAAAGTAGATTTGACAATATAAATTTTTTTTGTTCATTATTGTTAGTTAGTGTTCATTGCTCAAATTTTTTAATATACTTTCGCGCTGGCTTAAGTTATTTTTTTCCTTATCTCACTCTTTTACTTTCATTTTTTCTCCCCATCAACCTCGTTTTCATTAATTTTATCTGAAATTGAAATTTTAGAAAAATTGTTCTGTTTGAGTGCTGTTTACAGCACGAGTGTCAGCCTTCAGTGAAACACCATTTTTGAATGTAGTGATAAAAATGGGTTGTTGATTCAGTAAGCCTCTCCATCTTATCGAAGCAATGCGAAGTAATCCCGAATTGATTTTCGGGAACTAATCCCGATAGTTTAGCGTATCGCGGAGGCTGACGATAACAATTTTTAATTTCAATGAAGCAATGAAATATGAAAATGAGAGGTTGCGGGTGCCCTTTCTTTTTTGCCTACGTTTTTTCTTTGGGCAAACAAAGAAAAAATGAAGAATGTAATCTTTACACACCCCATCCTGAAAATTCGGGATTCCCCCCTCTCAAGAGGGATTTACAATTATCTGATCTCTCTAGGAGTTTTTGTTTTCTTATGTATTAACTAATTTTAGAAAAAGCCCAGGTCTTGCTCACACCAGTCCATTCATTAGCTACTATCCTAACAAAAAAAACCCGATTTGCTATAAACAAACCGGGCTTGTAATTCTTAAAACAGATATCTATCTAAATAAGATTATCTTTTGAGTATCATATACTTTGCCATTAACCAGAAGGCGATAAAGATAGACTCCGGATTTCTGCAGATTGCCATTCAGATCAGTTCCATTCCATGTGCAATTCTCATTACTAGCTTTGCCAGTATACAAGTTCTTAATCAGCTGTCCTTTTACATTAAATACATCCAGTTTTACCTTTGCACTGCTTTTGAGCTGAAATGAAATCTCGGCTTCCTGTCCTAAAGCAGGATTAAAAGGATTATTACTAAGATCGTAAAGACCGTCATGTTCTTCCTCACCGGCTTGATTATTGCCGGGTTCGTTACCGGGATTTATGTGCATCTCAACCGGACCGTGAATATCGGATTTGCCACTTAAATCAAGGCTTTCCAGCCAGTAATAATAGGTAGTACCGCCTATTAACTGAACAGAGGGATCCGTATAGGTATAATCATGCGGTTCCGTTGTAGTGCCGTAGCCATCAATCAAGGTAGTATTTACTTGTTCAGAAGAAGCATAATAACTCTCATTATTTCTGTAAACATTCCAGCCGATATTATCAGTTTCGGACTGGGTACGCCAGTAAAGTTGAGCCTGATTATTTACGTATTGGGCGGTAAGTATAGATAGGATAACGGGCAGCGTAGGTGCATTTTGAGGACTTATCCCTTCTCCTCCACTTTCACTCCAGTAATAGTTAATAATCCCACTTCCGTATTGAGTATTATCAGCTGGCCATGCTGCAGTATAATTACCCTGGTTATCTGCATTTGCAACCAATAAATTAAATGGTACAGGACTTGAAGATTTTCCATTAGTTATTGTGGACCAGCGTATACGTATTTCAAATTTATCAGTTTTTTTATCATTTTCGAAAAAATCATTGGTTCCATCAAATGCATTCCAGTTCCAACCAGTAATATAATAATAGTATCCAGTACGGTTTGCTTGATCTTTATTATCTAATCGTATTGCAAAATCAGCATCCATTCCTAAGTTTTCATCTCCATGTAAACCTGTGCTGTTGCCTCCAGATTGTGTATCAAAATAAATGTTTACTTCATCATTTCCAGATGGTCTCCAATCCGGACCGTATGAACCAATATAAAGATATGTTTCATCCCAAGTAAGATACAATTCCCAAGTTGGCTCACCAGCAGCTGGACCCATATATTCATCAGCATCCCAATCATTTGTACTTATTGAAATGGTTGCATCAATTACAGGGGTATTATAAGTAGTGGCGTTTAAAATATAAGTTAGGGATATGATGAATATAAGTAGTAATATTAATTTT
>JAGXLO010000156.1 GCA_018334695.1 Candidatus Cloacimonadota bacterium
ATATTGCACTGTTGAGTATGGAACATACAATTCGTATTATGGTATTTACGCAAATGCAGCTGATTCAATAAAAATTAATAATTGTCTTTTGCAAAATAACTATTATGGATTCTACGGCAAAAACTGCGATCCGGATTTTACCACAAATAATCAATTCCTCAATAATGAATATGGTATTTATTTAGATGATGAATGCACACCTGCTTTTGGTACTTCTTTAGCTGAATGGAACAATATATACGGTAATTCAACTTATAATTTACGCAACGGAGACAATGATATTACAGCAGCATATATCTACTGGGGAACAACCAGCCAGAGTGAAATTGAGAATAAAATTTATGATTATAATGATTATAGCTCGCTTGGTACTGTTGATTTCACTCCGTGGACCAATGCCGCTCATGATTCTACCTATACAGGATTTATAGCTGCCCCTCAGAATGTAGTCATTAGCATTAATGCGGGTAATATTAATATATCATGGGATGCAGTAGCTGGTGCCAGTTCCTACAAAGTCTATTCCTCGGATGACCCTTACACAGGTTTTGCGGAAGACACCTCCGGTTCATTTGCCGATACTTCCTGGACTGCTCCTCTGAGTGCAAATAAAAAATTCTATTATGTAAAAGCAGTGAATTAAGTAAATATCCTATAATTACTAAAAAGCACTTGACAAAATTGTTTGATTTACTAAAAATGTCCTTTTGCAGACTTTGAGCGATAGGTTAAGTTGAATTACTAACTACACCATAGTTCCATCTTGTCACAAGACAAGAAAAATGTTAATAAATAATAAAGGAAGTTATTATGAAAAATAATTTATTTGTTACTATTTTAATTTTATCCTTCCTACTCATTTCATTTTCCCTTTGGGCTGACTGGAACGAGGGAGACGGGCACAAAATGCATTTTCCTCAATTACCAGATCTTAATGGCTTAGATATAAGAGCAACACACCCCAAAGTTCTGGCTGATGACTGGGAATGCTCAGAAACAGGCTGGATCTGGGATATTCATTTCTGGGGCTCCTGGTTTAATGATGAAGTTGGTACAATTACAAAATTTCATTTAAGTGTTCATACGAACAATCCTGGTCCTCCCAGCACCCCAGATACTTTAGTATGGGAACATGATTTTCTTCAAGGAGAATGGGAGGAAAGAGTTTATGACACAGGTAATCAGGGATGGTATAATCCAAATTCGGGTTTTTATTGTGAGGATAATCACCAGAATATCTATCAGTATAACTTTTTCCTGCCCATTGATCTGAGAATACCACAAACTCAAGGTGAAATTTACTGGCTGGATGTAACAGCCCATACTACGGAAGATGATTCATTAAATGATAGATTCTGGGGCTGGAAAACAGCTGATTTAGAGGCTTATCCCGAACCTTATACAGGAACCCATTTCATGGATGACGCTGTTTGGGGAGATTTCCCAGATCCTGTTTGGAATGAATTGGTATATCCTCCCGGTCATCCCCGTCAGGGTGAATCAATCGACCTGGCTTTTGTCATAAACGGAGATGAGACTTTACCTGTAGAACTCTCCACTTTCACCGGTATCTACTCCAATAATACTCTCCATCTTTACTGGGTAACCCAAACAGAACAGGATAATATTGGCTGGAATATTTACAGAAACAATCAAACCGAATTTTCCTCTGCCGAACAAATCAACCAGCAAATAGTTGAAGGTAACGGGACTACTACTGAACCCAGTTATTACAATTACTCTGATGAGAGCCAGGAACTCACAATTGGAACTACTTATTACTACTGGCTGGAAAGTCTGGACCTGAGTGGTCAGAGCCACGTTTATAACAGTCTGGTTAGCATCACTGTACCAGATCCGGCAAATCAACCCCCCGATTACGAAAAACCAGTTGTCTATAGTCTTAATGCCGCACCCAATCCTATGCTGAATCAGACGAATTTCCATTTTACCCTGGACAGGGATGCAATGGTAAATATCTCCATTTATAATCTCAAAGGTAAGCTCATAAAAAAACTACCTGCTGTGGCTGCCAACTCAGATGAAAAAATGACAATTTACTGGAACGGAGAAAATAGATACGGTACAGAATTGAGTTCAGGTGTTTATCTCTATAAACTGGAAGCAAACGGCAAACCCATACAAAGTCAGAAGCTTTTGATAATTCGTTAATCTTTTATACTTCCCAAAAAAATTAACCCCGATATCAGATTGTATCGGGGTTTTTTATAAATATAATTATACACTTTAGTGATATGAATCCACAAAAGAAACATCCCAGAGCATAACATTTGGTTCATAATCCTGCATAACCCAGGTTTTACCACCATCATCCGTATATAATATTACACCAAAGTCAAACTTTCCGCCATAAGGACCTACAGCCCAGGCTTCTTTAGTATTAAGAGGACAAATTCTATAGAGTAAGTAGGCTCCGGCACCGGGTGGAACATCCTGAGTGGTCCAATTCTCACCACCGTTTTCTGTGTAACGTATATAGGAAAGATCCTCTACAACCCAGGCAATATTTCCATTTATAGCTGTTACTCCGTTGGCATCCCAGGTTGGATTAATATCAGTCCTTTGGACATCCCAATTGCTGCCACCGTTGGATGTATGCAGTACTGTTCTACCGTGACCCACACACCAAACACTATTCTCGCAGCCTGCACTTATTTCGATCATTCCTCTTTCCTGCAAAAATTCCCCCTCAGCCTGTTTTGTCCATGTTTCTCCGTAATCATCTGAATGAATAATTGTACCGCCCAGAGTTTCTGTATTACCGCAAACCCAAATTTTATCACCCTCAATGGTAATTGAGCACAAGTTATAGGGCAAAAAAGCAGTATCTGCTTTTGATTCCCATGTGTTACCGCCGTCGCTGGTATGAATTATCGTATTATTGGATCCTACTATCCAAACTTCGTCACTGCTGCAGGTATATAATCCCAAAAACTCTTCATTGGGTATTTCTGATTTGTCACCCAACCACTGCCAGTTATCTCCTCCATCGTTAGTTTTTAGAATTGTACCCATTCCGCTTAATTGATCTCCTACAATCCATACATTTAAGGAATCGACTGCTCTTACAGTATTTAGATGACAATCGGGAACAGATAAGGAATCACCTTGACGCTGCCAATTCTGTCCTCCGTCTTTTGTATACAATATTGTTCCATATCCGTCAATGGGATCACCCACAATCCAGCCAATCTTACTCTCTTCCGGAACGGGTGAAGTAGTATCTTGGGCACATCCTCCGAGTAATAAAAATGTATAAACAATAATTAAAATAACAGGAAACAAATTTTTAGATTTCATAATTTCTCCTTTTGTTCTTTTACTATCTATGTAAAATTTTTAATCAAAATATCCCAAGCCAATTTGTACGGGAAAATAAAATTCTTAAATTAATGGTAAAAATAATGCAAATAACATAAACTACAATTTTATTTAATAATCATATGTAGTATGTTTTAAAAACGAATATAATTTAGAAAAATGTCAAGTAGAATTTTAAATTTAAATGTAAAGTATTAATTTTCAGGCTAAATTATTGTTCAAATCAATATATTTCCAGGGTACTTTTTCTACCAGCCATATATTTTTACCCGTACAATAAAATCGGAAACCATCATTATACATTTTTCCTGCGTAAATAGTCAGAATTACAGGTTTTCCGTGTCTATTGCCAACGGTAAAAGCTGATTTTTTATCAATAGAAAGGTGAACAAAATTTCTTCCTTTCCCTATCAATCCTTTATCTTTTATCGAATCCAAAAATCTTTTTGCAGTACCGTGGTAAAGCAGTTCAGGTGGCTGCTGCGGATTCAGATCCAGGTCAACAGGGATGGAATGCCCATAGCTGGCTCTGATCATTTTG
>JAGXLO010000058.1 GCA_018334695.1 Candidatus Cloacimonadota bacterium
GAGGTTCTAATTAAATGAACTTGTTACCTCCGTAAGAAACTGATGAAATATTTTTATCATTATTTATAAATAAATTAAATCCTTCATAATTGGCTGTATAATAGTAACTTAGAGCATAAATGGGGGGCAAACAAGAGACAGATTATTCTAAATAGAATACCTTTTATTTCCGGGAAAAACCTCGTCGCTTTTATCATTTTTACATCCTCTAAGTGTTACCGGATTTAAAATATTTAAAATTGGTTTGTCAAATAATTTGTGGGGTAAAGAGCTTATAATTTATCTTTTTTAGGACGGGACTTCAGAGTATTCTTTTATCTTTTTTCTTTTAATTCTTTTCCCATCAACCTTGTTTTCATTAATTTTATCTGAAATTGAAATTTTTGAAAAATTGTTCTGTTTGAGTGCTGTTTGCAGCACGAGTGTCCGCCTTCAGTGAAACACCATTTTAGAACGAAATGATTAAAATGGGCTGTTGGATTAAGTGAGTCTCTTCGACTTGTCGAAGCAAGGCGAACTAATCCCGAAGTGATTTTCGGGAACTAATCCCGATAGCGAAGCGTATCGGGGAGTGCGGACGATAACAATTTTTAATTTCAATGAGGTTATAAAATATGAAAACGTTAGGTTCGGGTGCCCTTTCTTTTTTGCTTACGTTTTTTCTTTGGGCAAACCCCGTGGAATTGTGCTGGGCACACCGATTTGTCGGATTCCACAGGGCAAACAAAGAAAAAATGAAGAATGTAATTTTTACACACCCCGCTTCCACAAAAGCGGAACCACCCCTCTCAAGAGGGGAATTTGGATTAGATTATTTTTTATAAGAGTATTTTGTAAATTTTAGAATATTGTAGTCTTCAGGGAGACTCTTCGTCACCCGAGGAAGCGGGATTCCTCAAAGTGACAATGGTATTTTAAGATGAGTCCAACTTATATTAGGAACAGAGTACTTGAAACTCTTCACCCCTCACTTTATTTCAAATCCTTATTTCTTCCATTCATACAATTTTAGCTTACCGGCTAAGCCTACAATAAAAATGTAAAGTGGCTGCAAGATTGCCCAGAGAGGAAACAATTTTTTCATATTTTTGTTGAGCTGGAATCTTTTTATTCCCTGTTGTATGATAGAATATTCGGCAAATGCTTTAATTAAAAGAGCTGCTAAACCAAAAATTGGATAAAAAATGATACCCACTAAAATTGTAATATTCAGAAAGAAAACATCCAAAAGATAAAAGAAAAATTCTCTATTCATAAACAGCTGAGGTGTTTCATTGGAAGCCCAGCGGATTCTTTGATTGAGGAAATTCAATAGATTTTTTTCTGATTTTGTCTGAATGAATGTCTTTTTGCCAAAAGCAAAACGAATTTTATAACCGGCTTTTCTTAATAGTTGCATCAGCAGAACATCATCCCCTGATTCATATTGCATAATCTTTTGATAACCATCTACTTTATCAAAGGCTTTTCTTCTGTAAGCCAGATTTTGCCCACTGCCGGAGAATATCTTACCTCTACCTAAAGCTCCGGCAGCTGCTACAAAAAGAGTGATTGTATCTATTAATTCATATTTTTCCACAAAATTATATTTTTGCCCTGTGCTCACATTTGGCAATGAAAGCCCGCAGACCATTCCCACTCCCTTGTCAAAGTACCTTACCATACCGGAAATCCAGGTTAATTTGGGCATACAATCTGCATCGGTGGAGAGGATAATCTTACCTTTAGAATTCTTAACTGCATGAGAAAGTGCATTTTTTTTACGGGAGATATTGGGATCGGGAGAGGGAACTTTTATTAAACGAAGATTTCTAGTTCTTTTTTGAAATTTTTTTACAATTTCTGCCGATTCATCCACAGAACTGTCATCTGCAATAATTATTTCATAATTTTCATCGGGATAATCCTGATTAATAAGCGAGGTTAGTAAATGGGGCAGATTATCTTGCTCATTTCTGGCAGCTACCACTACAGATACAAATGATTTTTCTATATTGGCATTGAAATATTTTCGTGAGAGTCCATTTTTAAAAATTTTTATATAGAACAAGTAGTAAAATAATAAAACTCCAGTAATTACCAAATAGAGGGTCATTATTACTTATTATACCAGTCTTGATCTTCCATATGAATATAAAGTGTATCTTTGTCCAGATCCTGAGCTCCAAGAGGTCCAAAATTATAGCCCAGACTATCGGAGATAATTGTTGGTTCCGTACCGGAGATAAAGTATTCTTTCCTTGTATCGGTTTCAAATTCCTTTGCTAAAAGTCCTGTAGAATTACTGATTTCTCTGGTTACGATACCTTTAGGCTTTTTGAATTCATACAGCTCTTCATCTATTATTGGTTTGCCTGTGGAATCCTTGGGAGAGGAATTATGAACTGCGCGTTTCATGATATAAGGCCAGGGAGGAACTGCCACATAAGCACCTGCTTGCCCTTCTCCCAGACTAATATTATCATCGAATCCAACCCAGATACCAAGGACCAATCTGCGCGTAAAAGCAATACACCAGGCATCACCAAAATCATCTGTAGTTCCAGTTTTACCGGCTGCGGGTAACCTAAATCCCCGCCATCTAATACCTGCTGCAGTACCTCTGTCCACAACATCGCGCATCAAATCAGTGGTCATAAAAGCAAGTTGTTTGTTTATCTTTCTGGTTCTGGAAGGAAAATGTTGTTCCAAAATTTCACCTGATGCATCTTCTATTCTGCGAATGTAGATTGGGTCTACCTGCTCACCTCCATTTGCCAGAACTGAATAACTTGTGATAAGCTCTGCGGGTCTTACTATAGCTGAACCAAGTCCCAGAGAAAGCACCGGCGGAAGATACGATTCAATGCCGAAACGACGGGCATATTTTACCACTTCCTGTGGTGAAATTTCGTTGATAATTCTGATTGTAGGGATATTTCTGGAATGTTGTAAAGCAGTTCTAACGGGAGTAAGTCCGTAATTTTTGCCGGAATAATTTTGCGGTTTCCAGAAAACAGTATCATTTTGTATAAAAACAAGAGGTAAATCATTTATCATAGTGGCAGGTGTAAAGCTGTTTTCTAGAGCAGCAGTATAAACTATAGGCTTGATGGCAGAGCCTGGTTGCCTGCCGGGTTTTTGTAGCATGCGGTTGAATTTGCTGTGATTGAAATTTCTACCGCCAATCATCAACCTTACATATCCATTGTTAGGATCAATAGCGTAGCATCCACCTTGAACGTATTTTGTATCAAAGTCTACAGTATCTGCAGGAAAGTCATTATATTTTACATCATATTCCATCTTCTTTTCGAAATTGATTAATTTATCATTCAAAACGGAATCGGCATAAACAGTGAGATCATAATCCACAGGGGTGTAAACTCTTAGATCACCATTGTAGAGGGCAGAAGTGCCATAGTTTTCTTCGATATGTTTTCTGATGTACTCAAAATAGTATCCTGCTGGTTCTTTTTTCTGTTTTCTCTGTTTAATTTTAATTGTATCGCGGCTTGCTTCAAAATATGTATCCAGAGTAATGAAACCGAGTTGATACATTCTGTATAGTACATCTTTGCTACGTTTGAGCACAGTTTCCAGGTTAGTTTTAGGATTAAGATAGGTTGGTGCCTGGGGAAGTCTGGCTATTAATGCTGATTCTGCAGGTGTAATTTCATCGGCACTTTTTCCAAAAAAATTCTGTGCAGCTGATTCTACACCATAGTTTCCACCACCCAGATAAGTTTTGTTGAGATACATCTCCAGAATCTGTTCTTTGGAGAAGGTTCGTTCAATCTTAAACGCAAGCAGCATTTCCTTAAATTTTCTTTTCATGGTTTGCTTTCTGCTCAAAAACATATCTCTTGCCAGCTGTTGAGTTATGGTGCTAGCTCCCTGAGCAATATCGCGAGAGAGCAGATTTGCTTTTACTGCTCTTAATATTGCATAAAAATCTATCCCGTTATGATTCCAGAAATTCGCATCTTCAATCGCGATAAATGCATTCTTCAGTGTATCGGAAATTTCTGATAATCTTACATCTCTTCTGTTTTCACTGGCAAATATCTTAACCAGATTGCCATCGCGGTCGTAAATCTTTGTTCCCATTTTTAGCTCATATTCTACCAGCTGCGATACGGGAGGAAGCGATTTACTTAAGTTCTGTAGATAAGCAGCTATAACTCCCGTAAAAAATAGAACAATCAGACAGACAATGAAAAATGTTTTCCAAAAACTAGCTTTTTTCATAGATTTCCTTAATCTTAGTAATTGTGAAAAAAATTTATCCTATGCGTTTACTTGTAAAATTTTATGCAAATTTATTTTGGAATCAAGATAATACGCCACTGCTCCTGTGATGATTCCTGCTCCTAATCCGGTAGCTAATAAGAGAGGTAGAAAGTAAAATAATTTTGTATTTGGAAAAAGAATAAAATATGCTAAACATAGCTGTGAAAGGTTATGAATCACTGCTCCAATAATGCTTATACCAATTATTGAAAACCTTATTTTAATTTTTATAGCCATGTACATTGCCACCAGGCTAAAAATAGTACCCCCCAAAGAAAATAATATTAACGGTGTGAGAATTAAACCGGAAATAAATGAACCCAGTACAACTTTAATCAGACTGACAATCAAAGCAGAAAGAAAATCAAGCTGCCACAAGATCAACAAAACAAATACGTTTGCCAACCCAATCTTTAAAAAAGGTAAAGGTCTGGGTAGGAAATTCTCCAGTGTAAAGAGAGCAACCGCAAGTATAGAAAAGGCAGCGAGTATTGATATTTTGTTAGGGGCTAATTTCATTTAATGTGAGATATAATCTATTTCAGAATCTTTGTCTAAATAGATAACCGTTTTATTTGGAACACAAATAATCATATCATTGGCATGTTTTATCCAACCGTGTTTTACACAAATTTTATGTGGACAATCAGATTTAAATACACGAATTTGATTATTTTGAGTTTCCAGTATTATACCGTTTTTTAAATCTATTTTTTTATTCTTCTGCAAATGTATTCTCTTCTCAATTTTTCCGTCTATTTCACAGATAGCATGCAAAGAGTCATTTGATTCAGGAAATATTATATGCAATGAAAGTAAAATAATTAAAACTGCAATAATTATAATTAAAATTTTATCTGCTGTAGATAAAATATCTAGGAACAGTTTACGTATAAAGGTGTTCTCCATAGATTTTATGTCCACATTTGTGGCAAGTATTTTCTTTTGTGATTTTGCTTTCTATACCAAAATAGCCTTGTCTTTTTATTAAAAGCTCAGAGCATTCGGGGCAGGTTGTATTCATGGTATTTTTTATATTAATATTTCCAATATAAACGTGATTTAATCTCTTCTTTGCCATTTTATAGATTTTTTTAAGAGTAGAGGAAGGGGTGGGAGCGGCTTGCAATTTGTAGGCAGGAAAATAGCGCGAGATATGAAGGGGAATATCCGGATTGATATTTTGTAAAAAATCTATCATTGTATTAAGATTTTCGTCCGCATCATTGTATTCAGGTATTACAAGATTGGTAATTTCAATATGAGTTTCTTTGGAAGCTGTTTTTATGGTATTTTTTACAGGTTCCAGAAAACCTGAGCATACCTTTTTATAAAAATCATCCTCCATTGATTTTAGGTCAATATTCATAGCATCCACAAAGGGTAATATTTTTCTAAGTGGTTCTTCGTTAATAGTTCCATTAGTAACCAGAACCACTTTTTTATCGTTTTCGTGCAGTATTTTTGCTGTATCAAGGATATATTCATACCAGATAAGAGGTTCGGTATAAGTATAAGCTACTCCGATAGAATCATTTTGTTTACAATAACTAAGCAGCTGGTCGGCATCAATATCTCTGGTGGGCACTTTTTCTTGTGAACTGGTGTAATTCTGGCAAAATTTGCATCGGAGATTGCATCCATTGGGACCTATGGAAAGTATATTTTCACCGGGATAGAAATGATACAAGGGTTTCTTCTCTACAGGATCCATTGAAAGTGAAATGGTCTTACCGTAATTAGTTGCATATAATTTACCGTCTTTATTTTCTCTACCCAGGCATAGACCGGATTTATCTTCTGCTATAATGCATTCGTGCGGACATAATTTGCATTTTACTTTATTATCTTCCAATTGTTTATAAAATAAAGCTTCTCGCATAGTTAACTCCTTTATTATACCAAACAAAATAGCATATATTAATGATTGCAGAAAATTAAAGAATTTAAATCAATCATAAAAAATTCTTATTACTCAATTCACACTCAATTAAATTTATTTTTGATATCTTTGTCAATCTGTGTAGATTAGAGGATAATTTTTTTCAATATTCTTAGCATAAAATTTACTTTAATTCCTCTTGAATTATAGTATGAATAAATTTTATGAATTGATAAATTATAATTTAGATTTGGTTTGTATGTTGAAATTTCTTGACACAAGAATTTTGAAAAACAAGAAAATAAAATTGCAAATTATACTCAAATAAATGTTTAGGATTGGATTTTTGTTTTTTTAAGTTTTTTATGAAAGATAAATTAGATAAGAATATCTCTTTATTAACAGCGTTTAGTATCGCAGCCGGAGCCATGATCAGTTCAGGGCTTTTTGTATTACCCGGTGTGGTATATACAAAAACAGGGCCTGCTATAATTTTAGTATATTTTTTAGCGGGTCTATTAATGATACCTACTTTATTTGCCCAATCAGAATTGGCAACAGCTATGCCAAAAGCAGGCGGAGCCTATATTTATAGCAAGCGTATTCTGGGGGGTTCTGCTGGTATGATAGCCGGTTTCACTAACTGGTTTTCTATTGCCATGAAAACATCTTTTGCCTTAATTGGCATAGGGACATTCCTGACGTTAATGAATCCTGAAGTACCAGAAATTCAGATTCGATTACTCGCTGCAGGAGCTGCTATTTTTTTTACAATTATTAATCTCTTTAGCACAAAACATGCAGGTAATTTACAAACAATTATGGTTTTAATTTTGCTTGCAATACTTACTCTGTTTTTAATAAGTGGATATCCCCAAATCAAGCTTACTCATTATCAAAACTTTTTTGCCAAAGGAAGATCTGCTTTTTTTGCGGCTGTAGGAATGGTTTTTATCTCATTTGGAGGTCTAATTAATATAGCCAGCATGTCCGAAGAGATAAAAAAGTCGGGCAAAAATATTCCTAAAGCTATGTTCCTTGCTTTTTTTATAATGATGGGCTTTTATATTCTGGTTATTGCTTCTGTAGTTGGCATATTGCCCCATGATATACTGACAGATAATTTGGCTCCGGTCTCTATAGCTGCTAAATATTATGCGGGAAATATTGGTCTTGTTTTAATGTCTATTACTGCAATGTTAGCTTTCGTAACTACTGCTAATGCGGGGATTATGTCAGCTTCACGAGCTCCTCTTGCTATGGGACGTGATGGTCTGATTCCTGATTTTTTTACAGAATTAAGCTACAAGCATAGGATTCCCTATAAATCAGTAATATTTACAGGTAGTTTTATCACTGCGGTGATTCTGGCGTTACATATTGATACGTTAGTAAAAGTAGCATCTGCGATGATGTTATTTCTTTTTATTCTGACCAATTTTTCTTTAATAGTGATTAGGAAGTTAAGCTTAAGAAATTATAAACCCACTTTTAAAGCTCCATTTTTTCCCTATTTGCAAATTTTTGCCATTGTAATATATTTACTTCTAATTTATCAAATGGGCCCAAAAATTTTACTAATGACAATATTTATGATGCTAATATGTCTGGGTTGGTATTATTTCTATGCCAGGGAACATGCTGACTCCAGATCAGCTCTCATTCTCTTGATTAAAAGAATAGCAGACGAAAAATTACCCAAAGAAATGTATAATGAAAGTATTGAAGAAGAGTTGTTTGAATTGTTGCAACACCGAGAAGAGATAATGGAAGATTTCTTTGATAAGATTGTAAAAAAGGGGATTGCTCTTGATATTGACGAAGAAATCAACAAAGACACCTTTTTTAAAATAATTTCTGAAAAACTATCAACAAGAATAGGGCAAAGTAAAGAAATGATATATGATGAATTTCTTAATAGAGAAAGAGAATCTTCTACCAATGTTGCACCAAGGATTGCCATTCCTCATATTATTATTCCGGGAGAAGATAGGTTCCAACTGGCTCTGGTAAGAGCAAAGAAAGGAATTAAGTGGGAAGAAAAAAGTGAGCCTGTAAAAGCAGTATTTGTCTTGATGGGTTCTCTTGATAAACGTGATACTCACCTAAAAGCTTTAATGGCTGTTTCCCAGATTGTTCAAAATGAAAAATTTTTCCAAAAATGGGAATCAGCGGAAAACGCCAAAGACCTCTGCTCTGTAATCATGCTTATGCCCAGAAGCAGAGTTTCAAAACCTGAGAATAAATAATATATTTTCTGGTTTATTGACATGAATTTCCGTAATTGGGATAAGTCATTTTGCAAAATATACATTATTTTCCTGAAAGTTAATCAATTAAATAAAAGTTTTCAATTGAATAAATTAATAACGGGATTATAATATTGGTTAGATAAAATGAAAGAAAATTTACATAAAAATATATCACTCATAACTGCTTTTAGTATTGCAGCCGGAGCCATGATAAGTTCAGGGTTGTTTGTATTACCCGGAGTTGTATACACAAAAACTGGTCCTGCGATTATTTTGGTTTATTTCGTAGCAGGCTTACTAATGATACCGACAATATTTTCTCAATCTGAACTAGCAACCGCAATGCCTAAAGCCGGAGGTGCCTATAATTATATAATGCGGATTTTAGGTGCACCAACTGGTATGGTAGCAGGATTTGCCAGCTGGTTTTCTATAGCCATGAAAAGTGCTTTTGCTCTTATTGGTATTGGAACTTTTCTCACCTTGATCAATCCGGAAGTACCTGAATTTCATATTCGGTTGTTAGCAGCTGGCACAGCAGTTATTTTTACTATAATCAACCTTTTAAGTACAAAACATTCCGGTAAACTTCAAACAATAATGGTGATTGTCCTTATCTCGATTTTAGCTCTCTTCATAATTGTCGGTTATCCTAATATTGAAAAATCTAATTATCAAAGCTTTTTTTTAAAAGATTATACTGCTTTTTTTGCTGCCGTGGGAATGGTTTTTATTTCCTTTGGAGGATTAACAAAAATTGCTAGCATGTCAGAAGAGATCAAACAATCCGGCAAAAATATACCCAGAGCAATGTTTTTGGCTTTTATTGTTATGATGATCTTATATTTATTAGTCATAACTATAACGGTAGGGGTTTTACCTCACGATTTGCTTGCTGATAGTCTTGCACCAATATCAATAGCTGCAGAAAATTTTGCCGGAAATATTGGACTTGTATTAATATCTATTACTGCAATGCTGGCATTTGTAACAACTGCTAACGCAGGAATTATGTCTGCTTCTCGGATTCCACTGGGTATGGGTCGAGATGGGCTGATTCCAGAAACTTTTACTAAATTATCAGATAAAAATAAGACCCCCTATTTTGCCATACTTGTTACTGGAATTACAATTATTACAGTGATTTTAGCACTTCAAATACAATCATTAGTAAAAGTGGCATCTGCAATGATGTTGTCTTTATTTATACTAAACAATCTTTCATTAATAATTATCCGCAACCTTGGTTTAAGAAACTACAAACCTACTTTTAGAGCTCCTCTTTTTCCCTATCTGCAGATGTTAGCCATTGTTATTTATTTAATTCTAATATACCAGATGGGTCCTCATATTCTCCTCATGTCTATATTTGCGATATTATTATGTCTGGGTTGGTATTATTTTTATGCACGAAAAAAGGATTTTTCTCAGTCTGCATTGATCTTGTTAGCTGAGAAAATCATCAATAAAAATCTTACAGAAAAAACTGGTCACGACGATATTGAAGATGAGCTGTTTGAACTTTTACAACATAGAGAAGATATTGAAGAAGACTGTTTTGATAGGACAGTAAAAGAAGGCATAGTCCTTGATATTGAAGAAAAGATAGATAAAGAAGAGTTTTTTGAAATGTTATCAGAAAAACTTTCTGGTAGGTTGGATTTAAGTAAAAAAGAGATATATGAAGAATTTTTAAAAAGAGAAGATACTTCATCCACAAATGTAGCCCCCAAATTTGCCATACCACATATTATTATACCTGGCGAAGAATTATTTGAAATTGTACTGGCTCGAGCCAAAAAAGGTATAAAATGGGAAGATAATAAAAAGCCCGTGAAAGCAGTTTTTGTGTTGATTGGAACTGTTGATATGAGAGATTATCATTTACGAGCTTTAATGGCTGTGTCTCAAATAGTCCAAAACAAAGATTTTTTTCCTAATTGGATGGAGGCTGACGGTCCTAAAGATTTAAAGTCAATTATAAGATTGATGCCCAGAGAAAGAAATTAATCTGCTAATACTAATTATTGCAAACTGAATAATGGAATTTGAAAGAATAAATTATTATTTCCAAAAGTTCAAGTATGGGGAAGATATCTCCCATACATTGATGCGAAAAAGAGTAAAAGAAATTCTGCTCGTTTCATCTTTTTACGATGCTTTTATATTTGAAGAAGAAGGTCGCTTAACTGAACAAATTTTCGGTGAATATCACCAGCTCAATCTGACTTCTGTACCCCGGATAACAAGTGTGCCAACAGCTAAGGACGCTCTGAATAAGGTTAAGGAAAATGAATATGACCTGGTTATTACCATGATGCGTGTAGGTGAGGTCTCTCCCTTTGAACTGGGAAGAGAAGTTAAAAAGCTCAAACCTGATCTGCCCGTACTGATTTTGCTTAATGTACAATCTGATCTGCAACTAATAGATAAATCCAGCGAAAAAATGAAATTTATTGATGACGTCTTTCTCTGGAATGGTGATCCTAAAATATTTTTAGCAATTATCAAGTACATTGAAGACAAAATGAACATTGAACATGATACCGGAGTGGGTTTGGTAAGAGTGATTTTGTTGGTTGAAGATTCAATTTATTATTATTCCAGACTTTTACCGGAATTGTATAATCAAGTGATGTTACAGACTCAGCGTCTGATTTCAGAAGAATTGAACCCTCGCCAAAAAAATAACAGAATGAGAGCAAGACCCAAAATACTCATGGCTCATACCTTTGAAGATACACTAGATATATTCGAAAAATATAAAGATTATTTAATTTGTGTACTTTCTGATATTTCATTTCCCAGGAATGGAAAAGCTATTGATACTGCCGGTGTAGAGCTTGTTGATTACTTGCGCAGCAATGATTATGATCAATCCATAATACTACAATCCACAGATAAAAAATGGGAGAAAAAAGCACAGGAATTGGGAGTAAGCTTTATCCATAAAAGTTCACTCCATATGATAAATGAATTTGTAGAGCATCTTAAATATGATTTGGGATTTGGAGATTTTATTTTCAAAAATGAAAAAGGCGAAGAAATAACTCGCGTTACCAGTATGTCTGAATTTGAAAATAAATTAAGAGAAGTACCGGATAAATCATTGATCTATCACGGAAAAAGGGACCATTTTTCTACCTGGCTTATGGCTCACGGAGAGGTACAAGTAACAAAGAAACTAAGGAAATTGAAAGTTGAAGATTTTGAAAACATTGAGCAATTAAGAAATTTTCTGATAAATACTTTTCAAGAAGTCCATTATGAAAAAAATAAGGGTAAAGTAGTTAAATTTTGTCCCAAAAATCTTCTTACAAGACATGAAGTTATTTCATTGGCAGAAGGATCTCTGGGGGGAAAGGGACGCGGGATTGCTTTTCTTAATGCCCTTATGAGTAGTATGGACTTTGAGAATAGATTTGAAAAACTAAAAGTTAAGATCCCTCATACCTGTATTATCGGCACAGAAGAATTTGATGAATTTGTCAAAGAAAATGAGATTGTTGGTAAAGTAAATAATAATGATATGGATGATGCCAGGATCAAAAAAATGTTTCTGAAATTTTCTCTTTCTAATGACCTTAAGGTAAAACTTTCACAATATCTGGACTATGTAAAAGCTCCAGTAGCAGTGCGTTCCTCCGGTTTGTTGGAAGATTCGTTATCACAACCATTTGCCGGCATTTACCAAACTTACATGTTACCCAATAATCAAAAAAGTAAAATGGATCGACAAAAATATCTGGAGCAAGCAATAAAGCTTGTTTTTGCCTCTACTTTTTCCGGTAATGCACGGAATTATACCAGGAATATAAACTATCGTTGTGAAGAAGAAAAAATGGCTGTTATTATTCAAAAAGTTGTAGGAACAAATATAGATGGTTATTACTATCCTCATATATCCGGAGTGGCACAATCATACAATTTTTATCCACTTGCTTCCTTGAAACAGGAACAAGGTATTGCTTCTCTGGCTCTTGGCCTGGGACATTGGATAGTTAATAGTAGGCAATCGTTCAAATATTGTCCTCGAAAACCCAAAAAAGATTTTTTCCCTCCAGACGTATTGATGGATAATAGCCAAAAACAATTCTATGCTATAAATATGAATAATAATAATTTTGATCTGATACAGGGAGAACAGGCAACTTTTTCTACGCTTGATCTGGAGGATGCCCAGGAGCAAGGCTCTCTTAAAAATATAGCTTCAGTTTGGGATATACAGGACCAGAGAATTAGATATAATCATTCCCATCAAGGAATAAAAGTACTAAACTTTGCTAGAATTGTAAAATTTAATAAATATCCAGTATCAGAGATTATCCGTGAATTATTAGAAATAGGAGAAAAGGCATTTGGAGTACCGGTAGAAATAGAATTTGCCGTTAATCTGAGCCATGAACCTCAGAAAGACATTTTTCCCACTTTCTATCTTTTGCAGATAAGACCGCTATCTGTGCATAAGCGAGAGTTGACCATGAACCCGGATGAATTGAATAAAGAGGAGTTGTTTCTCTATACAAAAAATGGTATGGGCAATGGGATAGAATCCGGAATTAGTGATATTGTTTTTATTGAAAATGATAAGTTTGACAAAACAAGAACCGAGGATATCAAAAATGAGGTGAATCAGATAAATAGAAGAATGCAGGAGGATAATAGAAATTATATTCTCATAGGTCCTGGTAGATGGGGAACAAGAGATAGATTTTTAGGAGTTCCCGTGAACTGGGGAGATATTAATCAGGCGAAAATTATTGTGGAAACGAGTTTCGACGGATTCTCTGTTGATTCGTCACAGGGATCGCATTTTTTCCACAACTTAATTGCTGCCAATAGTGGTTATCTTACAGTAAAACACGACAGTAGCAGCGATTTCATCGATTGGGATTGGCTAAAATCTCAACCGGTTATAGAAAAATTAGATTACTGTACGCACGTACGCCGAAAAAAACCATATCAAATAAAATTGTTTGGGAAACAAGGAATTGCTGCTGTTTATAAATAGTTACTTATTTGATAATATTCTGTGATAATCAACCTCAGTTCTGATTAATTTTCTGTAAACTCTTAAATTTTTTTCAGCACCATTTATTCCGGTATGTATACAGGGATTCTCGGGAGTAGCTTTCTGTTCATTTTCTATGTCGAGATATTTGCGCAGCTTCCAGCCGTGCAGCTGCCGTAAACCCATACCAAATGCCATGGAGGGGAGATCCAGGACTGAATTATGAGTTTCTCCAAAATCCTTTCCTGCTGAACGAAAAAGATGATCAAAAAACGCAACATCAAAAGTAGCATTATGTGCGCAAAGTATTACCCTTTTATCTTTTGTGTTTTTCTTGAAAAAGTCTAAAATCTTGCTAACAGCCTCCTTGTTTAATAATGCCTCAAATTTTTCCCATCTGTCTTTAGTAAAACCAGTTATTTCGCGAGCTTTTTCCGAAATGCGTCCAGGGTGTTCCGGCATAATCCTTGTATGAAAACGAACCATTTCTTCTCCATCCAATTCTGCAATGATTATCCCTATATCTACCATTTCATTAAAACCCGGCTTAAGACCAGTGGTTTCCACATCAATGAAAGCCAATCTGTAATCAGCATAATTGCCAAAAGGTAGTCCCAAAGATAATGCTCGATCTCGAATCGCATTTTCCACCTTTTGTTTTAATTTTTCTGTAATTGGAATTACTATTTGCCTTTTGCTTTGTTGCTTTTTATCTATAGGCCATTCAATTTTTCCATTTTTGTCAACATAAAATCCCCT
>JAGXLO010000157.1 GCA_018334695.1 Candidatus Cloacimonadota bacterium
CGAAGATTTTATATTAAAAATTGAGATGTATAGCTTGTTAATCTAATCTAGACTATATAACAGAAATTTAAAGTAATTAAAGGGGCTGGTTAATTTGAGAAAGAAATCATTTATTATAATTAGTTTGATAATTATTTCTATTATACTTTTGTCAGGTTGTATTGATATCGGTATACCAGACATATCTTTAGAATATGAGATCAATTTTACTGTAAACAATGAAGACAGTCAATTAATATCTGGAGCAGAAGTAACTTTTGATGGTGATACTAAAACTACAAACTCAGATGGTATAGTCATTTTCAGTAAGAAATCTGGAACATATAATTATATAGTTAAGGCAGCCGATTATCAAAAAGCCAGCGGTCATGTAGTTGTTTCCGATAGTGATCAAAATATATCTGTAACATTGAGCGAGGCAGAAGAGTATTCTATCAATTTTGAGGTTTTAGATGAAAGTGATAATCCCATAGCGGGAGCTGGAATAAATTTAGATGGAGAAACTAAAAATGTAGATAATGAGGGCAAAGCCAGTTTTAGCCGAGAGGAGGGCACATATAATTATGTAGTGAATGCAGAAGGTTACCAAGATGAAGCAGGAACGATTGTGGTTGAAGGAAATGATGTAATTAAGGATATCAATCTCAAAGAAGAGCTTCCAGCCTATAATATTACTTTTGTTATTACAGATCAAAGCAGTAACCCAATTTTAGGGGCTGATATTAATTTAGATGGTATTTTTAAGCAGTCTAATCAAGATGGAGAAGCTGTTTTTAGTAAAGTAGACGGAACATATGATTATACAGTTAGTGCAGATGGATATCAGGAACGAAATGGAGATATTACAGTATCTGGCAGCGATGAAACCAAAAATATAACAATTACAGAAACAATAAAACATAATATAACATTTAAAGTTTTAGATGAAAGTGATACAGCCATATCAGGCGCTGAAGTAATTTTCGACAATGAATCTAAAACTACCGATCAAAATGGAGAAGTAAGTTTCACTAAAGCAGACGGCACATATAATTATACAGTCAATGCTGAGGGCTATGTAGACATAAACGATAATTTAGAAGTGCTGGGAAATGATGTAGAAGAAATTATAAAGCTGTCAGAAGAAGTTCAATATTATAATATCAATTTTAAAGTTTTAGATGAAAGTGATACAGCCATATCAGGCGCTGAAGTAATTTTCGACAATGAATCTAAAACTACCGATCAAAATGGAGAAGTAAGTTTCACTAAAGCAGATGGTACATACAGCTATACAGCTCATGCAGATTGTTATGAAGAAAAGAGCGGGGATGTGGTTGTTTCCAACAGTGATGAAGATGTATTAATAATACTATCTGAAATAATATATGATATTGATATTACAGTTTTGAACGAGAGTGACGATCCTATATTAGATGCTGAAGTAACTTTTGATCAAGATACTAAAACTACAGATTCAGAAGGTACAGTAAGTTTTGCCAGAACTAACGGCAGCTATAATTACTCAATTAGTGCTGATGGTTATGATGGTGATAGTGGTACCATTCTTGTTAAAGATGATGATTTTAACACTACTATTACTCTTTCAGAGGTGATAGCTACAACCTATAATATTAATTTCACTGTTTTAGATGATGGTAACGATCCTATATCGGGAGCTGAAATAGATTTAGAAGGTGCGATCAAAAATACGGATATGGCTGGAGAGGTTAGCTTTTCACGACAGGATGGCACTTACGATTATACAGCGAGTGCATCTGGTTATCAAAATTTCAGTGATAGTGTGACAGTTAATGGTAGTGATGAAAATAAAGATATTAATTTAATTAAGGCCCAATATGAAGTTCAATTTACAGTTAAGGATGAATCTCAATCTGCAATCGAAGGAGCTGCTGTTAGCTTTAATACTCAGACAGAATATACCGATAGTAATGGTGAAGTTAATTTTGTTAATATAGAAATGGGTACTTATACTGCTGTAGTTACTGCAGATGAATATGAAGACTTTGAACAGGATTATTATATTGATAAAAATAGTTCATTCAATATTAATTTATCAGCTTTAGCTGGGGATTCCACTGTTTCAGGTAATGTCAATTTATATAATAATACGCTTGGAACAGTGACCAGCAGTATGGATCAGGTTCAAAAAGCTAATATAAGAGAGATTGATTATGAGAGCAATTATGATAAAGATGAATATAAAAAATCTGAAATAATAATCAAGTACAAGAACTTAGCATCTGCTCAAGCGGTTAGTTCTATGGAAAAAGCTGAAGGTTTAAATAGATTAAGTAGTCTTGATCTATCAAACGGCCGGATCTATAGATATCAGCTTCCCCCAGGGGAAAATGTAATAGATATGGTGAGTTATTATAATAAGCAAAAAGAAATAGAATGGGCTGAACCTAATTATTTTGCTCACAGTTTAGTGGTACCTAATGATTATTATTATAGTGACTATCAGTGGGGAATGGTTAATGTTAACTTAGAAGCAGCCTGGGATGTTAGACACAATAGTAGCTTTATAACAGTAGCGGTTCTCGATACAGGCATCATTCCTGATCATCCTGATTTATCATATAACTTAGTTGAAGGGGCAGACTTTGTTGGTGAAAATGATTATGATACACCGCCATCTAATTATCAGGCAACAGATTTAGATCCAACCGATGAAACTACTGAAGAAAATGGTGGTAGTCACGGCACACATGTCAGCGGTATAATCGGTGCTGTTGGCAATAATGGCACCGGAGTTTCTGGAATTAATTGGAGTCTTGATCTTCTCCCGGTCAGGGTTCTTAATGCAAATGGTTCTGGAACTCATTATGATATTGCAGAAGGAGTATATTATGCGATTGATCAGGGTACTGACCTTATTAACTTCAGCTTGGGTAGTTCAACTGGAAGTTATTTACTTGAGGATGCAATTGATTATGCTGATTTATCTAATGTTGTAATGGTAGCAGCTAGTGGTAATGATGGGGCTAATAGCTTATTATATCCGGCAGCTTATTCTGAAACTATAGCAGTAGGTGCTACCGATCAAAACAATAACCGCTGTACATATTCCAATTATGGCTCAATGCTTGATTTAGTTGCACCTGGCGACTACATTCCCAGCACCTGGGGTCACTATGATATTGATACAGGAGAAACAACATCTGGTTATGTTTATATGAGCGGTACCTCTATGGCTGCCCCTCATATAAGTGGGATTGCAGCATTATTACTAGCAGAAGGTGTAAACCCTTCTAATGTTAAAGCAAGACTTACTTCCACAGCTATTGATCTGGGCTATACAGGTAAAGATGATAAATATGGATATGGCCTTGTTGATGCTTATGGGGCTTTACTTAATAAAAAGTTGGAAGATCCCTGTGTTTTTGCAGGTGAAGAGGATAATGATAATATATATGTTAAAAGTGATACAACTATAGTGGATGACAACGGGGCGTATAATCTAAATCAAGTTCAATCAGGAAATTTATATATATATGGATGGCGAGATGTGAATGAAAATGGTACAATTGATGATGGTGATTATTACGGCAGATCGAATCTTTTAGATATAGAAGGTAGCTCCAATTATAATGTAGATATAGATATGTATTATATAGATGGTTCATCTGGCATTAACCTTGCTGTACAGGGTTTTTAATAAATTATATCAAAAAAATATAAATTAAATATAATGGGGGAATAATAGCTAAAGAAATAAATTCTGTTTCTTTAGTGTATTTATTTTCCTTCTTATTTTATAAAGTATTGAAATATATTTGAGTTGTCAAGTTATGTTCAACCATCAAAATAATCAAAACTAGTATTTATTATATTATTGTTAATT
>JAGXLO010000158.1 GCA_018334695.1 Candidatus Cloacimonadota bacterium
GGGAGAAGAGGACTGCCAGGTATCACCGCCATCTCTGGAAATTTGCAGTTTTACCTCAGGATGGTCATTGCCCCAGTATTCCCATAAAACACTATCTTGTGTACTATAAACAAGCTTATCATCGCTTGTAGGATATGTGATCCAAAAATAACCGGTAGTGTCCGGAGGAACAGAAATATTGCCTTCGACTGTGTGGGGTTCAGCTCCGGAGCCGTCACCCTGAATCATCCATTCTAAATCTATGGGAGCAATCACATTAATATCGGATCGAATAGTAACACCAAATTGATTCACACCTGAATTGGTTAGCATTGTATCATTAAAACCCCAGCTTATCTCTGCTCCCTGCCCTGTTTCATTATTGTAGGATAAATCTTGAATGTCTGTGGCAGTAATAATATTTACAAAATCGGGGAAATCCATGGTTACGCCATCTATCGGTTCACTTTGCGGATGAAAATACAGGCAAAATTCAAGCAGTTCTTCTTCATAAGCTACATATTTATTATTGTTACAATAGATGAAATCATTTTCCACACTTTTATTTTGTAATCTGCCACTCTTTTTACCTCTATCAAAATGAGAGAAGCTTAGATCAAAGTTGATTGATGAATTTTTGCTTAAATTGCTTAACTCAATTGTCTTTTCAGTCATCTCATTTCTGCTTAGAGTAACATCTAATTGGCTTTGCGCTGAAGTCAAAAGAGGCAAGTCAATGAAGTTTCCGGTTTTTATCATTATGGCAGTTTCAGCTTCTGGCGGATGCATTGTGGGGGGCAGAATGTCAGCATAACTAAGAAGCAGTCCCTTATCTTGCTTGTAATTTTCAATACCCACTGTGGCATAATTGTTTTCCTGGTCCACATCACTTATTTCCTTGTACTGAAAAACTATTTTACTATCCAGTATATCGCTTAATGAATTTGATTTGGGCAAGTAGAGCAAAACCTGAAAAGTTTCTGTTTTTTCCGGGTCATAACTGTTTTTAAAATTGGACCATTCAATTATCAAGACATCTTTTGTTTCATCGTAATAAGTAAAGATCTTGCCATCATGAAGCCTGTCCCAAAATGGAGCTATCATAGCGGCTGGTCCTGCACCGGAGGGTATTGTGCTGTTTCTAAAAAAGATTCTCTCTGTTTCTCCCAGACAAAGATAACCATGCGAGCCAATGGATATTTCATCAAAAAATTTATCGAAATAAGGAAATGGTTTTGGTAAATCATAAATTGACATATACCCGTCCGGTGTTTGATTGGTGGGTATTACAAGATTTCCTTCTCCTCCCAAAGAGGTATCTATTTCTATCCACTCATATACCGGAGAAACAAAATTGCCCTCGTCTCTGTTTTCGATAGCAATATATTCGCTGGCACCAAATGTGGGTTTTTGGGGCGATATTTCACCTGCTCTGGTAGCAAGGTAGATTGTATTAACTATTTCATTGTCTTTAGCAATATATAAATTAAATTCGATCTTTTCCCCTGTGATCAGGCTATCTTGAGGGATAAATGAAAATGTATTGGAACATAGCAGGCTGTGCTGAGGAGAAATATTGCTGCAACTGCTTGTGCTATCAATAACTTCAACTTTATTATCAATGTTTCGCAATAAAACTTCAAATTCATCAGTTTCCGTACTACCATCGTTTTTCAATTCAAAATTAACTTCGTTTTCTACTCCCATCACTACAAATGTATCAGGATGAATAATTTGCAATTCGCAGATGGAAATTTTGGGGGCTTGCAAGTGTTCGGAAATCAAAAATTTTTGCTCTATTTCTGAATTTATTACTCCCACATACAGGTTTACTTTTTGCCCATTATGCCATTGGTGAGGTGTATTAACAGAAAAATTTATTTGGACTGAACTGTCTGCAGCAAATTGCTCAATAAAAATACTATCGGATAAAATTTCAATATAATTTGAGTCTGAAGTTATTGTGAATGTTAGATCTTCTAATTCGTGAGAAAAATTATTTTTGATTTGAGTTTGTAGTATGACTTCCTGATCAGGATTAAAGTCTTCAGAAAATTGATAATTTGTTAATTCTAACGCTTCTTTTTGTACAACGGTCAATTCTTTTGTTTTGGGAATATAACCATATTTGGAAGCTGTTAATTCGTAAATACCAGGCTCCAGCTTGAATAGTAAATTTGCTATTCCCGGGTTGTTTGTAACTTCAGAAGCAATTAGGCTGTCTTCATTGGTCAGGGCAAGAGTAAAATTTGCCTGGTTTTCCACATCGTTAAGCTGAACTTGAATATTGTTGTCATAAGAGGAGATAGTATCAGCACAGGAGAAATCAATTTCACGCGGGAAATCTGTCCAAACATTGAGCCCCGGGTCTCCCAGGAGATTGTAAACATAAAAGTAGAATTGATCCGAGTTGTAATTATTACCCATGGCATGAGCGTGGGGGAAGTTATTATAAAGAGCCATTTTTCCTCGCAGTAGCATTTCGCCACAGGCTGTAATTCCTTCCTGGGTAATCCCCTGATAAATGCCCATATCATTCACGTTGTTAAATCTTGTCTTCGTGTCATGCTCACTGGGTCCGATGAAGCCAATGGCTCCTTTGAGACTTCCGGGCGAACCTGCTTTTAGCCAGAGTTCACCAAACGAGTTAGAATAATCGGGGTCTGCAAAATCTCCGCCTCCGCAAGTAATACTGGTAATCATGGGCAGCAATTCACCATTATTTAGATCATTCTCGACGTTTTCATTTGTAAATAGATGTCCCGGACCGTAACCAAAAGCTCCAGACCAATAATTGGTACTCCCTCCACCTCTGTAATTGATAAATGTATAGCCTCTGGTATTTATCCAATCTGCGAGCTGCTGAGGAGATGTATAATAAGGTGAAATGAAAGCATCAACTTTAGTATAATTGAAATTATGTAATTTGTTTTTGACCTCCATTAAGGTTTCGTAGGGAGAATACAAATTTTGAAACTCATCTATATATCCTACCATCAGGGCGTTAGTAAACCAATCTGTTTCCAAATAGGGGTATTTCTCATAATTGATGATTTTACTTACTATTGTCATTAATTCAATTTGAGAATGGAATGATACTCTGCCGATTAAAATATCAGGAAAATAGTCATTTCCATCCAGTAGAGTATATTCGTGATCCGTGGCGCAATTAGGAGATATAGAACTACCGGTAACATAATATGTGGGAACTTGATAAGTACCTGTCACATCGCCAAATAAGATCACATATTCCGGAGGATGCTCCCAGTTATCATAAGCATTCTGCAGATAGGATTTTATCTCTTCTTTTGTACTTCCGGTTTCAGTGAGAGTGGCAATTCTAACTTTAAAACCCAATTTGTTTTTCCATTTTTTGAGCTCATTTACCACAATTTCGCAATCCTCAGGGCAGATGAAAAGATAATTTTTTTGATTGTAATTTTTGGCAGGAGAATAATCCAAAACGGATGAAGCAGCGATCTTAGCAAAAGTAGTACTATTCAGGTTTGGATTGTGATTTTTCAAGGGATTTTTGGAAAGTGTGGGTTCTAACTGTAGTTCCAGATCCAGATTCTTTATGACTCGTAATTTGTTTCGAGCAGGATTGTATTTTACAGGAGAAATTACCAATTGAGAAAATCTTATTCCCCTCATAATAACCGGTTTATTGATTGTAACAACATTTTCCGGCAGCCATTCATCTTGCTGGTAAATTTCACTATTTGGGGTTTTGGCATTTTCATCTGTTAGGCGCTCCAATTGTTTCGTGAGCTCGATTATTTTATAATCAAATTTAAGATTTGTTATTTTATAATTTTCTGTGTTTGGTAAAATCATAT
>JAGXLO010000159.1 GCA_018334695.1 Candidatus Cloacimonadota bacterium
TGAGACGACGTGAGTATGAGACAATGAGACTTTGTGACTGTGTGTTTAGGTGACAGGTGAAATGAATAAAAAAGTAGTAAGAAGTAGATAGGAGAGGATTCAGGGGGGATTTATTGGAACGCTTATCTTATAAAAATTATCACTCTGATGGGTCCCGATTGTAGGGACAAAGAACTTTACAATGCCGATTTATCGGTAGCGTAGCTATCTTTATTGCAGTTCTCAACTCCTTCCGATAATCGGGACGAAGAAGTCGAGTCCTGCAAAGAATACGGGAGTTTGCCGGAGCGACTAAGTTATTGAAAACTAATTCATTTCCTTCAACAGCTCTTTAAGAATCCTTTTTACTTTTTCCCCTTTTGCTCTACCCTGAGTCTTTTGCATCACCTTGCCTATAAAAAAATTCATTAGATTCTGATTTCCTGCCTGATATCTTTTTACTTCTTCAGGATTATTTATTATTGTATTTTCTATAATTTTTTTTATCTGGCTATTATCATTAATAATATTCCAGTTATTATTTTTTACCATTTCTTTGGGAGATAAAATTTTTTCTTGAAAATGTGAGAAAATTTTTTTTACAATTTTATTACTGATCATATTCTTATCCAGCATCTCTACAATTTCTGCAATAAAAACTGGCTTGATACCCTTTTTACAGAAATCTTCAGATACTTCATTCATAAAAGCAAAAAAATCACCAATTATGATTCTAGCAGTTAAATCGGGATTATTATAAAATTTCAAGCTCTCCTCGAAAAAATCAGCTATTTTCTGATTTCTTGTTAACAGCTCAGCTGAATCTGTATCTAAACCATATTCCTCCATAAACCTTTTTTGCTTCTTTGCCGGCAGTTCGGGCATTAAATCTTCAATTTCTTTTATATAAGTTTCTTCCAAATTTATTTGAGGCAGATCAGGATCAGGAAAATAACGATAATCATAGTCTTTTTCTTTGCTTCTTAGAAGTTCTGTGACTCCTTTTTTTTCATCCCACTTTCTTGTTTGTTGTTCTAAATACATACCCTTTTCAAGCATTTCTATTAATCTTTTTTCTTCAAATTTTACAGCCTTCTTTATTGCTTTTAAAGAATTCAAATTTTTTACTTCTACCTTCCAGTCAGGCACAGAATCGGAATTTTTACCCACCGAAATATTCAAATCACAGCGCAGGCTGCCATCCTGCAATTTTCCATTACATATCTTAAGGTATTGCATGATTTTGATAATATGCTTCAAAAAATTTACAACCTCGCTTGAATTGCACAAATCAGGCTCTGTTACGATCTCCAGCAAGGGAATACCGCTGCGATTAAAATCCAGATAAGAATAGCCTTCTTTAACATAATCCTCATAATGTACAGAACGAGCACTATCCTCCTCCAGGTGAATCTCTTGCAGATGGACCTTATTGTTACCCGAAAGTTCAATAACACCCCCTTGTGCCAGAGGTTTGGCAAATTGTGTAATTTGATAGCCTTTTGGCAGGTCCGGATAAAAATAATTTTTTCTGTCGAACCACGAATTCATATTAATATTACTATCCGTAGCCAGTCCGAATTTAATAGCCTGATTAAGTGCTTCCCTATTAACTACAGGTAAAGATCCGGGTAACCCCAGGCATACAGGGCAGGTCTGAGAGTTGGGCTTTTCTCCGAATGAATTTTTGCAACCACAAAACATTTTGCTTTTTGTCAGCAATTGGGCATGAAGCTCTAAACCAATATAAGTTGTATATCTATTTTTCGTCTTCATAGATCTTTTTGGCTGCATACTTGCCGGCTATATATCCCGATGACCAGGCCCACTGCAGATTATAGCCGCCGGATTTTCCATCCACATCTAAAATTTCACCGGCAAAATACAATCCCGACTCTTTTTTTGATTCCATAGATTTGCAATATATTTCATCAACTGCAACTCCACCTCTGGTCACTTGAGCATCCTTCCAGCCTAATTTGCCAATACATTTCATCTGCCAATCCTTCATAACAGTTACCAGTTTATTTATTTCTTCGGTGGTTATGGAAGCACATTTTAACTTATAATCCAATTCAGAAACTTTCAGCAAAACTCGTATCAAAAGTTTATTAACAAAACCTTCTAAAGCATCTCCCAGGCATTTATAATAAAGTGTTTGGAAGCGATTTTGTAATATCTCAAATAATTTTTCTCTGGATTTATCAGGCTCCAGATCGATTTTAATATAATTTTTTCCCTCATTTTCATCTATAAAACGAGAAACCTGTAAAGCAGGAATACCGGAAATACCATAACTGGTAAAAAGTAATTCTCCGGAAAATGATTTTATGTTATCTCCATCTTCTAAAGTTATCTTCCCATCTATTTTGACGCCGGCTATACTTCGCAAATATTTAGAATCCAGTTTTAACTGAACCAATGCCGGCTCAGGTTCAACAATCTTATGACTAAATTTTCTTGCCAGTAGATAACCTGATTCCTCCCCTGCTGAGTAGGGAGAAGCTTTTCCACCTGTTGTGAGAATAACTTTTTTGGCTTTGTAATGTTTTCCATCTCCAGTTTTTAAAATAAAATATTTCTCTTTTTTTATATCAACAACCTGAGATTTACGTATTTCTGCTATATTCAATCTTTTTAGCTCATATCTTAGTACATTGAGCAGACTGGAAGCTTGCTGTGATTTGGGAAAAATCCTACCATCATTTTCAACAACAGGTTCGATACCCAGGTTTTTAAAAAATTCCAATGTTTCTTGCTGACCAAATTGCTTAAATACAGAAGATATAAAAGTTTTAGCATTAGAATTGTAATCTTGCGTATTAATTTCAACATTGGTATAATTACATTTTCCATTTCCGGTTATCAGTAATTTTTTTCCAACCCGTTTTTGCTTTTCCAGAATTGCTGTTCTGGCGCCGCCTTGTGCAGCTGAAATGGCAGCCACCAATCCAGCGGCTCCTCCTCCCACTACTATTACATCAAACTTATCCATTTACCTTCCCATCTTAGATATAGAGTTGCGGACAAATAGAGCTAGAGAAATATAAATCAACACAAGACCTGCCATATACAAGCCCCATTTGAAGTTTACAGGTTTATAGCGTTCGATTACAACCTGGAAAGCATCAGTTTTGGCAATTGATAAAAATTTTGTCAATAGGCTATTTTCAAAAATAATTTTAGTATAATTCCAGACGAAAGAGATAAATATCAAAATGCCACCTGCAAGCATAATAATTATTTCTTTTAATCTAAAAAAGACAGGAAACCCTCTTTTTTCCAGATCAATAACTACTACTGCATAAATTATCATGGTTAAAGCTACGAGAATGGGAGCAATTACGGGACTAATCCAGGGCAGAGGTATTAAGAACAGAAGATCCCAGGTAAGAAAAGACAAAGGCCAGTTAAGGAAGCACTTCAGCCCAATATAGTAAGAAATATCCCATACACCAAAGAGAAAGAAAAAGTAAGCAAATTTTATATGCCATTTTTTAGCAGCAAGAAGAGCAACCGTCCAGAGCATTATCAAAGTTGCGGCTTCTCGTATTACTTCTAGGGAGAGAATGTTTAGGGAAAATGTTTTTAGGGGAAAGTCGAATCCTTCCGGATAGTACATCTTACGGAGGTAAACTACAACTACAGCTTCCAGAATCCCCATAGCAAAGGCAAAAATAGCAGTGAGAATTAATTTGCGATTATTTCTGTAAAACCGTGATAAGCGTCCTGTTAATCTCATTAAAAATCACCTCTAAATTCCTTATATTTATTGATCAAACCATTGGTAGAGG
>JAGXLO010000160.1 GCA_018334695.1 Candidatus Cloacimonadota bacterium
CAAAGGTAAAATCATACAAATTATTGGTCCGGTAGTTGATGTGGAATTTGATGAAAAGCTTCCGGAAATTTTTAATGCACTCAAAATTGAGAAAGAAGATGACGACGACCTTATCCTGGAAGTTGAGCATCATATGGGTGAAAATAGAGTTCGTTCCGTTGCTATGGACTCTACTGATGGTCTTACTCGTGGGCAAGAAGTTATTGATACAGGCGGTCCCATTACCATACCGGTAGGTGAAAATACCCTGGGAAGAATTTTTAATGTTACCGGTGATGCTATAGATAACAAAGGCGATGTAAAAGCAGATGATGAATATCCCATACACAGAAAAGCTCCGGAATACTCGACCCTGGATATTAAAGAAGAAATTTATGAAACAGGGATTAAGGTAATCGACCTTCTGTGTCCTTACCTAAAGGGGGGTAAAACAGGACTATTTGGCGGAGCCGGTGTTGGCAAAACTGTTTTAATTATGGAGCTTATTCGTAATATTGCTACGGAACACGGCGGATATTCTGTTTTCTCCGGAGTGGGCGAAAGAACCCGTGAAGGTAATGACCTCATGCTGGAAATGCAGGAATCAGGTGTTATAGATAAAACAGCTATGGTCTTTGGTCAGATGAACGAACCGCCCGGAGCTCGTATGCGAGTGGGACTTTCCGGTCTTGCTCTGGCTGAATATTTCCGTGACGAAGCCCAAAAAGATGTTCTCCTGTTTATTGACAATATCTTTAGATTTGCGCAGGCAGGCTCAGAAGTCTCCGCACTTCTGGGAAGAATGCCATCCGCAGTTGGATATCAACCTACTCTTTCCACAGAAATGGCAGAATTACAGGAGCGCATTACTTCTACAGACAAAGGTTCCATTACTTCTGTACAGGCAATTTACGTGCCAGCAGATGACCTTACAGATCCAGCCCCTGCTACAACATTTACTCATCTGGATGCTACTACTGTCCTTTCCAGAAAGCAAGTTGATATCGGTATCTACCCTGCAGTAGATCCACTCGATTCTACATCTACAGCTCTTGATCCAAAAATTATTGGTGAAGAACACTACTCCATTGCCAGAGAAGTTCAGCAAATATTGCAAAAATACCGAGAATTACAAGATATCATCTCTATTCTGGGTATGGAAGAGCTTTCGGAAGAAGATAAGATTACGGTTAACAGAGCTCGTAGAATCCAGCGTTTTCTTTCACAACCCTTCTTTGTAGCTGAAGAATTTACCAATACTCCCGGTAAATATGTTGAGATTGAAGATACAATTAAAGGATTCCAGGAGATTGTTGAAGGTAAACATGATGACTTACCGGAAAGAGCCTTTTATATGGTAGGAACCATTGAAGAAGCTGTGGAAAAAGCAAAGAAGCTAAAAGTTGAAGAAAAAGAAGAAGCAGAAGATGAGGAAGAGAAGGTAAAAGGTAAAAAGGCAAAAGATAAAAAAGAAAAGGGAGAAAAAAAAGAATCAAAAGAAAAAAAGGTAAAGGACAGTAAATCAAAAGGTAATAAAGAAAATGAGAAAGGGAAAAAGGGAGAGAAGAAAAAATCAAAAAGTACAAAGAAAAAAGAGAAAAAAGAAGACGAAAAGAAAGAAGAGGAGAAAGAAGAAAAGGTAAAAGATAAGAAAGATAAAAAGGAAAAAGTTGAGCAAAGCGAAACCCCGATGGGATCGGGGAAAAAATCTTCTTCAAAAAAATCAGAGAATAAAGATAAATAAGATTTATGGCAAATAATAAATTGCACCTTAGAATAACTACTCCCAGAGGTATTTTACTGGAACAGGATATCACAGAAGTAACTGCTCCTGGCAAAGAAGGATATTTTGGTATTTTGCAGGGCCATACACCCTTTTTAACCTCGCTGGGTCCAGGCATAATGACTGTTTACGATAATAAATCAAAGCAGGAGTTTTCAGTTCACTCTGGTTTTTTAACCATTGATAATAATGAAGTAAATGTTATTACAAATAAAATTGAAAAACCTAAGGAGATAGATAAAAGCAGAGCAAAGAAGGCAAGAGAAAGAGCAGAAAAGCGTCTGCGAGAACAAAAAGAGGAAACAGATATGCGCCGAGCAGAAGCAGCACTGAGGAGAGCAGTTGCCAGATTGAAAGTAGCTAAATAAAATTTTCATCTAAATAATTAGAAATTACTGTTAAAATTACATAATTGTATCTCCCACAAATTCAGTAATTTTATGATATTCAGCAAAAATTTTTTGCAACTTAGTAACTTTATTTTTTAATTTTATAAAATTTTTTTCTAAGAATTGAGTTGAAATATGTGCATCCTAACTGTTGCATTTATGCAACGTGTTTTAAATTGCCATGATGACTGGCAAATTTACGGAGCTATATAATTCACCTGATGTGCCGTTTAACATTTTAAGGGCATATTGGTAGTTTAGCAAAAAAATTATCCCAATATGTATTATATTAAGTTTTAGGTTTTTAAACATGTAATTATAAAAAACCTATTTTGAGAAATATATTAAAAATATTTGACATTTTTTGATATATACACTGAAATTGGTATTCAGCAAGAATTAGTAATATTTTTGACCATTGAGCTTGAGCCCCCTAACAATCCTGTCATGGTTTAAAAAATAAATATGAGGTTTATATGAAATATTTTGTTCGATACCATTTTGCAAATGTTTACTATCGCAGGTACAAGAAACTCATGATCACAGTTTAGTAATAAATAAAAAATGAAAATGTATAGAACAGGTCTTAAAAAAATGTTAATTTCAAAAATAGGTAATTTATTTTATGTTAATTTACAAGTTAAAAATATTTCTCGAAAGGAGAAAATATGAAAACTAAAATTACAATCATTCTTATTTCTCTCTTCCTGCTCGCTTTTTCCGCTCAAGCTGTGGCACAAACAAAAGATGCTACTATCGCAGGAGCAAAAACGGGTGATGATGCAGATGCAAATTATAACGTTGATTATTTGGATGTACAGACCACATCAGCTCTTGTTGATGATAGCGTGAATTGGACTGGCGTAGTTGGTGATTTTTATGTTATGGATCCAGCCACCTCTCAATGGTTTGGTGTTGATTCTCTAAACACCGGTGATACAGCCGATGATCAGTATTTCAGAGTTTTTATTGACGAAGCTGCCCATACTTATGGTCCCGGTGAAACTGATCTAGAATTTAAATACACTGCAGAATCTGGTATCGCTATACCTACAAATGACGGGGATCTGCAACCAACCTATTCTGAGATTCAAGTAGCAGATGGCATCTATCCTGTCATCCTTGAAAGTTCGCTCTCCGGTGAATCCAATCATGAAAGTGGAGGATTTACCAATCCTACTTTGGCAGTAGATGGTGATAGTGTTTTTGTACAATTCGTTACTACAGAAGCTATAGCTTTTAGTCCCGCACCCGAAGCCTGGATGTTTGACACAAATGAAATAAGTGCAGTCGAAATTGTTCAAACAGACGGTTATACAGACCAAAAACACTGGACCGCAAAATACTATCTTAGTGGTTCGCACGAAGAAGGTCTAGTAGACCTTAGATTTCAGATAAGCGACCCCTCAGTTAATACTACTAATGTATCCTTCGATGACCCCATTGATGTAATCTATAAAGATAGTTCTCCAACAGATGTTTACGTGAATGATGACTGGACAAGTCAGACAGATGTAGATGGAGATGACCCATCACTTATCTGGCTCTGGGATGCATTCAAAACTATTCAAGAAGGTGTGGATGCAGTAGCTAGCAATGGTTCAGTAAATGTGTATTATGC
>JAGXLO010000059.1 GCA_018334695.1 Candidatus Cloacimonadota bacterium
TTGCCCTGAATATAAACTGCAAGAGAACAGTAAAAAAATGATGGAAAAATATAGTAAGGTATTTGCTTTATTCATGATTATATTTTTAGAGTTGTATTCTTACAGTTTGGATAGAGTTTGCAGTAATATTGATAACGGCAAATTGATTACCGATTTGTAGTTTATATTCTATTGGTTTTTTTGTAGTGTTTAATAATTGAACACTAAGCATATCTTCAGAATTTATAGTTGCACAGGCGTGGAGTGCGTTTTTGCCCAGATTTTCTGTATTTTGCATAGTTTTTACTGCTCTATCGCCAGGTCTAATCGTTTTGCTAAATTGAGCTAAAATATAGTATAATGGTGTATAATAGACATATTGTTTTTTTGTGTCTATCATAATCGGGGCACCGCAGAAATTGCCAACATGATTAGGTCCGCCCTTTTTATTCAAAACTATATTCCAATCAATCCATCCCTTTAACCAATGATCAATACCAACGATAATATCTCTTGCATAGCGATGTACAGGTGTATAAGCCGGATGTAGCGAAGTGTCAACTCCTTCCCAAGTTACTGAATATGCCCAATCTGTAGCATTTTTGTTCCACCAGAACTTATCATTATCAAACCAACCGCTCTCTTTAAAATTGATCGGGTCCGCAACTCCGTTGGAGGCATCTTTTCCCAGGTCGTCAATGCAGCCTTCTGTATGAATAATTGCATAATTGGGGAACTTTTTATGTATTTTATCAAAAATATTTTCATAAACTTTAAAAGTGCTGGAATACCAGTGAACAGCAAGACCATAGACGAAGGGAGCTGTTTCCGGGTCAGAAAAAATCAGATCAGTCCACTTTTCCATTCCATCTCTGTTTTGGTCATAGATAAGAATCTTTACGTCTTCATTACCACTTGAATGTAATGCGGGACCCAGATGATTTTTAATAAAACTGTTCTGAGATTTTGGTGTAAAGTGCATACTTTCCCATTGTCCATTGTTTCCATGTGGTTCGTTCACCGGAGTAATTCCCCAGATGTTTACCCCTTCATTTTTGTAACTATTAAGATATTTTACTAGATAGTCAGCATAAACGGGTATAAATTCAGGTTTGAGAGAACCACCGGTTCCCTGCCAGTTGTTTTCGTCTGATCCCTGAATATACCATTCTTCAATATCTTTCATCCAGGCGGGTGCTGTCCAGGCAGAGGCAATTATTTTTAGTTCTGTATCTGCTTGATTGTTTTTTATAGCAAGCGCTTCCTTTATCATAGGTAATAGATCATAATTTTCGTCTTTAATATTGGGATGTTTTACTTTATCAAATCCTTCTAAATCAGGAGTAATGTTGAAATGTTTAAGTAAACTATCATCTGGTACATCGTTATAAGAGTATTTTCCATTTACAGTAAAATCGCAAGCTCCAATGTGAGTTCTGGTTAGAGTAAAATTGGTTCCATTTTTACCAAAAATATTTTGCATGACCTCAGCTCTTTTATCATCATCAAGGTGTGCCAGAACAAATGCTGAGGATTCTGTGAAGGATGTGCCAATTCCTACTATTTTTTGTTTGGGCTTATCAGGATATACTTCTATAACATTCCCGGCACATGATCCGTTTTGGAATCTAACATTTTCTTGTTTTGCCAGTTTTTCGCCACTTTCTGCAGTTATGATAATCTCGGTTGTGTAATCTAAATTATGTGAATTGTTGGAGCAATATGCAAAAAGAATCAGTAATATAAAAGCAGTTGTGATTTTTTTTATTGTTTTCATTCTTCCATCACTTTTTATTTGATTTATTATACCTATTGATCATCAGCATTACGTTTATCCAGTTCTGCCCGTATCTCGCGGGATCTTTTTTCTGTTAAGTCGTATGTCCACATTATTGCAATAGCAGTGAGAGTTCCCGCGATTGGGAGCAGCGAATAAAATATCCTCATACCAGTTATAGCTCCTTCAGGTTGAGTAAGTGAACCAGGGGAAAAATTGACCAGAGACATGATAATTCCGCTTAATAGACCGGCAAAAGCTAAGCCGAATTTTACCATCCACCAATAAATCGCACCAAAAATACCTTCACGTCTGGAGCCTGAATTCAATTCATCCAGATCACACACATCAGCTGTCATTGACATCATTAGGGTAAATAAGCCACCGATACCAAATGAGAAAAAGGGCAGTGCGATTAGAAATAGCCATGGTTTGCCTGGTACAAAGACAAACCAAAATAAAATATAACCAATTATTGAAATTGATTGGGAAAGGATAAAAGTTTTTTTCTTGCCTAGCTTCTCAGAGATTTTTGTTACAATTGGAATGACTATAAATGTAGTACAAAGGGCTCCTACACTGCCGTGTAGAGTGGGCCAAAGACCTGCTGCTCCAGCATCACCATCGAATAAATAAAAGACAATTATAAAAAATGAAAATGCAGCTATGGTATTAAATGTATTAAAAACAAGGAAGGTAGAAATACATAGTTTTCTAAAAGGTTTATTTTTAAAAGCGTCTTTAAAGTTTCCTATAAGGTACTTAAAATTTTTCTTTAGATTTTTTCGGTTAATTTCTTTTAGATCTTTAGCGTTTTTTGTAGATTTACTATCAACGAAAATTGCTGGTACCATTGCCAGTCCCATACAAATTAATCCTACCCAAACAGCTAATTGCCTGCTACCTGATTCCGGTGAAGGAAACCAATCCGGTCTGTAAATAATAACCCAAAACCAGGGAGCTATTACCCAGGCCCATTGTCCTATCCACTGAGCTACACCCATAATTCGTGTTCGTTCATTATAATCGCTACTCATTTCGTATCCCATAGCAACATAGGGAACGCTGAAAATTGTTAGCCCAAGATAGAAAAAGAAAGAAAAAATCACGAAGTAGATAAAGTTGTAAAATAAACCATTTGAAGTATATAATTGCCACATAAGTACAAAGGAAACACCAAGTATAATTGCACCTATAAATACATATTGGCGTCGACGTCCCCAGCGAGATTTTGTATTATCGGAAATGAATCCCATTATCGGATCCGTAATAGCATCAAAAAGACGGGGTAGAAAAAATACTATACCCCATAATAATGGAGGGAATCCAAGATCTTTTACTAAAACGACCATAAAAATTCCCAATGCTGCTGGAAACATTTGATTGGCAAGCATTCCTACACCAAAAGCAATCTTTTGCCCCAGAGGAACGACTTTTCTCATCATAACAATTTCTTTGTTACTGTCACTCATTCAAACCTCTTTCCAAAATTATTTAAAATAATTAGAAATATTAAAACAGTTGATTAATTACTCTCGCAGATAAATGTCATCAAAATAGAGATTGCCAAAAAGAAAATTATTGCTATTATTAGATGGATTTACTAACAAAAAATATTTCAGCTGGGTAAAATCTACAGAAGTGAAGTCTGCCAAAGGAATTTTGTATTTAGCCCACTGACCTATGTATTCCGGCGTATAATCAGCTATGTTTAATTCTGTATTCCCTCCTTGGTTATCTTCAAATTTGACTCCCAGCTTCTTCATAGTTGGCATTGAAACACTGTTTATATAAAAAATTAGTTCGTTATAAGCAGTAATATCAGGAGTTGTGGAGGAGTAATCAAAAGCTATACCACCCCAGGATCCACTTAAGTCTATAAATTCTACACCAAGCACAAAAGAACCCTCAATAGGAGTCACAGCAGTGCTTTCTACATCAGGAGAAGCTCCGTTCCCGCTCCAATCAGCGCTGTTTACAATTTGGTCGTAGGGTAATAACGGATCAGTATGTGACTCTGAATAAATTCCTGCTGTTCCGGATGGAGCAGCTCCGGTAATAGTAGCTGTATCCTTCTTTAAAAATCCGCTCACATTAGTATAAATTGCAGAAAGCGTATCACCTTCGGTTATTTCTATAGTATTTGTTTCGTCGTTTGTTGGTCCAAAATTTAAAGCAGCTGTGCCTGACCCCTCAGCATTAAGATCAACATCTATGTTTATAGTTTCTGAGCTATTATTAACTAGAACCGAAATAGTAGAATCTACAATTGCTTCATCAAGAACAGAGATGAAGGCAATACTATCATTAATAGAATAGGTCTCGGAATCAAATTCCACACTACTAGGCAGAGTGCCTCCTCCCTCTAAGTAGATATCGTCTAGTGCAAATTGACACTGAGAACCATCTTCACCTAGAATAATGAATTCATAACTTAACAGCTCCAAATCAAGGTTCTCACCAATATCAGCAATAGGTACAGTTGCCTTTTCCCACTCGCCAGTTCTTTCCAGTCCATACGTTGTTTGATTGGCTGGGAATTCGACGTAATTTTCATTGCCATAGATATCATTCATGCCAATTTTGAAGGTTACGGAAGCAGGTATTTTAATTATAAATTTTAGAAAACCTTCGGAGAAAGTCGATAGATCAAGAGGTGAGTTAGATTGAATACCACCCCCAAACCAAGCTTGACCTGCAGTGGCCCAAGCGATTACATTTTCTCCCTCGTAAGGTGGAATATTGGCTGCTGTTAATGTATTTTCCCAGACATAAATTTCGGAATCAACACCTATTAACAAGCTGTCATCAACCTGAGTTTCATCAGTAAAAATGCCGAAGGTCTCTACCTGTTCAGATCCATTTTTTGACTGGTATGCTCTTATCCAATCAATATACATATGCTGTGGCCATGGGGTTGTATTATCAGGTGGTCCACCCAAACTACCTCCAACAGCAACATTTAATAATATAAAAAATTTATTAAAAAATTCGCTCATCGTTTCAGGATTGATTAATTTAACAAAATAAGTTATGTTATCTATTTTACCGATAATACGGTGCTCATCCCATTCAACTTCAAAAATATGGTAATCATCTGCGAGAGAATAATTGAATTTCTTTGTAGTTCCGTAACTTTGAGTTACTTCATCATTTTCATCCCACCAGTGAATAGTGCACATTGTTGTTTTGTCATCGTGATATAAGGGGCTCATTTCCATGATGTCTATTTCACCGCATTCCGGCCATCCTATAGCATCAAAATTAGCTCCCATCATCCAGAACGCAGGCCACATACCGGCTCCTTTGGCTGGTTTTATCCTTGCTTTGATCTTGCCGTATTTAATGGAAAATTTATTTTTTGTATTGATACGAGCTGAGGTGATTGAACCATCTCGCTTGCCGGGGCTGGTATAATTTATAGAATCCCAAATTGCAGAAATGATTAAATTATCATCTTCTACCCTAACATTTTCAGGATTATTAGTATACAATTGCCATTCATCATTTCCCCAGCCATCTTGCCCATAACCGAGGTCATAATTCCATTTGCTACTATCCAAGATAGTAGATTGCTGGTTGAATTCCTCAGCCCAGACTAACTCATAGTCCCCATCATCAATATTATCAGGAATCCAATTCGGGTCGGTGACGTTGTCACAGCTAGAAAAAATAATTAGGAATGAAGTCAATATGATAAAAAAAGCTATCTTTGTATTCATTAGTAAACCTTTCATATAAATAATAGAAATTTAAGCTAAACTTAAATATTTGCTATATAGCAATAAAATTTTCTATAAAAAATGGTGTCAAGTTTTTTATTTAAAATAATTAATTTTGTATTTCAACAGTAAAGACAGGTGTTAATGGTGATGTTAATTATCTAACTTCCTAAATTTATATAAGGGAAAGAATATTTTTTTATTCAAATTATTATTGTTTACTTGACTTGATTATAGCAATTTTAATATTTTTGTACAAATTGCATTATAGCAATTCGTAAATTTCTGGTTTGTTTTCTTACTTGAGCTTAGATGGAATTTATGTGAATTATATAAAACAATGGTATTAAAAAATTAAGGATATTGATAAATGGAAAACAGGACACCTAAGTATATTTGTATTAAAAATGAGATAGTCAAACGTATTAAGATGGGTAAAATTGAGGATAAATTACCTGGAGAAAGAGTTCTTGCAAAAGAATTTGAGGTCTCCTATATGACTGTCAGAAAAGCAATAAAAGGCTTAGTAGAGGAAGGTATTTTATATAAAGATGCAACAAAAGGAACTTTTGTAAGTAATAGGAAAATAAGTCCCAAAATAACGAAAAATATAGGTTTTCTTCTGGATGAAAGTATCAAGGATGGCATTTCAAGCCCATATTATTCACTAATATTTAAGGCTCTTGATAAAGAAGTTAAAGACACTGGCTACAATTTAACCCTATTTTCAGATCTGGATGACTTGAATCCATTAAATAATCAGAAAAAAATTGATGGAGCAATTATTTGCTTTTTTCCTAGAATTGAAGAAAAAATTGAAGATATAAAAGAGCTAATACCAATAGTTTTATTGGATAATATTTCTTCTGATATAGCAATCCCTTCAGTGACAATAGATAATTTTAACAGTAGTCGTAAATCTGCTAACTATCTTTGTTCGTTAGGTCATAAGCGTATTGGATTTATCTCGGGTTTATTAAATTCTGCAGTTTGTAGAGACAGACTTTTGGGATATACAAGTGTTTTGGACCAGCATGATTTGGATAAAGATAAATCGTTGATTTACAGGGGAGATTATTCCTATGAATCCGGTGAAAGTGGAGCTGAATATCTTTTATCATTATCCAAACCGCCTACAGCTATAATGTGTGCCAACGATTCTATGGCTATTGGTGCAATGAAAATAGTACAAGCCAATGGATTGGCAGTGCCCAATGATATCAGTATAATTGGATTCGATGATATTGAAGTTGCTTCCAGGGTTTACCCTGCTTTGACCACTGTGGCAGCACCTATTAAAATGATTGCCCAAAAATCGGTAGAAATGCTCGTGTCTATAATTAAAGGAAATAATCTTGATTACCAACATAAAATATTACCGGCAAAACTTATAATTCGGGATTCTTGTGGCAAGGCACCTAAATAACGGGATGATAAGTGGCAAATAACGATAACAAGGCTTACATACTAATATATTTTCATAGATTCTGTAACTGATACAACTACATAATTTAATATTTATACCATTTTTTTTTACTCCTTCAATTTAATTTGATTATTTTATTTCTTGACAAATACTTTACGGTTTTCAGTAAATTGCTATATAGCATTAGAAATGTATTTAAATTAAAATTTTAATGAAATGGAGAAAACATGGATAGGTTAATTTTTTGGAAAAAAACTAAGTTGCTAAAAAGCTATCTAGTTATAATTATATTATTTTCCTTTTTTGCAACAGGTTATGCTGCAACTCAAGATATAGTAGATACTTATTATGATCAAAAAGGCTGGAAATTACTGGTCAATGGTGATGATTATTTTGTAAAAGGTGTTGTCTGGGGTTATATTCCTGTAGGTGAAAATTATGCTTATAACTTATGGGCAAAGTCGGATGACCATATTAAAAATGTTCTTGACCATGAATGTAACCTTATGAAAGAAGCAGGTGTAAATACAATCCGCTCTTTCGGTGCTATTCCGCCTAAATGGGTTACATATATTTATAATGAATATGATATAATGACAATAATGAATCATCTGGTGGGAAGATATGGTTATACCGTAAATGGTGCCTGGAAGCCTACTCTAGACTATTCTGATAAACCCACAAGACAAGTATTAAAAAAGGATATATTGAATTTTATAAAGAAGTATAAAAATACTCCGGGAGTACTCATGTTTGCTTTGGGTAACGAAAACAACTATAGTCTGGAATGGACAAGCTTTGAAATTGAAAATTTACCGGAAGGTGAACGTTATAAGGAAAAGGCAAAGTATCTTTACAGTTTGTACAATGAAATCATGGGAGCTGGCAAAAAAATCGATTCGAATCACCCCTTTGCAATCGTTAATGGAGATATTCAATATCTTGGTTTAATTGCTAAATACTGTAAAAATCTGGATATTCTCGGCGTAAATGCCTATCGAGGTGCCAGTTTTACCGATATGTGGGAAAGAGTAAGCAAAGAATTAGGACTACCGGTAATGCTCACGGAGTTTGGCAGTGATGCTTTTGATGTTTTGGATAAGGAAGAGGATCAAACCAGTCAAGCAAAAATTGTTAAATCCAATTGGCAGGAGATCTACAACAAAAGTTATGGCAATGGAGAAGAGGGAAATGCTATTGGCGGTCTGCAGTTTGAGTGGCGGGATGAGTGGTGGAAGTTTAAACAAAATGAAAATCTTTTTATTCATGATCGTCATGCTTCATGGAGTAATGGTGGGTATTCCTTTGATTTTATGGAGGGAGTAAATAATATGAATGAGGAATGGTTTGGGATTTGCAGAATGGGGGAACCAAATGAAGAAGGTGTATATAAAGCTGAACCGCGCATGGCTTATTACGTACTTAAGGAAATTTGGCGTATAAATCCTTATAAAGAAAATAAATCCCGGATTAATAGAAGCATCAATAATATTGAGATGAATCTTTTGAGCCTGAAAAGTGATGTCCAATTGATAAAAAGTGAAAATAGGAAAAGAGAGCATATCAAGATTGTTGGTGGTAGTTTGCAAGGTGATTTAGTTTTAAACGGGAAGTCAGAAGAAGTTGAAAATAGAGGAAAAGAGGGACTTGAATTTTCTCATGGGGAGATGATATTCCTTGATTTTGAATTTCAACCAACTACTAAAATAGAAGGAAATTTTACACTCAATTTATTGGGAAACGTGGTTGATAAACAGTTAGAACAATATTACGGCAAACGCGGCGAAACATTTACAACTGTGATTTCGGAAACTGAAGATGAGATGGAAGTAACAACAACTAAAGAAATTAAAGATAATGAAAGAGTTGAAATTTATAGTTTTGAAGCGATTTATAATAATAAATACTTTGATTTAACAACTTTTTATCATGTCCCCAGATATCATTGGGGCTATGATGGAGATACCTATGGATTGCTCTGGGAAGCTACGGATATGGAAGGAATGGATATCTGGAATGCTAAAGCTCCCTATGGTTTTGAGTTTTTTGGAAAAAGATCCCTTAAAGGGCTTACAGTAGTTGCTGGTCCAGAGATTTACTGGGGAGCCAATCCAAAAGCGATAGTCAAATATGATTTCGGAGGAGAAAAATACAAATATTCTTTCATTCATTCGGAAGATATTAAAAGAGCCGGTACAGCTTCCACAGCCACAGAAGCTACTAATCCAGCTACACGACAAACAGCCTTGTCCCTGGAAACACAGCTAACTTCAGGTGCTAAATTAGAACTCGGCTACCTCTTTTCTGGTAGTGAAAAAATTGATGATGAATTTTCTTATGTAGATGAAGAGGAAAATATTTATCTTGATAAAATTAAATTTGAAGACACTCAGGGTGTAAAAGCTAAAATCACATTTGATGCCTTTAAAATTGCCAAAATTGATGCCTCGGTGAATTATGCCGGTTTAGTTGCTGACGCTGGTAATCATATACGGGAATTTGATACTTTAATACCCTATTCCTCACTGGGTAACAAAGTTGCTTTTGAAACTGGAATGCTATTACCAATGGGGGATGTATGGTTATTACCTCGTTTTTTTTATCGAAAAAACCTCATAGAATCTAATCCTATTATCGATCCTTATACTGATGGCACTAATTTTTACCCCGGACTAACTCCTCGTAATAGAGATGCTGATCCATTTGCTGTATTGGGTAATCGGGAAGCAGTTTCCGGAGAACTATTTGTTACCTACGATCCAACTCCGGCTACCTATTTTTATGCCTGGGATAACTTCAAAAGAGAAGATGCTCCCTTTGCTTTTAGTATTGGAGGAAATTATACTAAATATCCCACTACAACGGATGCTTATCTGTTTTATTACCAGGAAGGCAAAACAAACGCTTCTTTTGGCAAAGGCCTGCCAGCCGAAGATCTCTGGTTAGCAAAAGGCAGGTTTATCATGAATCCTAATCCTAATCTTATGGTAATTACTAATATTGAAGGTGGAAAACAGCAAGCAACGGGTAATCCAGATGGTGAATCTCCCAAATATCTTTCTTTAGATGCAAAATTTGTTATCAACCAAAGACACTATATTTCGGGATATGCCAAGAAAAATGCCTGGGGTCCCTATGATTGGTATCGCCAATTCAACATTACATTTCCTTATCAATTTATGTTAGATTATTCCCTTCTGATTGATAATTTCCTGGATGAGCTCATTTCCAGCCGCATAGGATTCAAATCAATATTTAGAACACTGGATGAAAATTCACCCACCAATGAAGGTGAAGATCTAATAAATGATTATGTGTTTCAAACAGGACTTTATTTTGATATAAAATTTTAATTATAATATTTAATCAAGGAGAAATGATGAGAATAAAAACAGCTTTGATAGTAATTTGTTTTATTAGCATAATACTAACAGGTTGTGATTCAAAGGGCGGTCATATTTTAAATATTGAAGAGCTGCCTACGGATCATGAACTTATTCTATACAGCAATAATGAAGGTATTTATCCAAATACTGATGTATTAAAAAATCCCAATAACCCATATGCAGATGCCAATATAAATATGGAAAGCGTATGGGATCTATATGATGAATGTCCTTCTGCAAAATCAAAATATTATCTTTGGGCAACGATATTAGCAAAAATACCAATCGGAGAATATCAATATTTTACAGCAAAATCACTGCATGAATTATATACTGTTGGTGGCAGTGAAAATGCAAAAAAACAAGCCAAAAAAGCATATAGAGCTGTCCTGGATCACTTCTTTAATTCAGTTACTTGGTGGGAAGCTGATTGGATAAATGATGAAGTATATTATTCTGTTTTATTAAGAAATATGGTTGGCGAGAGTTTATATGATCCGTCTGAGATGAATCTTTTACCTCTTTATAGCGATCCTGTTCTGGCTTTAGTTGATCTTAGTGAGTGGGGATATTATTATAATACGGAAAACTGCACGATAAGTAAAATTGAATAATTTATTTGTAAGTATATTTCGATTGTAAGTTTGAGATTTTTTGTTTTTTTGTTAGTCGATGAGTCCTCTCGCCGGAATCAAACATTACAAATTTGTTGATCAATTTTAAAAAATGGATGAAACAGCCTACAAATTTGGCTACTTCAAATGTTTCATTAGGGAGCTTTTTGTGTTGTATTTTAACTATCATATTCATTAATATAACTTGTATGCCAATCGGCTGATCGACTGGGTCGATGTAGTGTTGACACAGTCAATACTCTCCATATTATTTTTCACACCATTGCGCAGGTTCCCACTGCGTTCCACCATTCGCAAGGTTCCGCCAAACTCCCGTATTCTTTGCAGGACTCGACTTCCTGAGTTGAGAACTGCAAAAAATAGTTCTGCTACCGATAAATCGGCATTGTAAACTTCGTCATTACATTCCTCAGAGTGATAATTATGTTTTACGATTTTTGTTACAAATTTTAGTCACAACTTCCTTTATCCTTTAACTTTTTTATTCTTTTCTCACATGCTCTACTTCTCAAACCTCACACATCAATTGTCACTTTTTTCTTTTAATTCTTCCTCATCAACCTCGTTTTCATTAATTTTATCTGAAATTGTAATTTTTGAAAAATTGTTCTGATTGAGTGCTGTTTGCAGCACGAGTGTCCGCCTTCAGTAAAACACCATTTTAGAACGAAGTGATTAAAATGGGCTGTTGGAACTAATCCCGATAGCGAAGCGTATCGGGGAGTGCGGACGATAACAATTTTTAATTTCAATAAAGTAATAAAATATGAAAACGTTAGGTTAGGTTGCCCTTTCTTTTTTGCTTACTTTTTTCTTTGGGCTCGCCCCGTGGAATTGTGCTGGGCACACCGACTTGTCGGATTCCACAGGGCAAACAAAAAAAATGAAGAATGTAATTTTTACACATCCCACCCCGATTCTCGGGGTTCCTACCTCTCAAGAGGGGAACTTGTCTCATCCGATTTTTTTATTTATCGCTTCCAGCGAATGAACCTGTCTTTAGACTATGAACATACAGTAAAAACCCTATGCTAATTTATTTATCCCCTTCGGGGAATACATACTTCCTAACTAATAACTAATAACTTACATAAACAAATTTTTTTGTTCTTCTTTCTTTCACAATTCACAAACTTGTCCGCCTACTGGCTGGTTCACAATTCACTTTTTTCCCTTTTTTTATACGCGTCACTCCTCACTCGTTACTCGTCACTTTTTTTTAAATCCTGTATCCTCTTTCCTTTTTCTTGCATTTATTGACAGAGAAATCATCACTTTCTTTTTTTAATCAAAATAATTTGAATAAAAACTAAATTGATAAGGAGAAACAATGTTCAATCACTTAAAAATACATCTCAATAAAATATGCTTCTCTTTGCTTGTGCTCATCCTGCTGGTTGCCAATACCGTACTGGCAGAAAGTGTTATTGTTAAGATACAAGATGTAAGCAAAGACGATATCGATTATATTTATAATAACAGTTATGATGTTGCAGCACATCACCCTGATGGCAGTATTGATATAGTTGTTGAGGAGTCCGAGCTGGATGAAATTAAAAAACTCGGATATGATTACAGAATTATTACTACTGAATCAAAAATGAGAGCAAATCTGAAATCAAAAACTAAAGATCTTACCGGGTATCGTTCCTACGATGAAATGTTGACGGAATTGCAAAACCTGGAGACAGATCATCCTGATATTATTTCACTTACGGATATTGGAGATTCTCGCGGAAAAGTGTATTTGGAAAATGGTAACAACAATTATGCTGGATACGATAATGATATCTGGTGTGTAAAATTATCGGATAATGTAAATACAAACGAGGACGAACCAAATATTATTTTTGATGGAGAACACCATGCGCGTGAGCCAATAAGTTTGGAGCAAGTTATGCTCATATTAAACCATCTGGTAGATAATTATGGAGATGATCCTCTGGTGACAAACTGGGTTGATAATCTTCAGATCTGGTTCATACCACTCGTAAATCCCGATGGTCATAAGATCGTTTGGGACGGTACAGATACAAATTGGCGAAAAAATATACGTGATAATGACGGCAATGATCAAATATCCTGGGGTGGAGGTTGGAGTTATCCTGACGGAGTGGACCCAAATCGAAATTATGGTCCCGAACAATGGTTTGGTGGTGCCGGTACAGGACCACCTTCGGATCAAACCTATAACGGTCCTTATCCCTTTTCCGAACCAGGCCCAGCTGCTTTAAGAGACCTTTTGCAGGAACATAAATTTGCTCTTGGTATGTCTTATCATAGCTACAGCGAACTTATTATGTGGCCCTTGGGTTTTTCTGCCTCCTGTGTAGCACCCGATGATGCTGCTCTAGCAGAATTTGGACAGAATATGGCGGCTACAGTTCCAGCTTTGTATGGTGGCAATTATAATCCACAACAAACTAATGACCTTTATCCCTGTTCAGGAACGACTACGGACTTTGGCTATGGTGTGGAAAGAGTCTTCTACTATATAACGGAATTAGCAACAGAATTTATTCCCCCTGCTGCCACCATGCAGACAATTATAAATGATAATCTTTCAGCAGCTCTTTTAATGCTGGATAGAGTCTTCACGGAAACTATTACCGGAGTTGTAACCGATACCAATACAGGAGATCCTGTAGTTGCAAATGTTTTTATTCCTGCAATAGATGATTATGGAACAGAAATAGAACCCGTAAGAAGCGGTGATGATTATGGCAGATATTATCGCATGCTGCAAGAGGGTAC
>JAGXLO010000060.1 GCA_018334695.1 Candidatus Cloacimonadota bacterium
GTTTTTAATCTCTGGCCGGGAAAATTTGATGCTGAATCTGGCTTGAGCAGCGATGGCGAATATGACTTCGGCGGCCCTAAATCCATTGCTGCCCTAAGAGATATGATAAGGTTTGCTCTGGGTATAATACCGAATACGGATGGTAAATATCTGCATGAGCTCATATCAGTAAATCCTCGCTATGATAATGTGGGATTATTTGCTTCATCCCATGCCGGAGTAGTAGCCACAAATGTAATGGCATATTACGGAGAATATCTGACCGGCTTAAAATATTTTGTGGGTCGAGAAAATCCTACCATGTCCGAGATGTATGCCCTGGAGATAGGTCATTTTGATGAATTTCACAATCCCATTTATAATCCCTATTATAACCATGATGGCTATACAATGACTTCCCTTGATATTGAATACGATAGAATAGACTGGATTGAAAATGATACATATCCTGAAGGGAGACCCATGTTTCATGTAGACGACGGAGATGATTATATTTTGGACGATAAGGGTCCGCATATCAACGGAAAACGCTATTTTTCTTATGCTTTAACTCAGGCTCTACTGGATTATAATGTTTTCACAGAAGCCACCTGGCCTGAGGACATAGCAAGAGCAAGTACAGTGGAGACCTTCTGGGAATACCGTATTCCAATTATGAATTTTGAAGAGATCGGTGATAAACTGCCAAACTTAAAAGTTCTTCTCCCTTTTGCTGGCTTTGATCACGTGCAGGCAGCTCAGGATAAACCGCATATACGGCAAGCCTATGACGGATTTAAAAAAAGAGCCGGTTTGTGGACACGCTTAAATTGTGACCTCTGTTATGTACAATCCGAAATACATTCCAGTGCCAGCCCGGAAAATGGTATTCCCGATAATGATGCAAATGCAGAACCCAATGTTTGGTTTACGGAAGCTCAGGATTGGGGCTTTGCCGGAACCTTAAACGGGCAGAATACTGCCAGAACTATTCCATTAGCAGGTATTGCTGAGATGGCTGATCGTGTGAGAGCTAGTAATTGGGATAATAATTTGGATGAAGTATTGGTTGAATAATATAATTTAACCAAATTGAACTTGTTATATACAAATTTTTCTCTTCTTGTAACGAATAACCAAAAGTTTTATTGATCAATTCTACCCACTGAAATCAACCTCTTGCAGTTTTTATCACAATCTCTTGACACTGAATCATATTTTATCTAAGTTAAGATATTCGAATTATCCCTCATCATTTATAGGAGCTTAAATTATATTTTAATCTTTAAATCAAAGGAGATTATTATGAAAAAACTGGTTTTTATTTCTACTTTACTTCTATTGGTTAGTGCATCCACCTCAGCTCAGCCTTCTCCAAATGCACCCGAAGCCAGACATGATCATTCTATGCTTCCCTTACCGGACGGAAGTGTGCTGCTTATAGGAGGAGAAGATGTAAGTGGTCATCTGTTTAGTGATATGTATGTTTTTAATGATATGCAAATGGGAGTATGGAACGAAATTACACCTGCCAATGACCCTCCTCCTGCTCGCCGATCTCATGCAGCCTGGGCAAGAGATGGCAAGGTTTACATTCATGGAGGTTATGGAGAGAACAACCTTTTGGATGATATGTGGCAATACGATATGGCAACGAATGAATGGACTCAAATCAACCAACCAGCTGACAAACCAGACCCCCGATATGGTCACACTGTAGTTAGTGTAAACGGCAAGGATTACCTCTACGGAGGCAAGAATGACTCAGGCACAGACTTTACGGATTTCTGGAGTTATGACCCCGGCTCAAATGATTGGCAAGAGGATGATGACTTCCATCCACCTTCTGCAGGTCACGCAATTGGTGCTGTGGGAGGAACGATTTATGCCTACGGCGGTATAAGATGGAATGAAGATGATTATCGTGATGATACCCGTTATTATGACACTCCCCTGGGAAATTCCTGGACCTATACCTACACCTCCGGTGATTCTCCCGGACCCTTGGCTTTTATGTTCCACACCTTTATGCACAACTTAGCTAATCACTGTATGTATTTATTCGGTGGAGAAAACGGGTCTAAAGAGCTACAAGATGGTTTTTATAAATTTAATATGGATACCCATACCTGGTATCAACTTCCTGCAGGCCCACCTGCTTTGTCCCACGGCAGTATGGCAATCACATGGAACAATGAAGACACAACCTTAGTCCTTTTTGGAGGCTTGAACAGTAGCGGTGAACCGGTTGACGAAAACTGGCAATACAATTTCGATGAAGAAAGCTGGGAAGTCCTCACAGCAATTGATGATCAAAATAATCAAACACAACCTTTAGCATATCTGTATGACAACTATCCCAACCCTTTCAAAATTTCTACTACGATTTCCTATACTATAAGAGAAAAAAGCCATGTTAATCTATCCATTTACAATGTGAATGGTCAACACATCAAAACACTTACCAGCGGCATGCAAAGCAGTGGAACCCATGAAATTAATTGGTCTGCCAACGATAATGACGCTAACAGTTTACCATACGGTATATATTTCTATAATTTAAAAATTGATGGCGATAATAGTCTTACTAAAAAATGCTTTTATTTCGATACAAGATAGTAAATGAGCTTTTCAAGGCTAAACCTTACTACTCCTCTCTTTTTTCATGAGCAGTTTCTTCTTTAGGTTTTAATTAAAATCATATAGTTATTCCATATTGCTTTTAGCTTTCAATTCAAAACAGAATATTCTTTTTTATATTTAGGATATTCCTTTAATATTATGATCTAAGATTGTAAAATAAGAGCAGAATTACTTCCTCTTATTAAAGTTAAAAATAATCAATACGGAAAACCGATTCTATTCCTGATAATTTGATGTGCTTTCACAATTCCAATTTTTGCATAAATTTATTGACAGAGGAAGGCAAATTTTAACTAAACAGAACATAAATTTATTTTAAATTTTTAATATTAAATATTTAATTTGTTATTTAATTATTACTTATTTAAAATTTATAATTAGTAAGATGTTTCTCAGAAGCTAATTACAGAAAATAATAATATTTAAAGCGAGTAAATTATGGCAAAAGTCGTATTAGAAAATGTAACCAAAATTTACGATAATGATTTCGAAGCTGTTGCTGACATAAGTTTAACAGCTAAAGATAAAGAATTTGTAGTTCTGGTTGGTCCTTCCGGCTGTGGTAAAACCACCACCCTGCGCATGATCGCCGGTCTGGAAGATATATCAAAAGGTAAAGTATATATTGGAGACAAAGTTGTTAACAATGTGCTGCCCAAAGATAGAGATATTGCTATGGTTTTTCAAAATTATGCACTCTATCCGCATATGACTGTTTATGACAACATGGCATTTGGTCTAAAGTTGCGCAAAACTCCCAAAGAAGAGATAATACAAAGAGTGGAAGAAGCAGCCGATTTGCTGGGTATCGAAGAGTTGTTGGACAGAAAACCAAAGCAACTTTCCGGCGGACAAAGGCAGCGTGTTGCCCTGGGTAGATGTATTGTACGAAAACCCAAAGTCTTTCTTTTTGATGAGCCCCTCTCCAACCTTGATGCCAAATTACGAGTTCAGATGAGAGCTGAGATTATAAAGCTGCATAATAAACTAAAAACTACAATTATTTATGTTACGCACGATCAGGTGGAAGCTATGACAATGGGTGACAGGATCGTCGTTATGAAAGACGGCTATCTGCATCAATATGATACACCGGTGGAAATATACAATAACCCCACAAATAAATTTGTAGCCGGTTTTATCGGCAGTCCCTCCATCAATTTCTTTGAGGGTAAACTGAAAAAATCAGACGGCGATATAGTCTTTGCAGGTGATGGATTCTCCGTAGATGTACCTGATGAATTTGAAGATAAGCTAAAGGATTATGCTGGTAAAGAAATAACTCTGGGCATACGTCCTGAAGATGTTTACCACAAACCATATTCCACCAGTGCTGATTATCCTGCCAATTTTGTGGCAAATGTTGAAGTTGTGGAGCCTCTGGGCTCTGAATTTCAGGTTAACTTTCTGGTAGGCGATACTACTTTCCGCGCCAGATTAGAACCCAAAGAAGAACCTGTTATGGGCGAAGATATGGATGTTGTTTTTGATATGAAAAAAGCACACTTCTTTGATAATAAAACCGAAGAAACTATTGTCTAAAATTGTAAGTTTAATAATTTAACTTAAATTCTGCCGGGCAATATAATAAGCCCCTGCAAAAACTGCTTTATCCGTTCCCAGTTTAGAAATACCTATTCCCACCTTCTTCTTTTCATTATACTTAATGGTTATTTGCGAAAATGGTACGTCCAATTCCTTTTCCTCTCTTTGTAAAAACTCCTCAAAACTACTTTCTTCTTCTAAGTTAAAAGCCTTTACTTCCGTCCTGGGTAATTTTTTGCCATCTTGCTGCTTAAATTTTGAATTAATCTCTTGCACCAATCTCGGCAAAAAAAGTCTGTGCGCAGCGGAAATCCCCCCTCCGATTACTACCGGTGCATCAATCAAACTGATAGCATTGGCAATAGCATCACCTGCTACAATAGCCAGTTCTTCAAAAGCCTTTAGGGCAGCAAGTGTGTTACCAACCTTTTTACCGACAGCAATTCTGTAAATTTCATGCGAATGCGGTATATCCTTCTTTTCCACCCCTGATTCGCGCGCATAAACTCTTTGCAAACCCCGGCTGCTTACGCTTTCTTCCACACTGCTTTCGGGATACAGTTTATTGCGAAAACGATTTATCTCTCCTGAGGCAGAATTATCTCCCTGCAAAATTTTCTGACCACTTATGAGCCCACCCCCAAAGCCTGTACCAAAAGTAACCCCAATCAAGTTATTATATCTTTTGCTAACACCTTTTTTGCTCAGCTCATTATTTAAAAAGGGTAAAAATCCCTCTATTGCTTCCCCCATTGCAAAAAGGTCTCCGTCATTATTCAGAAATACAGGCAGATGAAAATATTCCTCTAGCATATCTGTCATAGCTACTCCTCCTCTAAAGGCAGGTAAATTATCCAGATCTCCCACAATTCCTTTCTTGGCATCAATTGGCCCCGGAAATCCCAGACTTATAGCTGCAGGCTTGGACTCCAAACCTTCCATTAAACGAGCAAATCCGGAAATTATCGATTTTAAAATTGCATTAAGATTATGTCTCTTCTTTGCAATCGATATCTTAAAACGATCAATAATCCTATACTCATCTGCCACGGCAGCAAATACCAAATTGGTTCCCCCACCATCCATAGTTAAAACGACCGTTTCTTTATTATTATTTTCCATGGTTTTTTTGTTGGTAACCAGCAATTAAAAGTCAAGAAATTTTATACAAAAGTTCATGAGATAATTTTTTTATAATCTTTTTAGAAATTACTTGACATAATTAAGTATTTAAGTACTTTATTACCTAAATAGAAAACAAAGGATAAAAAAATGTATTTGCTAAATATTTCCGAAGGTCCGTTTCTCTCATTACACGGATTGTACATTATCGGCAAACGTGCTCCAGAAAGAACCACAGCTCAGTATATTGCCGATAAACTTAATGGCTCCAGAGCACATGTAGCCAAGATTTTTCAGCGTCTTGCCAAACGCGGAGTCGTTAAATCCTATTGTGGACCTGCAGGAGGCTTTACGCTCATAGAAAAAGCAAAAAAATTATCCTTATTAGAAATATTAGAAAAATCAGGAGAAAATGTACTCCATTCTGACTGCCCCTTTAATCGCGATGACTGCCCCTTTGAAGAATGCATACTTAGTGATAAAATCCATGATCTATCCGATGAACTATACAATGAATTCAAAAATACAACCCTTCAGGATTTATTAGACGAGGATAAAAATGCTGGAATTATTTAATACAATATTCAGTCTCTTGCTGGAAATGGCTCCTTATTTGTTGCTGGGCTTCTTTATAGCCGGTTTTCTGCATATTCTCATTCCATCCGACAAAATTTATCATCACCTTTCGGGAAATAGCCTCTCCTCTATCATAAAGGCAGCGATTTTCGGCGTTCCCCTGCCAATTTGTTCCTGTGGAGTTATTCCGGTATCTGCCTACATTCGGAAAGAAGGTGCAGGCAAGGGTGCTACTGTCTCCTTTCTGAGTTCTACTCCTACTTCCGGTGTGGATTCCGTTCTCGCAACCTACTCACTAATGGGTCCTGTTTATGCAATAATTAGACCGATTGCAGCTTTTTTCTCCGGTATATTAAGTGGTTCAATTACAGCTTTGCTGGATAAAAAAACTAATGGAGAAAAAATAAAAAACAAACCCACCCCAGCCAATAATTGTGTTGAATGCTCCTCAGCGGTTAATAGAAATGAAAATATATTTAGTAAAGTTAAGTCCGCTTTAGCCTATGGCTTTGATGAACTGCTTGAAGATACAGGTAAACTTTTGCTGATTGGAGTTGTAATTGGTGGACTTATTTCCTTTCTGGTTCCGGAAGGATTTATCCAGAGTTACCTCGGCAACCCCTGGCTGGCTTACCCCTTTATGCTGCTCATCTCCATTCCTATGTATATTTGCGCCACAGGTTCCATTCCCATAGCTGCTTCCCTTATCATGGAAGGTATGGCTCCCGGTGCCGCTTTGATATTCCTCATAGCCGGACCTGCTACCAACACCACCACCATTGCTTTTATTACCGGCAAACTTGGTAAAAAATATACTTTCGCCTACATAGGTAGCATCATTATTACTGCTATTCTGTTTGGATTGTTACTGGACCTCAGCTGGAGCTATTTTGGTTATGATCTGGCTGCAAAGGATGCAGGTATGTCTATGTTCCCATATTGGCTTAAACTCTCGGCTGCCATTTTACTGCTTGTTCTAATTGCTCGCATATATCTTAAACCATTGTTTACCAAAAAAATTAATGTGGAGGAGCTACACAATATGTACAAACAAATAAAAGTGGAAGATATGTCCTGTAATCACTGTGTGAATAGTATAAAAGAGTGTCTGCAGGAAGTAGACGGAGTAGAAGATATTAAGATTTCTTTGGATGATAAAGAAGTTTTTGTAAAAGGAAATTTTGATACTGACTCAGTTATATCGGCAATTGCCAATGCAGGGTATTCGCCTGAAATAATTAAGGATTAAGAAAAATTATGCCCGAATTACCAGAAGTACAAACAGTAATAAACGGACTCAAGACAGAGGTCGTGGGTGAGAAAATCCGTGAGATTGTGGAGCACAGAGAAGATACAGTGCAGCTTCATCATAAGATCAGTATGGAAGATTACGGAACAATCAAATCTATAGACCGTCGCGGCAAGTACATTATTGTAAATACAACAACCTGTAAACTGCTTATTCACTTACGAATGACCGGCAAATTGCTTTTAACAAAAAATTTGCAAAAGACCACCCCACACAATCGCGCCGAAATAGTATTTGATAACAAAAAATTGATTTTCGACGATATCCGCACTTTTGGCTCTATCTGCATTTTTAATAAAAAACAGAAAACAGGCAAGATAGAATCCCTGGGTCTGGAACCATTTTCCAAAGAATTCAATATCAAAAATCTAAAATCTGTATTTGCACGCCGTTCTGCCCCTATAAAAAATGCACTTCTCAATCAAAAAATAATTGCCGGACTGGGAAACATATATGCCTGTGAATCTCTCTACAAAGCAGGAATTTCTCCTCTATCCCCTGCTAATTCTCTTACAAAAGCTCAATTAGAAAAACTGACCTCTGCCATAAAAAAAGTACTGGAGACTGCTATTGTTCAAGGTGGAACCACTATTTCCGACTACAGAAATTCCTCGGACAAAAAAGGTAATTTTCAGAAAATGCTCTCGGTTTATAAAAAAGAACAATGCCCACAGGGACATGAAGTAAAAAAATTAAAACAGGCAGGACGATCAACCTATTACTGCCCTGTATGCCAGAAATGAACCATGAATAAAAAAAATATTAATTTCAATATCCTTGTTAAAAATCTTTTTTCTTTACATTCGAATATTAATATGTGTAAATTAGTTAATATTTTTTCAAAATTCGTTAACCAGGAGTAACTTATGCAAGCAATAAAAATTACAGAAAACATTTATTGGGTAGGAGCAATCGACTGGGATTTAAGAAATTTTCATGGCTATCTAACTCAAAGAGGCTCTACCTATAACTCCTATCTTATCTTAGATGATAAAATCACCCTGATCGATAATGTAAAGGATTATATGGCTGAGGAACAGATTGAACGCATAAACAGCGTTATCGATCCCGCTAAAATCGATTATATTATCCAAAATCATATTGAAATGGACCATTCCGGTTCTTTACCAATCCTAAAGGATATGATCGACGAAGTGGAAATTTTTATCTCACCCAAAGGGGCAGAAGGCATTCCCAAACATTTTGCTATAAAAAAAGAAGAATTTAACGTGGTAAAATCAGGTGATGAGTTGAATCTGGGTGAACACACCCTGCAATTTTTACAAACCCCCATGGTGCACTGGCCCGATAATATGGTAAGCTATTGTAAAGAGGAAAATCTGCTTTTCTCTAACGATGCTTTTGGACAGCACCTGGCTTCTTCGGAAAGATTTGATGATGAATTCAGTGCCGATATTACAATGGAAGAGGCAAAGAAATATTATGCCAATATCGTAATGCCTTATGGCAGGCAGGTGCAGAGAGCTCTGGCTGCCCTTCAGGATAAAAAAGTAGAAACCATCTGCCCCAGCCACGGCTTGATCTGGCGTGAAGATACGGAAAAAATCATACATAAATACAAAAAATGGTCCCAAAATCAGGTGGATGATAAAGCTCTGGTAATCTATGATACAATGTGGAATTCTACCAAAAAAATGGCGTATGCAATTCAGGATGCTTTTAATAAAAAAAATTTTACAACTCGTCTACTTAATCTGCAGTACAAGCACATCTCTGATATCATGGCAGAACTGCTCAATGCCAAATATATTTGTGTGGGCTCTCCTACTCTAAATAACAACATACTTCCCACTGTATCAGCTTTCCTCACTTACATGAAAGGACTCTCTCCCAAAGACAGAATCGGACTTGCCTTTGGCTCTTATGGCTGGAGCGGACAAAGTGTGGCAATCATAGAAAATATTCTTAAAGATTGTGGCTTTGAAACCATGGATAATATAAAAGTTCAGTATAGACCTGATAAAAAAATTTTAGAAGAAATAACAAAAAAAGTAAAAAATAACCTATCGGAGGAAAAATGAATCTACTAAACGCAAGTGACATCTATAACTTTGCCGTAGAAATTGAAAAAAACGGCGAAAAATTCTATCGTAAAATGGAAGAAAAATTTGAACAAAAAGAAGTAAAAAATCTGTTCAACTTTCTGGCAAAAGAAGAAGTAAAACACGAAAAAGTATTCACAGACATGCTCTCAAACATTGATGAATACCAGATAAAAGAGAGTTATGTGGATGAATACAAAAGCTATCTAAACGCTTATGCAGATAATCTTCTCTTTTCTTTGAAAAACTTTGATAAAGCTATGGAAAAGGTAGAAGACCTGGACAGCGCCTTCCAATTTGCCATAAAAAAAGAACTGGATACCATCATGTATTATCAGGAACTGAAAAATATCGTGCAGGAAAACAAAACTGATCTGATCGAAGACATCATAAATGAAGAAAGAAAACATGTGGTACTTCTGACGCAAAAAAAAGAAAAATTGGTATAATAAACTCGGAGAAAAAATGGCAATAACAAAACTTAAAGGAACAGAAATTAAAACCAACGCTGACCTTCCCCAAGCTGGAAAACCGGCTCCCGAATTCACTCTTACTAATAATGATCTGGAAGACGTTTCCCTGCAAAATTTCCTGGGTTCAAAGCTCATTCTCAATATATTTCCCAGCCTGGATACTCCCGTCTGCTCCATGTCCGTAAGAAAATTCAACAGTGAAGCAGAAAACCTGCCCGATACAAAAGTGTTGTGTATCTCCAGAGACCTGCCCTTTGCTCAAAAAAGATTCTGCGGTGCTGAAGGATTGGACAATGTGATAACTTTGAGTGAAATGAGAGATAACAACTTCTCTGATGCCTATGGTGTTAGAATTACAGAAGGACCCATGAGCACTTTATTCGCCAGAGCTGTTATTATTCTGGATGAAGAGGGTGTGGTGCGATACGTACAATTAGTCCCGGAAATTACACAGGAACCGGATTACGAAGATGTATTAAACAATTTAAATAAAATCTAAGGAGGATAAATGATATCAAAAAATCTGGAAAAAGCAATTAACGAACAAATCAATAAAGAACTCTACTCGGAATATCTCTACATGGCAATGGCTGCCTACCTGGATGCAAACGATCTGGACGGCTTCGCTCATTTCTTTAAGATGCAGGGTGATGAAGAAAGATTCCATGCTATGAAGTTGTATAATTTCCTCGATGAAAGAGGCGGCAGAATTATCTTAAAGGCAATTGAAAAACCCGATCATGAGTTTGACTCTGTTATTGATATTTTCGAAAAAGCCTATAAACATGAACAATATGTAACTAAACTTATTAATAACCTCATGGATCTTGCCATAAAAGAAAATGACCACGCCACTAAAAGCATGTTAGATTGGTTCGTGGATGAACAGGTAGAAGAGGAAGCTTCCATGGAACATCTGTTGAATAAACTAAAAATGATCGGCGGTAAAGGCAACGGTATGTTGATGCTGGATAAAGAACTTGGTACCAGAACCTTTACACCGGAAGAAGAATAAAACGATTAACCACGGAATACACCGAATGACACGGAAGAAGACAAGAAACAGTAAAAAATTATTATTTGAGAATCTTACTTATAAAATTATTGGAGCCTGTTATAATGTATATAAAGAAATTAGTTGTTGTTTTCTATAATCTGTTTACAAGGTAGATTCCAAAATGAATAAATTTCTGCGAATTTCGGCGTGATCAGTGGTTTATTAATAATAACAATTGGAGGAAAAAATGACAAAATTAAGAGATGTATATTACTGTGAAATATGTGATAACGTAGTAGAAATATTTAACGAAGGTGCCGAAGCACTGGTTTGCTGCGGTGAACCTATGAAAAAACTGGAAGCACAAACAAAGGATTCTTCCGTAGAAAAACATGTACCCTTTATCAAAGAAACCGATGATGGCGTTATCGTCAAAGTTGGCGAAAACGAAACTCATCCCATGACAGAAAAGCATCATATTAAATTCATCGAAGTGCTGACCAAAGATAAAGTATTTAAAGCTGAACTCAAACATGATGGTGAACCCAAAGCAGAATTTCCCGTAAAAAAATCCGAGATTCTTGCTGCTCGTGAGTGGTGCAATATACACGGTCTTTGGAAATCTTAATGATTATTCTATAAAAATAAAAGGAGAATGAATGACAGAATTCAAAAATACTAAAACAGCAGAAAATCTATTAAAATCATTTGCCGGAGAATCCCAGGCAAGAATGCGTTATACCTATTATGCCAGCAAAGCCAAAAAAGAAGGCTACCTGCAAATAGCAGAAATATTCATCGAAACAGCTGACAATGAAAAAGAACACGCAGAACTTTTCTATAAACAGCTGCTCAAAAACGGTATGAACGAAGCTGCCCTCGAAATTCAGGCAGAATATCCCATTGCTCTTACAGACAACACCTTAGACAATCTGGAATATGCCGCAAACGGTGAACACGAAGAATGGACCGAACTCTACCCCACTTTTGCTGATGTGGCAGATGAAGAAGGCTACCCGGAAATTGCCAAAACCTTTCGTAATGTGGCTAAAGTAGAAAAAAGACACGAAGAACGATACCTGAAACTGAGAAAAAATGTAGCAGAACACAAAGTGTTTAAAAAGGATGGCAAAGTTTTTTGGAAATGTAGAAATTGCGGTCATATTATGGAATCCATCGAAGCTCCTGCTAAATGCCCTGTCTGCGATCATGACCAGAAGTACTTTGAACTCTGGAAACCTAATTATTAGAAATAGAATATTTAAAAGGAGTATATATGCAAAAATATCAATGCGATGTGTGCGGCTATATTTACGATCCTGCTGAGAACGATAACGTTGCTTTTGATGATCTGCCCGATGACTGGACCTGCCCGGAATGCGGTGTAGGAAAAGATATGTTCAGTCCTATTGATTAAAGATCATAAAAATGGGTGCTGCTCCTGGCGGGTGGCATCCATTTTTTTTTAATTTTTTACCAAAGAGTTAAAATGAGGAATTATTCAATTTTTTAATTTTTAATTATAATTTTATCAGGAGGAAGCATGTTATCTGATATTGAAATAGCACATAAGACAAAATTGGAAAAAATTACCAGCATTGCAGAAAAATTGGGACTTTCCAAAGACGACCTCGAACTTTATGGAGATTATAAAGCAAAAATTAAATACGATACCTTAGAAAAATTACAGGACAATAAACCAGGCAAACTTATTTTGGTATCTGCCATAACACCCACTCCGGCCGGTGAGGGCAAAACCACCACAGCCATTGGACTGGCTCAAGCCATGAATCAACTGGGACACAAAACCAGTGTAGCCATACGCGAACCTTCTCTGGGACCAGTTTTTGGTATAAAAGGTGGTGCTGCCGGTGGCGGATATTCTCAGGTTCTTCCTATGGAGGATATAAATTTGCATTTTACAGGCGATATGCACGCCATAACTTCCGCCAATAATACTCTGGCTGCCCTGATTGATAACTCCATTTATCAGGATAATCCCCATCAGATAAATCCCAGATCCGTAAAATGGCAGAGAGTCCTGGATGTTAATGACAGGTCATTGCGCAATGTTGTCATTGGTTTGGGTGGTCTTACTCAGGGCGTGCCGCGAGAAGACGGATTTGATATCAGCCCCGCATCCGAAATAATGGCAATTTTATGCCTATCCAATAATTTAAAGGAATTAAAAAATAAAATCTCTCAGATTATCGTTGGCTTTACTTACGATAAAAAACCGGTAACTGTAAAAGACATGGGTTATGAAGGAGCCATAACCGCCCTGCTCAAAGATGCACTCAAACCTAACCTGGTTCAAACCACAGAAAACACACCCGCTTTTGTGCACGGCGGACCCTTTGCCAATATTGCTCAGGGAGCCAACAGCATTATCTCCACCAAAACAGCCCTCAGACTCTCCGATTATGTTATTACAGAAGCAGGCTTTGGTTTTGACCTGGGAGCAGAGAAATTCTTTGATATTGTCTGCCCCTACGGAGAAATGTGCACCTCTGCCGTGGTCCTGGTAGCTACGGTAAGAGCCATTAAACATCACGGCGGGGTTAAATTAAAAGACCTGGACGAACCAAATCCCGAAGCAGTGGAAAAAGGCCTGGAGAATCTGGGTAAGCATTTGGAAAATATCCGTAAATTCGGTATGAAGTCTGTTGTTGCCATAAATAAATTTGAAACAGATACCAAAGAGGAATTGAACATACTAAAAAACTATGCCAATGAAAACGGTTTTGGTGCTGTTGTAACAGATTACTGGGGTGAAGGCGGCCAAAGCGGATTGGCCCTGGCCCATAATATCGTATCTGTAATTAAAGATGATGTCTGTCAGCAAAAAACACTCTACAGCTGGAACCTGCCCGTAGAAGAAAAGATCGCAAAAATTGCGCAGGAGATCTATGGAGCAAAAAAGATTGACATGCGGCGCCAGGC
>JAGXLO010000007.1 GCA_018334695.1 Candidatus Cloacimonadota bacterium
GTTTGAGCAAAGTATTGATTTTCTTCATCAGTATCCTGAAGTGGCAATCCTACACCATAAACAGGCAATTTATGAACGCCGAAGGGAACTTGAGTAATGGTTATTTCACCATCATAGTTTTGAGGTTGCGTAGGAGCAAATGTAAGATCATAAGTTTTGCTCTGTCCCATATCAAGCGAATAATCAATAGAATTTTTAGGTTCACCTTTACTATCTGCTACTGTTACTGAATAGCCATCAATGGTTGTAATAGAACCACTGAGATTTCCACTACCCATATTTTGTACAGTAAACTGCATAGTAGAAGTACTATCTACATAGACATCACCAAAATCCAGTTCTTGTGGATTCATGTAAAATACGGGATATGGTGCCAGAATAGGTGGAAAGGTTATATAATCGATCCAGGCACAATCCTGTCCACTACTCACATAGTAATCTTTGTCGTAAACCCATTTAAAGGTATGGTTACCAGCAGAAACATCAAAACTAACCTCTGTCCAATCAAGAATACCGGACCATTCTCCTTTCAACTCGTCATCAATATAGAATTGAAGATAATCATAATTCGATTCAGATGAAACTCTGCGGTAGAAAGAGATCTCACCGTCAAATACATTTAAATTAACTGACATCTCGGCATTTTGGCTATTGCCAATATCTTCTGATTGAGCGCAATAGTCTCCTTCGTAAGCATCACCAGAGGAAATTTGCCAACCGGCATCTCCCCCAAATTGCCAATCAAAATCTGTAAAATCACCGGTTTCGAAACCTTCTATTACAAGCCCAATAAGTTTATAATAAGTGTGTTGAACTGAATATTCACCTCCAACAACTTCAAAAACAAATGGAACTGAAGTGCCCACAGGAGCATTATCATCTACCTGAACAGTAAATACTACAGTTGTTGTATCCTGAAATTCAATTTCGTCAATATCAACAGAAGAGGTGAGAATTTCAACATTATCATTAGCTGAGTTTAAGGTTGCAACCAGATCAAAAATATCTGAATGTCCCTGGTTTATAGCTTCTATAGTAAGATTAGCTTCTTCACCAGGATCCAATCTACCATTACCATTACCTTGAGGATCAGAAATTGAAAGATTGCCTGCTGTGAGTATAGGTGCATTAACAGTCATACCAAAACCGGACTCCCAGAGTGAATCTTTGGAAGTACCCGTAACTGATACATCAAAGAATACCTGATGTTGATCAGGAACATTGTTTGCAATTTGAAGCTGGAAAGCATCATCAACAGTTAAAGTAGAACCGGTTCCAATGGAGTCATAGTTTTCAGTTGAATCTACAATTGTCACATATTCATCATTTGTACTTATGGTTGCATCTACATTATTAGCATCTGCAACACCAACATTTTTTAATGTAACATTAAGTGTAATGTTCTCGGTATAATCAGCCTGTCCATTATTATTTCCAAGGGAATCATTTATTGTATATCCATTAAATATTACATATGGTCCGCTGGGTGGAATTATTTCCACTTCTTCTTCATATCTGTAATGATCCTGTTTTGTAACTGTTATTAACATATTATTTCCGGGTGTTTGGGGAGGAATTGAAATACTTGTAGGGAAAGTGCCATTACCTTCACCTACACCTATGATTTCGCCGTCAACAGAAAGACAAATTAGTGCTCCCAGATCTGCAGTTACACTATAAGTATCCATACCACTAAGGAGAGCTCCGTCGTGAACTACAGTCAAATTCTGTGGCATTTGGGTATAAGTAGAAGAAAAAGCACCACCATGCCAGTGGAAGAGGTAATAGGTTACAGGTTTATTACTTGTATTGTAAGGCCAGTTGGAGCTTGCCAGGAAATGTTTACCTGCCACATTACCAAAGGCGGGAAGGACATTTCCATCTGCCGGTGGATTGGCACCGAATGTTGGCATAAAATTCGGCCAGAAGTTATCATACATACCCCAAACATAGGTATCATTGACAAAAGAAAATGAGACAGCAGTTGCAGCAATTAAGCCGAGAGCACGTTGCTCATGTCTGTGCATTGCTTCGGCAAAACATTCGGAATCATCGTCGAATTGACCGGTAAGACAATTAATTGAAAAAACTGTTACCAGATCTTCATTATCAAGGGCACCCATATTTGAGATACCATAAGCAGGTTCACCCCAACCTGTAGTACTACCGTGATCACGATGTTGTAGCATAAAAGCACCACTGTTTATGGCGTCATTTACGTCTGTAGCAGTTCCACCTGTCCAACCGCCTAAAGCAGAAGGACTGGCGGGAATATATCCTTGTCCATTGGGTCCAAAATAGTTTAACACTAAATTTGTATTAGTAGCAGTGGACCAGGGATCTGTATTAGGGTTACCACCATAAACTGCATTAATTCTTACCTGATCTCTATCGAGTTCATTATGCCAGAAACCGCCAATAGATTCTGAACAAATCTGGAACCAACGCTCTGTTTGCCAACCGAGAGCAGTAATCGGATGTTGATAGAAATTGGGATTTGTGGATGGATTTCTTTCATTATCCAATACTTTGGAAACCATTATAGCCAGTTGATCTTCAGTTTGAGCTGTCATACGAGCAGTGACAATATCCGGTAATTGGTCTTCATCAACATCTGCATAAAAATTGTCAGATATGCAATCGGCATAACCACCATCAAATTCGGGAGCAATGATTCCATTTCCGGAAACTCCGCCTGTTCCATAATCTGCCATAAATAAAATTGCAGCAGGATATGGGTCTAAACCATCAATATAATTTTCAATGGTATTTGCGTTATTACCTCCAATATCAGCCAAAGTAACTACACCCGTATTGATACCTTGTGTGGTTCTAAACTGTTTTAAACTGTCTGCCCAATCATAATAAATTGGATTATCCGGAATTATTATGAGGTATTCATAATCATCATTACGGTAATTATTATTGTAATTTACCTCGGGCAGAGATTCATAATTTACCAACATTTGTTGCCAGATGGATTCCCACCATCTACTGCGAAGCTTATCAACACCAAAATGACCATTACCACCTACAAATTCAACTTCAATCTTAATATTTCTATTTACTTTTAATTTTTTAGTTACGGGATTATACTGAAAGGGGGATACAGCCAATGTTACCATATCCACTCCACGCATTTTGGAAGGTTCTGATACTCTCACAACCGATTGGGGATACATTTCATCTTTTGAATATATATCCATATTTTTATCATATACAAGAGGTTCATCACTTGAATCTACTGGAATCTGATGAGCGGGTGCTAGATCAACGTTAGATATAACTTCTTGTTCAGAGTTAATAATATTAACTTTTATATCAGCATTCTGTGGAATAGCAATATATCTACTAACTGATGGAACATTGGGAGCGCCTTTATCATTCGGCAAAAAAGATTCCGCAAAACCGATGGTTTGCAGATCTTCATTATTAATTAGTTTTGGGGTTAAAGAAAACTTTTTTATCGAAAAGTTAAGTGTGATATAGGAATCATCTTGATTTAACAAAGTAATTCCTTCATTACCCCAAGCGTCATTATAGCTTACTACTTGCTCTTTGGCAGCATAGCCAAAAGAGAAAATAAGAAGGGAACAAAGTAGTGCTAGAAACAATTTTTTGTTCATTTTTTATATCCTTTCTTTTTTAATCAAATTTTTTTGATTAAATTTACTTTCGTACTATTATTGTCAAGTAATTATAATATTTTTATTTATTTTTTCTCAGATGGGAAAAAGATGTCTAATTTTTTAAGATATTCAATTTATATCAAAAAGGCTAATTAACATAATAAATTGTTATTCTCAATTATCAGGTAATAAAAATACCGCTGAAATATCAACAACGTGATTAAAACTGCTTTAAAATTATTAATTTATCTACCAATACAATAATATGTAAAACCGTTTTCTCTGGTTCTGCGTGGCTTGTATTGATTTCTTCCGTCAAAAATAATGTTTTGTTTTAGTAATTTTTTGATACGATCAAAATTTGGATTGCGGAATTGGTGCCATTCTGTAACAAGTAAGAGAGCATCGGCATTGTTCAGTGCAGAATACTGATCGGAAGTATAAATAATATTCTTGTTATCACCAAAAATTCTTCGGGCTTCTTTCATTGCCTGAGGATCATAAGTCTGAATTCTTGCCCCTTTAGCAATTAATTGTTTAATTATAACTCTGGATGGAGCCTCACGCATATCATCAGTCATTGGTTTAAAAGAAAGGCCCCAGACTGCAAATATCTTTCCGGTAAGATCTTCACCAAAATGATCTACAACCTTATCAACAAGAATCCCTTTTTGTTTCTCATTTACATCCTCTACTGCCTCTAAAATTTGGGATGAAGTATCATTTTCACGAGCAATTCTAATTAGAGCTTTTACATCTTTGGGGAAACAGGAGCCACCATAGCCCACACCGGGATATAAAAACTTATAACCAATACGAGTATCAGAACCTATACCCACTCTTACATCTTCTACGTCTGCATCCACTTTTTCACAGAGTCGAGCAATTTCGTTCATGAATGAAATCTTTGTTGCCAAGATTGCATTAGCTGCGTATTTAGTCATTTCCGCAGAACGGATATCCATAAACATTACTCTGTCCTTTTGCAGGGTAAAGGAACGATACAATTCTTTCATGATACCTTTGGCTTTTTCACTCTCGCTACCAATAATGACTCTATCAGGTTTTAAAAAATCCTGAATTGCAACTCCTTCTCTAAGAAATTCCGGATTAGAGATAACATCAAATTCATAATTCACACTTCTTTCATCCAATTTATCTTGAATAGTTGCTTTTACTTTATCTGCGGTTCCTATAGGTACAGTTGATTTATCTACAATAACTTTATATCCATTTAAATATTTGCCAATTTCCTGGGCAACAGCCAGTACATACTGTAAATCTGCAGCTCCGTCTTCATCGGGAGGAGTACCTACAGCTATAAAAACAACTTTTGCTTTTTCAACTGCCTGCTCAATATCAGTAGTAAAGTAAAGACGTCCGCCTTCTACGTTGGTCTCTACTATCTCTTTCAAACCTCTCTCGTAAATAGGCATTTTGCCCTGATTTAGCATACCAATTTTATCTTTGTTATTATCAACACAGGTTACATTGTGTCCCATATCTGCGATACAGGTTCCGGAAACCAAGCCTACATAACCTGTTCCAATAATTGCTACTTCCATAATTTATCTCCTGTTACTTCTTAAATTTTATAGCCTTGAGGATTATTTTTTTGCCAGTGCCAGGCATCCTTGCACATATCTTCAATACCTCTTTTTGCTTCCCAATTTAGTTCCTTTTTGGCTAAAGAAGGATCCGCATAGCATTCCGCAATATCACCGGAACGTCTATCTAGTATATCATAAGGAATAGATTTTCCGGAAACCTTTTCAAAAGTTGAAATCATTTCAAGAACACTGTATCCCTCTCCTGTTCCCAGGTTATATACTGTTACACCAGGATTTTCCTGCAATTTATCCAGAGCATTTAGGTGTCCCAGCGACAGATCCACTACGTGAATATAATCTCTTACACCCGTACCATCTTCAGTAGGATAATCCTTACCAAAAACATGCAATTTATCCAGTTTTCCTACAGCCACTTGAGAAATATAAGGCATCAAGTTATTCGGTATATCGTTAGGATCTTCTCCTATAAGTCCTGATTCGTGAGCACCAACAGGATTAAAATATCTTAATAAAATCGCATTCCACTCAGAATCTGAAACGTTTAGATCATTTAAAATTTCCTCAATCATCAATTTTGAACGCCCATAGGGATTAGTGGGATGAACAGGAAATTTTTCCTTTATTGGGACTTTATGTGGATCTCCATATACAGTGGCAGAAGAACTAAAAACTATATCTTTAACATCAAATTTATTCATAACTTCGCATAAAATGATTGTTCCGCCTACATTATTTTTATAATAAAGAAGTGGCTTTTCTACTGATTCTCCTACCGCTTTTAACCCAGCAAAATGTACTACTGAGTTAATATCATGCTTTTCAAAAACTTGTTCTAGGGCTTTTCTATCACGGATATCAACTTTATAAAAATCAAGTTTCTTTTCCGTTATTGCCTGTACCCGATGCAATGATTTTTTGTTGCTATTACTTAAATTATCTACAATCACTATTTCGTGTCCGGCTTTTAGGAGTTCCACGCAGGTATGACTTCCAATATAACCGGCACCTCCGGTTACTAATATCTTCATTATCCGCTTTTCTTCCAATATTCTTTGAATACTTTCACAACTCGTTGCGCAGTATTTCCATCCCATTTATAAGGAATCTGACCTTTTTTATTATTTCCTCTAAGAATTTTATCTGTCTCAGCAATAATTTTTTCTGTATCTGTTCCCACCAATTTATTTGTGCCCTGCGTAATTGTTATAGGTCTTTCGGTATTTTCTCTGATAGTGAGGCAGGGAACATTCAAAACAGTTGTTTCTTCCTGGATACCACCCGAATCCGTTAGTACAACCTTAGCATATTTTTCTAATTTCAGAAAATCAAAATATCCCAGGGGTTCTACAAACTGAAAATTTTTCATTCTATCAAACTCATCTTGAAGTGAAAATTTTTTAATCATTTTAACAGTACGTGGGTGGATAGGGAATATTAGAGGTAGAGATCTTTGAATATGGTAAAAAGCCTTAATAATTTTTTTGAAATTTTCCACTTTATCAACATTACTGGGTCGATGTAGAGTGATTAAGCCAAAACCATCTTTTTCTAAATTTAGCTTATTGATAATGTTAGAGTTTTCTGCTTCTTTTTCGTGCTTTTTTAATGAATCAATCATGGCATTGCCCACAAAATAAATTTTTTCAGGACTAATGCCTTCATTCATAAGATTTTCATTCCCATCCTGAGAGGGAGTGAGAAGTATTTGTGAGATTGAATCAGTAAGAATACGATTGATCTCTTCCGGCATCTTACGATCAAAAGAACGTAAGCCTGCTTCCAGATGTGCAACAGGGATATGCATTTTTACAGCATCCAGAGCACAGGCAATAGTAGAGTTTACATCCCCGGCAACCAAAACTGCATCGGGTTTTTCTTCAAATAGAACTTTCTCAAATTGAATCATGATTTTGGCGGTTTGAACCCCATGCGTTCCGGAGCCCACGCCCAAATAGCGGTCAGGTTTAGGAAATCCAAGATGATCAAAAAAGACTTTTGAGAGGTTAACATCATAATGCTGACCTGTATGAACAAGGTAAGGTCTAAAAAGGCTGTTATCCTTTAGGGCAAAATAAACCGGACCGACTTTCATAAAATTCGGTCTGGCACCAACTACAAGAATTACTTTCAATTAAGGCACCTGTATAATTTCAATTATTCTTTGCTACTTAAGCCCTTCATAGAGAGCTGTATTTTACCGTTTTCTACTTTTATTACTTTTACTTTTACTTTATCGCCAACGTTTACTATATCGGAAGTTTTCTTTGTCCTTTTCTTTTCCAAATTGGAGATGTGAACCAGACCATCCTGACCTGGTAAAATCTCGACAAAAGCGCCAAAGTCTTTAACAGCCCTTACTGTACCTTCATAAATTTTACCTACTTCCGGTTCAGCAACAAGATTGTCTATCTGACGTTTAGCTTCATCAATCATTGCCTGATCTTCAGAAGCAATTTTTACTGTTCCGTCATCATCAATATCGATTGTAACACCGGTTTCTTCAATAATAGCTTTTATAAACTTACCTTGAGGACCGATAATATCTCCGATCTTATCGGTTTTTACTGTAAACATCTTGATCTTTGGTGCATTTTCCGAAAGCTGTTTACGGGGTTCAGATATGGTATCTTTTACTTTTTTGAGGATATAATTTCTAGCTTCTTTAGCTCTGTAAAGAGCATCTTTCATGATTTCCTGAGTAATACCTTCAACTTTGATATCCATTTGTAAAGCAGTTATACCTTTTTCTGAGCCTGTAACTTTAAAATCCATATCTCCATAGTGATCTTCAATTCCAAGTATATCGGTTAGTACTTCATATTTATCATCTTCCATAATCAAACCATTGGCGATACCTACTACAGGTCTTTCGATTGGTACACCAGCTGCCATAAGAGCCAGAGAACCGCTGCAAACGGTTGCCATTGAGGAAGAACCATTTGATTCCAAAATTTCCGACACAATTCTTAAAGTATAGGGAAATTTTTCCTCATCAGGGATAACAGGTTTTAGAGCTCTTTCTGCCAGATTTCCGTGACCAAGTTCTCTTCTTCCCGGACCACGCAAGAATCTTACTTCTCCCACGCTGAATGGGGGAAAATTATAATGCAGATAAAAACGTTTTTTAAACTCTTCATCTAGTTCATCAATTATTTTTTCATCAGCCCCACTTCCCAGGGTTACTACACCCAGAGATTGGGTTTCACCACGGGTAAAAAGCGCAGCTCCATGTGTGCTAGGCAGAACATCTATTTCACAAGTAATATCTCTAATATCATCAGACCCTCTACCATCAACTCTCTTTTTCTCTTTTATGACTTGCTCGCGGATAACCTTTTTTTGTATCTCTTCTATAGCATTTTTTATGGTAATTTTCTTATCGGCAAATTTCTCTTCGCCTAATTTCTCTTCATATCTTTCAAAAATATTATCTTTTACTGATTTCAATGCGTCATGTCTTAATTTTTTATCGCCCTTGTTTACTGCCTCTTTTAGATTATCATAGTCATTTACTTCAATTTTTTTAACCAGTTCTTCATCTATTTTGTCAAATACGTAGTCACCTTTGGGTTGTGCAGCTTTTGCGATAAATTCCTTTTCGAATTCCAACAGTTCTTTAATAGCCTTATGACCCTCATCAAGAGCCGTCAACATTATATCTTCTTCAATCTCTTTAGCACCTGATTCTACCATCATGATAGCTTCTTCTTTTCCGGCTATAGACAAATCCAGATCTGAGACTTCAAGTTCGTCTAAGGTAGGATTTATTATATATTCTCCGTCAACTAAGCCAACTTTCACACCGGCTATAGGACCGTGAAATGGTATATCAGAAATTGAAAGAGCAGCAGAGGCTCCCAGCATTCCTGCCATTTCGGGTGAGTTAACCTGATCATAAGACAGGACAGTAGCAATGATTTGAACTTCATTTCTAAAACCATCCGGAAAAAGCGGACGAATTGGTCTATCAATCAAACGAGCCGTCAATGTGGCTGTTGTAGAAGGTTTAGCCTCTCGTTTGAAAAATCCTCCGGGAATTTTACCCGAGGCATACATTTTTTCTATAAAATCTACAATTAAGGGAAAATAATCTATATCTTCCCGGCGTTCATCAGAAGCTGTAGCAGTTACAAGCACAACAGTGCCACCATATTGGACAAAAACAGAACCATTGGTCTGTTTTGCCATTCTACCAGTTTCCAGAACTAGTTTACGATTAGCAAATTCAGTCTCCATGCGAATAATATCTTTATTCATTTAATCTCCATAAGAGCCGGAGTAATTCCAACTCTTTTAATTCTTTATTATGAGTTTTGAAACAAACTCGTTAATTTTCAATTTAATATTATATATTACTTTCTTAAGTTTAATGCATTAAGTAAAGTTCTATATCTTTTAATATCTACCTGTTTAAGATAATCAAGTAGTTTTCTCCTTTGGCCGACCAGTTTTAGAAGACTGCGTCTTGTGTTATGGTCTTTTTTGAACTTCTTAAGATGTTCAGTAATTTGCTGAATCCTATGAGTAAGAAGTGCAATTTGTACTTCGGGAGATCCTGTATCATCAGGATGTGTTTGAAATTTATTGACTATCTCTTGTTTGGTTTGCTTAGATAATGACAAATTTCCTCCATTTATTCAATAAAATCATCAATCAGTTCTTTCAAGTCAGGACTTCCGATTTCTTGCAGGAAGTATTTTACTCGAACTGTGGGTTTATCAATTTTTATAATTCGATTTAAATCTATTGGTGTTCCAATTACTACGACTTCGCAATCAGCTTTGTTAATTGTCTCTTCCAGATCTTTTACCTGCTTATCACCATATCCCATTGCGGGTAACAAAGTACCTATCTCAGGATATTTTTCAAATGTTTCTTTGATTGTACCAACAGCATATGGTCTGGGATCAACCAGTTCTTTCACTCCATATTTTTCGGCAGCGACAATACCTGCACCATACTTCATCTCACCATGAGTAAGTGTGGGACCGTCTTCTACTACGAGTGCCTTGGCATTGGTTATTAATTCTGGTTTATTAACGGTGACAGGAGAAGCTCCATCAACTACTTTTGCTCTGGGATTGAAACGTCTAATATTATTTCTTACGATTTGTATATTCTCTGCATCAGCAGAATCAATCTTGTTAAGAACTATAATATCTGCTCTGAGCAAATTAGTGTGACCGGGATAATAATCCAGTTCGTCATAAGGACGATGTGGGTCAGCAACAACTATATTTAATTCATTGTCTGATGTGTAAAATGGGGTATCATTATTGCCACCATCCCAAACTATTACCTCAGCTTCTTGTTCAGCTTCTCGTACTATAGCTTCGTAATCCACACCGGCATAAACGATGCTACCCATCTTTATATGAGGTTCGTATTCTTCCATTTCCTCGATCGTACATTTATGTTTATCAAGGTCTTCCATTTCGGCAAAGCGCTGTACTTTTTGTTTTGCCAGATCACCATAAGGCATAGGATGACGTATGGACGCAACTTTTAAGCCTTTATTTTTCAGTTCTTCAACCACGCGTCTTGTGGTCTGACTTTTGCCGCAACCGGTACGTACAGCACAGATAGTTATCAAAGGTTTATCTGTTTTCACTACAGAATTCTGCATACCCATTAGAACAAAATCTGCTCCGGTATCATTTACCATTGCAGCTTTTTGCATTACGTAATTATTGGTAACATCACTGTAAGCAAAAACCACCTGATCTATATTATTTTCTTCAATTAAATTTTTCAAATCAGCTTCGTCTTCTATCGGAACACCTTGGGGATAAAGCTCTTCGCCAGCAAGGTCTGCCGGATATTTTCTTCCTTCGATATCAGGTATCTGGGTTGCAGTAAAAGCAACTACTTCATAATTTTCATTTCCTCTGAAATAAACATTAAAATTATGGAAATCTCTGCCAGCGGCTCCCATAATAATAACTTTCTTTTTCATATTAATTTTCTCCTTACGATAATTATCTTTTGCCCTTTAACTTGAATGCTTGAAATTTATGTCAAGTTATTCAAAAACGTTGTTTAATAAAGGCATAAACTTAAGTTACAAAAATATTTTTCGGTTGATAAAAAGTCAATTTTATTGATAAGTGGCTAGTAAAAAAACTGGGAAAAATCGGTGTAGAAGTTTAGAGGTTTAGAAGTTTAGGAGTTTAGAAATTAAGGCAAGAGGAGTTAATAGGAATTAGTGGGAATTATAGGTATTAGTAGGAATTTATTGTTAAAGGAAAGACAATTTTTGATTTTGAATTATGAGACAATTTAGTCTTTTGATTTATTTTTTAGTAAATTTCAACCTATTTTGGTACGAGTATTTCTATTTGATTTCTACTTTTAATCATCCTTCCATCATCTCACCATTGGGAAGCATTCTATCCGAATGATATTCTCCGCTTTCCTCCATCCTGTAACGAACACACTCCTTCCAGTTGCCTTTACAATACAATTCAATCCACTTTCGATCAAGCTCACCTTTCTCATAAAAATATTTCATGGGACATACCTGATACCACTTACACTCATGTAATAGAATCTGTAATTTTTTATAATTCTCTATTACTTTACCCTTGAAATCATTCACGTATATCAAGGCAGCAGGATGAGTAAGCGGAAAGATTTTTCGCCCCTCTTTGTAAATCAACTTGCCAATATATTCTGGAAATTCTGCCTTTGCAATTTGTGGTAAAAAATATTTATGAAAAATATACTGGGTGGAGTAGTACCCCAGAGGTACTAAAAATTCAGGATCTAATAATTCGATTTCCCTATCAAGATACTGGGAACAGGTTTTTATTTCTATCTGTTTGGGTTTGCGATTTTCGGGCAATTTACATTTAATTAGATTGCTCATATAAATCATATCTCTTGTTATGCCCGCTGCATCCATCAACTCGTCAAATATCTTTCCGGAAGGTCCCACGAACATTTTGTTATGTTTATCTTCCTGTTCGCCGGGAGCCTGGGGAATTAAAAAAAGCTTACTATCTGTATTTCCTTCTCCGCAAATCGCATGATTGCGTGTTTTGTGCAAGGCGCATTTAGTACAATTTTTTATCTCTTGATTAAGTTTTTCCAACATAATAAACTTGTCTTAATAATTTAAACTCGAATTATTTGACAATGTTTTACTACTCAAGAAATGAAAAGCAAGGAATTTAAGCATGAATAATCCAATTGTAGCAATTATCGGCAGACCCAATGTGGGCAAATCCACCATCTTTAATCGTATGGTAGGTCGCAAGCTTGCCATCGTTGATGAAGAATCAGGAGTTACCCGTGATATAAAATTTCATGATGCAGAATGGAATGGTAAATACTTCACTGTAGTAGATACAGGTGGGTTGGTGCCACACTCCGAAGATAAAATGGAGCAATGTATTCTGTCTCAGGCTGCTATAGCTATAGAGAAAGCCGACTTGATCATATTTGCCGTTGATAACAAGGTGGGAGTTACACCTCTGGACAAACATATTACAGAATTACTAAGACCTGTAGCTGATAGAATCATTACAGTTGCCAACAAAGTAGATAATGAAAAGTCTGAACTGGGAGTTTATGAATTCCAGGAATTGGGTCTGGGTAAAGTTATCGGCATTTCCGCTTTAAACGGTCATAATTTCGCCGAATTCCTGGATGAATTAACAGATCATTTGCCAGAATTAGAAGTGGAAGAGGAAGAAGAAGCTGATTATACAGCAGTTGCTATAGTAGGTAAGCCCAATGTAGGAAAATCCTCGCTGGTAAACCAAATAACAGGGCAGCAAGCAGTAATCGTTACCGAAGAGCCAGGAACAACACGGGATTCAATTCATCTTAACTTTTTTTATAAAGAACAACAATGGCGTCTTATTGATACGGCAGGATTAAGAAAAAAAAGTAAGGTTGATTTTGGTGTGGAATATTTTAGCAACCTGAGGAGTATAAGAAGCATAGACAACTCAGATATTGTAGTTATAATGATGGATGCAACTCAAAAAATTTCGGCTCAGGATAAACGAATAATCCGTTATGCCAGAAAGAAATACAAAAACATTATACTGGTAATCAATAAATGGGATTTGATTGAAAAAGATGGAAAAACTATATATAAATTCATTGATTACTACGAGTACACCTTAGATTTTGCTAGCTACGCACCTCTTGTCTTCATATCGGCAAAATTTGGAACAAAGGTAGCAAAATTACTGGACAAAATCATTGATGTGAGAGAAAATAATTTTGAGCGTATAAAAACTTCTGATTTGAATAAATTCATCGAGAAAACTGTGGCAAAAGTGCCTCCTCGCCATCCGTCCAGAAAACATGTTAAAGTATATTATTGTACGGAGGCAGAAGTAGATCCCCCTACTTTTGTATTTAGCGTTAACAATCCCAGCTTAATCACAAAAAATTACAAAAGGTATTTACTTAATGAGATTCGAAAAGAATATGGCTTCGAGGGTGTAACCCTTAAATTAAAATTTAAAGAGAGATAGATGAATATAATTTTCAGTTTTATCCTGGCATACTTACTCGGTGCAATTCCCTCGGGTTTCATCCTGGGAAAATTGCAGAATATCGACATTCGCGAACATGGTAGTAAAAACATTGGTGCCACAAACACATTTCGTGTTCTTGGCCCCATGCCGGGTATAATTTCCCTTTTATTTGATATAGCCAAAGGCTTCTTTGCTGTTTACTTTGCCAGAATGTTACTTTTTGGTTTTGCAGGAACAATTCTTCAACCTCTTTTAGCATTAACGGGATTGTTGGCGATAATGGGGCATGTTTTTTCAATATTTTTAAAGTTTAAAGGTGGAAAAGGAGTTGCAACAGGAGCCGGAGTGTTTTTGAATATTTTACCAATACCTTCTCTGGCTGCTTTGATTATCTTTATTATAACTCTTATTATTTCTCGGTATGTATCTCTGGCATCAATTCTAGCTATAGTGTCATTTTTTATTATTGAATTAATATTAAATCTGCCTGAATTTAACGAATTTACTTATCTGATATTTTCATTTATCATCATGATATTAATTCTGGTGCGTCATAAAGAAAACATTAAAAGGCTTAAGCAAGGTAATGAAAATAAATTAAATTTATAAAATTTTAACATTAGGAAATAATAATGAAAATAACCCAAGCAAAAGAAATTTTAGACAGTTTTGCTGATAAAAAAATAATGGTCATCGGTGATCTAATACTTGACCAGTATATTTTTGGCGATGTAAACAGAATCTCTCCCGAAGCGCCAGTCCAAGTGGTAAGAGTTGATAATGAAAAATATGGCCTGGGTGGAGCAGCCAATGTGTCTAATAATATAAAATCATTAGGTGCAACTCCTATAGTTCTTGGTTCTATCGGTAATGATCTAGGTGGTGCTCAGATGAAATCATTATTCAAAAAAAGTGGTATTAACACCAATGGGATTTTTCCCACTGAAGAAAAACCAACTATACAGAAAAGAAGAATAATAGCCAGAAATCAACAATTACTGCGAATAGATTATGAAGATACCAGAAATACTGATCACGAACAGCAAGAAAAATTTATGAATTTTATAAAAAAGAATATCCACACCTTGGATGCTATTATTTTTCAGGATTATAATAAGGGACTTATTACTGGAAATTTGATAAAACAAACAATTGACATAGCAAACAAAAACGGTGTTTTGATTGGAGTAGATCCTAAGAAAAAGAACTTTTTCTCCTTTAAAAACGTTACCCTCTTTAAGCCGAATAGAGCAGAAACAGAAGATAACATGAATGTAAAAATCTCAGATAAAAATGACTTACTCCCCATTGCGAGCAAGATGATTAAACGCATTAATTGCCATTATTTGATAATTACATTAGGGGCAGAAGGTATGTTTATTTTTGATAGGCATGGCTCCTACTCTTCAATTCCCACTTTCACGAAAGAAGTTTATGATGTAACAGGAGCTGGCGATACTGTAATAAGCACATTGATGCTTGCTCTTGCCAGTGGCTGTAGTATTAAAAACGCAGCAATTATTGCCAATCATGCAGCAGGTGTAGTTTGTGGAAAAGTGGGCGCAAAGCCAGCTACTAAAGATGAAATATTAGACTCTTTTCATAAATGGAATAACAGAAAATAGGAATAACATATGGTTCTAACCTGGAAAGAAATAGAAAATACCGCAAAAAAAATGCATAAAAAGAATAAAAAAATTGTTTTCACAAATGGCTGTTTTGATATAATCCATAGTGGGCACATTAAATATCTACAGGAAGCGAAAAAACTAGGAGATTATTTGGTTGTAGGTCTTAATAGCGATAGTTCGGTAAAAAAATTAAAAGGACAAAATCGTCCTATAAACGAAGATAGAGATAGAGCCACAGTTTTAGATGCACTTGTACCGGTAGATTTTGTTGTTATCTTTCATCAGCAAACCCCCTATGAACTCATAAAGCTGATAAAACCAGATATCTTGGTAAAAGGTGGAGACTGGCAACCAAAGGATATAGTGGGAAGTGATATAGTTCTTGCTAATGGTGGTAAAGTTAAAAGCTTAAATTTTGTTGAGGGAAAATCCACTACTAACATTATTGAAAAAATTCTGAACAAGAATAGTAATTAACACTTTAGATACAATATAAATATTTTTTTGGGGATTAAAATAAACATAAATACAATTTGCAGGACAAAACTTTATATGCCTGGCAATGAGTTCAATTTACTAAAATTATCTCAAATTTTAAGCAAGAAACATTTATTCCGGATTTGGAGAACGTAGTTGCTTCCTTCCAAAAAGTAGCTGCCAGGATTCTGGTTAAATATACTCTTTAAACTTAGATTTTAATGATTTGAAAAAAAGAGTGTCCGTATCAACCCTTTTGAAACAGAATTTGGGAGAGAGGATGCTAAAATACCCGTTAAGAACGGTGCTGATTTGATTTTTTTCAGAAGCAGAAAATACAGAACAGGAAAAAACCCTTGCGATAATCATTGCTGATAGAAAGACATATATGGTTGTAATTATTGAAAAAGCCAAAGGTAATTTACATAGGGAAGAAACTGTTGCTCCTGACAGTAAGATAATCGACGAGCCCTGACTTGAGAAAGCTAAAAAATATAGGAGCTGGCGCAGATTTAGTAATTATTTTTTGTGCGGCTTTATAATTAACCAAAGGAGGAATAGGACTACCGGTATGGCGAGGAGGAAGAAGTCTTTACTAAAATTAAGATTGCATTTGTGAACCTTGCGGTCTTCAATCGTATCTTTTTCTTTCTCCTTACTTTCTTCAGCACTTTCCTTTCCCTCTTCCATTTGCTTCATTTCTTCCAAATTTTTATACTGCATTTTATACATGGAAAGAGTTTTTCTACTTTCGTTGGGAAAGGCTTCGCGCAATTTTGCATTTGAACCATATCCTGTTTTTTCTAATTCCTCAGGATGTTCATCAAACCATTTGAACACCTTTTCTTTTAAGGTCATTTTACCTCCATAATTTTTTAAAACTACAATTTATCTTCGTAATCAATTTTTTCATTTGAGCTCTTATATTCCTTCTCTATCTCTTCAATCTCATCGAGAATCTTTGATAAAATCAGAGATTTGTCCCGGTAGGGCAAGAAGGAGCTTTTGAATCCATTTATTATCAAATTTTTAATTTTTTTATAATCAAAATTGAATTCCTTATGAGCAGTCATGAATTCCTCTGTCATGTTAGTATTGGAAACAAGACGATTGTCTGTATTTAGGGTAACTCTTAAGCCAAGATCATAAAAAATTGGGAAGGGATGTTCTTTATAGGATGATACAGTATGAGTATCAATATTACTTTTCAGACAAATTTCAATAGGGATACGATGATCATTTACATAATTTAATAAATCACCGTCTTCAATCAGGCGTGTTCCATGTCCTATTCTGTGTGCACCACAATAATGTATAGCTTGATGGATACTTTCCGAGCCATAAGCTTCACCGGCGTGTATGGTAATATTAAGATTATTTTTGAGTGCCAGATCAAAAGCTGTACGGTGTTCTTTTGCCGGAAAATTATATTCCTGACCGGCAAGATCAAATCCTACCACACCTTTATTTTTGTATGTAGTAGCAAGGCTAGCCAGTCGCAGGGATATTTCAGGACTCATATTTCTCATCCCACTGAAGATTACACCTGTTCTAATACCAAAATCTTTTTCTGCCTGAGCCAGACCATCTAAAACTGCATTTGATACGGTAGTAAGGCTGAGTCCCTCCTCTGTATGGAGAAGAGGACAAAATCGAATCTCGGTATATCGTATATTCTCTTCTGCTGCATCTTCGGCTAATTCATATGCTCCTCGGTGCAATCCTTCTTCATTTTGTAAAACTTTGAGTGTAATATCGAATCCTTCCAGGTATTCTCCCAGATCATTTGCCTTTTCTCCAATAATCTTTTTGCGCAACTTTTCCGGATCGGTTGAGGGTAAATCAATCTTCCATTTCTCAGCTAATTCTAAAATAGTATTTATACGCATAGAGCCATCCAGATGAACATGTAAATCGGTTTTCGGTAATTGTTTTAATAATTTTTTTGTAATTTTCATAAATTTAATATCTTTCTTCATTAATTTTTTAAAATAGGTTTACATTTTTAATATGATTATTTATTTTTATAAATTTACACTAACTAAGTAAATCTATAATTTTTTTTACAAGTTTTTTAGACATTTTTAGACTTTCACTCTCAGAATAAATCCTGATTATCGGTTCAGTTCCGGATTTTCTTACATGAATCCAGTATTTTGGATCAATGATTTTTATGCCATCTGTTAGATCAAATTCTTGTAAAGCAAAAAAATTTTTTATTTTTTTCTTCAGTTTAGTAAAATCCATATCTTTGGTTATAGGCACTTTGGTCTTATACATAATAAATTGAGGAATTTTTGCGGCAAGATTGGAAATATTACTTTTTCTATCTGCCATGTAGGAAAGTATAAGAGCCATTGCCATGGGCGCATCACGTGTAAAGTGAAGCTCAGGTAGAATTATACCACCATTACCCTCTCCACCTATAACACAGCCATGCTCTTTCATCTTATCTGCAACATTTATTTCTCCTACTTTTGAGCGAAAAACTTCAACACCATATTTTTCTGCGATCTTATCTGATATCATGGAAGATGAAAGATTTGTAGCTATATTTCCTTTTTTCCGGGATAAAATATAATCTTCTACCAGCCCCAGTGTAAACTCCGTACCAAGTGCTTTTCCCTGATCAGAGACAATAGATAATCTATCAACATCCGGATCAGTAGCAAAGCCTATATCTGCATTTACCTCTTTCATTTTCATTTCCAGATCATGTAAATTTTTGGCTGATGGTTCAGGTTGTCTGGAAAATTCTCCGTTTGTTTTGGAATAAAGTTCTTCGACCTCACACCCCAGTCTTTTTAGCAATGCAGGTGACATTACCCCGCCTGCTCCATTAGTAGAATCAATTACAACTTTATACCTTTGTTCCTTTATTTTATCCACATGCACGTGGGATAGACTTAATATTCTTTTAATATGATTTTCTACTGCTTTTGAATTTTGAGAAATTTTTCCAATTTCATCCCATTTATTTTCCTCAATCTCATTCGGATTAATCTGCCAAAAATCATATGCCTGTTTTTCATTCAAAAAGGTGCCTTTTCCTGTAATCAATTTCAGAGCATTCCACTCTTTGGGATTATGACTGGCAGTTATAGCAATTCCCCCATCTGCATCTGTATTTTCAACTTCCAGTAAAATAGTAGGTGTGGGACAGATTCCCAGGTTTACCACATCACAACCTATGGACATCAAACCTGCAGAGATAGTTTGGAATAGCATCGGGCCGGTTTTACGTGAATCCCTTCCTACTAGAATCTTTCCTCTATTACAAAATTCTCCAAATTGTTTAGCATATTTCAAAACCAGGTCCATTGTAAGCGAATCACCTACTATTCCTCTTATTCCCGAAACACTTTTCATTAATTTAGACAAAATTACTCCTTTTTCTCAATCTTTTTTATAATAATTTCCCGACTTTTTCTTTTATCCTGTACAATTTTAAATTTCACGAGATAGTATTCGGCAGGCAAAAAATTTTTTGCTACTTCCGGCCATTCAACAAAGACAATTCCATTTTTATTCAGATATTCAGAGAAGCCTACATTTTCCAATTCTTGTTCTCGTTCAAGCCTATAAAGATCAAAATGATAGATCATCATGTCAGCTTTATAGATATTCAAAATAACAAAAGTGGGACTCGTTACCAGGTTTTCGTAATTTAATGCTTCGGCTACCTTGCGAACAAAAAATGTTTTGCCAGTACCCAGTTCTCCACAAAGTGCTACCACATCACCTTCCTGCAATTGGTTGGCAAAATCTTCAGCAATTTTAGCAGTTTCTTTAATAGATGCAACTTTTTTTCTGATTATAACATTATTATTCATATATAATTTATTTTTTGGGAGTAAGGATAGATATGGGCAATATCATTTCTTCCATGGAAATTCCACCGTGTTGATAAGTGCCATGAAATTTTTTCTTGTATTCATTGTAGGATGTAGGATAAACGAAGTAATAATCGCCTTTTGCAAATATAAAATTATCGACAATATTTGCTGATGGAACACCAATTTCTTGTGGATTTTTTACTTTATAGGCATGACTTGATTTACAGGATATATTTTTTCCGTGCTTGGAGCGAAGACCGTAAGAGGCTTCTTTATCAGTTCTTACTTTCATGGGATGACCCACTTTTATTGAGCCGTGATCAGTAGTCAGAACAACGGTAGCCCCCTGAGCTGCAATTTTTTTAATAGCTTTATATAAATCCGAATTTTGGAACCAGACATCGGTAAGAGATCTAAGCGCCTTGTCGTTGGGCAACATCTCTTTTAATATTTCATCTTTAAATCGATGATGAAGGAGCATATCCAGAAAGTTGTAAACCAGGATTATCAATTGTTCATTTTCATACTTAGGGATTTGCTTTACGACAAATTTACCCTCTTCCTGATCAAGAATTTTTGTATATTTTGTTCCGTTAGGAAATCTGAAACCATGTTTTTTCAATAGTCTGTCAATAAGAAAGTGTTCATATCTATTTCTACTATCTTCTACTTCCGAATTACTTTTCCAATATTGAGGGGTTTTCTCTGCGATGTCTTTTGGCAGCATACCGGCAAAAATAGCGTTACGAGAATATGGAGTAGAAGTAGGTAAGATGGAAAGATAGTGTTGGGTTTTGATATTGAACAATTCCTGTAAATACGGTTCTATTACATGTAACTGATCCAGGCGCAGACAATCAAGCACAATAAAATATACAGGTTTTTTCTTTTCAAGCTGTGGCATAAGATATTTTTCTACAATATCATGCGACATGGTGGGTTGATGTTCACGGATAAAGTTTTTGTAATTTTCTGTTATATACTCAGAGAATTCTTCATTTGTATTTTTTCTTTCGTAAGTATGAATATTGAGCAGATCTTCATAACCCAGTTTGTCCAACCTCAAATCCCAACGTACAAATTTTGAATATATTTCATACCACTTTTTAAGATCAGGGGCAGAAAATATTTCCCGATTGAGCCAGGAAGAAAATCGGGTATATTCTTCACCTATTCTGTCTCTGCGAATCTTTTCTGACATAAGGATTTTCTTTATTGCCATTAGAACTTGGTGGGGATTGATAGGTTTAATAATATAATCAGTAATCTGCTTGGAAATAGCTTTATTCATCAAGCCTTCTTCTTCATTTTTTGTGACCATTATTACAGGTATAGTCTTATCAATTTCTTTAATTTTTGTAAGGGTTTCCAGACCATCTAATCCCGGCATCATTTCATCAAGTAAAACAAGGTCATAATTATTTTCCTCTACCATGTGGATAGCATCACTACCATTACTCACGGTATCTAGATTATAATCTTTATCCTCTAGGAAAATCACATGAGGTTTTAACATCTCTATTTCATCATCTACCCATAGAATCTTTGCTTTTTCCATTTTATCTCCTAAAATTTTTATTATTCTTTATAATTTGTAATAAATTTATGTTTAAATTCATGAAAATTGTTATTTAAAATAGCAGTTCGCGCCTGTTCCATCAATTTTTTGTAGAAGTAAAGGTTATGGATGGTAGTTAATCTTATACCCAGAATTTCTTTGATATTTATCAGATGCCGAATATAAGCACGGGAAAAATTCTGGCAGGCATAACAATCACAATCGGCTTCAATTGGTCTGGCATCATCTTTATATTCACCATTTCTTACAGTTAGGCGTCCATTTTTGGTAAATACCGAGCCATTTCTGGCGTGACGTGTGGGCATAACACAATCAAACATATCCACACCCTTATTGATATTCTCCAGCAGATCCACCGGTGTTCCCACACCCATCAAGTAACGTGGTTTATCAACAGGCAAAATTTCATTCATCAAGCTAACAATTTTGTGCATTTCCTCCTTTTTTTCACCAACAGCAAGTCCGCCGATAGCAAATCCATCAAAATCCATCTCTATTAACTCTTGAGCATTTTCGCGGCGCAGTTCGGGATACACACTCCCCTGCACAATTGCGAATAAGGCATTATCTGTATCGTATTTATTATGCTCACTCAAGCATCTTTTTGCCCATCTCAAAGATCTATGAGCCGATTTTGCTGCATATTCTCTGGAAGCCGGATAAGGAGTGCATTCGTCAAACAACATAATGATATCAGAGTTTAGGGTATGCTGAATCTGAATCACTTTTTCCGGAGTAAACATATGATAACTACCATCGATATGAGATTGAAATTCCACACCTTCATCTGTGATCTCACACAGCTTTTTTAGACTCATAACCTGAAATCCGCCACTGTCAGTAAGAATATTTCTATTCCAGCTGGAAAATTGATGCAGTCCTCCGGCATTCTTTATAATTTCCATACCAGGGCGCAGATAAAGATGATAAGTATTTCCCAGAATAATTTCAAATCCTAGTTGTTTTAATTCTTGTGGTGACATAGTTTTTACCGCACCAACAGTGCCAACAGGCATAAAAACCGGAGTTCTTATCTTACCGTGGCTGGCTGTAATGATACCAGCGCGAGCAGAAGATTTTTTACTTTGTTTTTGTAATTTATAAGAAAATTTGCTCATAATAGATCTTTATTGGAATAATTTTAATTACTATACTATAAATTGAGTTAACTGAATCTAATGTCAAAAAACTCGGCGGATAATTAATAATTTATGAGTTGAATTGACTGAATTATGCTTTAATAAATTGACTTAGCAACTTATTGTGTTTCCACCTCTTGGGCTTGATTTGCATCTCCAGAAAATTGTCTGGTAACGAATCTGGAAATATCATTATAAAATGCAAAAAACATTAATGCCATAATTATTACGAGTCCCACTCTTTGCAAAAAAGCCTGTACTGATTGATTGAGAGGTTTTCCGGCAATGCCCTCAATCAAAGAAAAAATAATTTGTCCTCCATCAAGAATAGGTATAGGTAGAAGGTTCATTATCATGAGAATAATACTTATCATTGCCATGAAAGAGAGGTAGGAGCTCAGACCGGATTCGGCTTGCTGTTTTGTCATGGCAGCAATCATGATGGGTCCTCCCATATTTTTTCCCATCTGCGAGGGATTACCAAAGAGTTCGACCAATCCATTATAATATCGGTACACGAGAGAAGTACATCCCAGAAATCCAAATTTTATTGAAGTAAAAATATCATATCTTTCGATATTTGTAACGGACAATTTCTGTGTGATCCCTACAACCCCGGTATCATCTTTGCTTTCCGGATTTAACTGTGGTTCAACTATACGCTGCAGTATTTTCCCATCTCGTTTTATGGTAAATTTCAATTTTTCGTTGGGATTTTCCTGAATTACCTTACGGAGATCATACCAATCCTCTATCTCATTATCCTGAATTTGTAAGACAATATCTCCCTCTTCCAATCCAGCTTTATAAGCAGGTAATCCGTAGTATATATTACCAATTACAGGAGGCACATAAGCTCTTATGCTATCGAGCCAATTACGATAGTGAAAATCTGCAATTTTGAGATCGACTTTTTCATCGTCTCTAATAACCTCTACTTTATGAACTTCTTTATCCTGTTCCGACCAGGCTTTAACTATATCTATCCAACTATCTACTTTTACACCGTCTACAGCAATAATTCTATCCTTCTCTTCCAGTTGCTCCCATTTTTGGGATTCCGAATCTATATTCCTACCGACCACAGGTTCTATATCGTAAGTTTTTATACCGATAATATAGGTAAGAGATAAAATCAAAACAGCAAAGATGAAATTGAAAAAAGGGCCGTTAAAGGCGATGAAAACCTTTTGCCACCATTTTTTATGGAGAAAACTCCTCTCTATTTCTGCTTGTGCAATATCTTCTTCCTCTGGATTTTCTCCCAGCATTTTTACGTATCCTCCCAGAGGAATTAAGGATATACGATATTCTGTTTCACCTTTGGTAAATCCTATTAGTTTAGGGCCAAAACCAAAGGAGAATTTTTCTACTTTTACATTTGATAATTTTGCTGCCAGAAAATGTCCGAATTCATGAACAAATACCAAAATTCCCAGCAGAAGTATTACTGCTAATATTGTAATCATACTCTCTCTTTATGTGTAATAAAAAATTGCACGCACAGGATCAATTTTGGCTGCTTTATATGAGGGATAGAAGCCTGATAAAAAGCCAACAATTAAAGCAAACAAAAGTCCAACTACTAATCCTAAAATCGGGAAATCAACCGGTATCTGCAATTTAGCTGATAAAATCTGGATAATAAGTACAGCAATACCGGCACCAATTATTCCGCCAAATAGGGCAAGTGAAATGGACTCATAAAGGAAATGAGCAAATATATCTTTGTTTTTTGCTCCAACACTTTTTCTAATACCAATCTCGGTCATACGTTCTTTAATCGAAATCAGAAGTATACTAAAAAGACCTAATCCTCCGGTAAGAAGTGAAATACTGGCAATTGCCACCAGGATTATATTCCAATTTTTCATAAAATCATTTATTGAGTTACGGATTTCCAGTACTCGTTGACTTATATCAACCACTTCAATATCATGTGCCATTTTATGCCTGGCAAGAATTATCTGTCTGGCCTTATTATACATCGGTCCTACAGAATTGTAATCCTTTGCCTGCATAACAATTTCGTCTACACGCATCTGTTTGCGAAAATATTTTGCTGCAAATTTGGTTGGCACAAAAATGGATTGTTGATCTCGTCTTTTTTCCCACTGGTTCATTCTCATATTTTTATTATAATCGGATTGCTTCATAACTCCAATTATTTTAACACTAATGTTACCAAAAGAAATTTTTTCTCCCACGGGATTTCGACCGGAATAATAGTCTTCTTTTAAAGATGCTCCCAGGATACAAACATTTTGTCCTTCTCTTTCCTCTATAGGTAAGAAGTTACGACCCATATCAATTTCATAAGGCTTCTGCTCATAATACTCGGAACCAACGCCATACACCCTTATACGCTTTTTTTGTTGATTTATAACTGTATTGGCTCTCTCATTGATATAGGGATAGATAATTTTTACATTTTCCAGGTTTTCCCTCAGTGCTTCGTAATCTGAATAATCCAAATATTTGAATCTGTTGGGCAGTTTGTATTTCAATTCTTCATCATCAGTGTCTTTACGTGTGGAATACAACATAATCACATTATCATAGCCCATACCGCTAATAGTGTTGTTAATAAGGGTTTTCATAGCTGATACGGAGGAAAATATGGTAATAACGGCTGCTACTCCTATAATAATACCAGCCAGGGTCAAGAAGGAACGCAACTTATGCGAAAGTACACTTCTTATCCCAGAAAAAAATATCTCTTTCTGCCTCATTTATTTTATTATCTCTTTTTTACATTTAAGACAAACTAATTTTGCACTATCCTGCATTTTTGATTTAACAAACATTGTGGGAGCACCGCATTCCGGACACTCAATTTTCACAGGTTTTTTATTTGTAATAAATTTACATTTTGGATAAGCAGAACAACCATAAAACGTACGCTTTTTACTGTTCTTTCTTTTCACGAGTGCATTTCCGCATTCCGGACACTTTTCTTCCAAAAGATGAGGTTTTGTAAACTTGCATTTGGGGAAATTGCTACAAGCCCAAAATTTACCGTACCTTCCTTCTTTTAGGACAAGATCTCCACCACACTTGGGACATTTTTCTTCACTTACTGTGGGTTTGGTGATTTGTATATTTCCTTTTTCATCGCGTGTGAAATTCTTGGTATTCTTGCATTTAGGAAAATTGGAACAGCCCAGGAACGGTCCCTGCTTGCTCCATCTTATTACCATGGGGCTGCCGCATTTCTCGCATTTGATATCCGTCTCTTTGGCTATTTTCTTTTTTTCTTTCTTAACATCTATGCTGTTCACCTGCTCCATAAAATCATCATAAAAATCACGAAGAGCTTTGATATAATCTTTGTTACCTGCTTCAATTTCATCCAAAAAGTTTTCCATTTTCGCTGTGAATGATACATTGAAGAAATCTTCCAGCTTATCAACCAAAAATTCTTCAACTATCATACCCAGATCTGTAGGATAAAATCTTTTCTTTTTTATATAAACATATTTGCGGTTAAGGAGGGTTGAGATTGTGGGTGAATAGGTACTGGGTCTACCAATATTTTCTTTTTCCAGTTTTTTTACGAGTGTAGCTTCGGAGTAGCGAGAAGGAGGTTTGGTGAATTTTTGTTCTTTTGTCAATTTAATTAAATCAACTTCATCACCTTTCTCCAAATCAGGTAATTTTTCACCTCTATTGCGAATATATACATGTGGATAGACTTTCATAAATCCGTCAAAATCAATGATACTACCACGAGTTAAGAAAATTGCTTTTCCGGCTTCTGTTTCCAATTTGGTTTTCATAATTTTGGCAGGTCTCATTTGAGTTGCAACAAAGCGTTTCCAGATAAGCGAATATAGCTTGTATTGAGATTTATTAAGAAACTGCTTAAGAGAATCGGGAGTTCGATTAGAGGAAGTGGGTCTTATTGCTTCATGTGCATCCTGGGTTTTGCTTTTATTTTTATATTTTCTGCGGAAGTTATTGAGATATTTTTTACCAAATCTGTTTTTGATAAAATTTCTCAATTCAGCATCAGCGCCATCGGCAATGCGTACAGAATCGGTTCTCATATAAGTAATCAAGCCATAATTATCACCTTTGATATCCACACCTTCGTATAGCTGCTGTGCAATTTGCATTGTTCGCTTAGTGGAAAAACCGAGTCGGCGCGATGCTTCCTGCTGCAGAGTACTTGTGGTAAAAGCAGGATAAGGCGAAAGTTTTTGCTTCTTTTGTTCAATTTTCGAGACAATAAACTTTTGTTTTTTTATATAATCATAAATCTCTGTAGCTTTGTTTTCGTTGGGAATTTTTGCTTTTTTTCTGTTATATTTTTTCAGTTGAGCTGAAAATTCCAGATTTTTTTTCAGGTCAGCGTAGATATTCCAGTATTCTTTGGGCTTGAATTTTCTTATCTTTTCTTCGCGTTCGCAGATAAGGCGCAGAGCCACAGTTTGGACTCTACCGGCAGAGAGCCTTTTGGCAATAACTTTCCAGAGAATGGGACTTACTTTGTAGCCCACTATTCTGTCCAGCATTCTTCTTGCCTGTTGTGCTTCAACTTTGTCTATATCTACGTGACCCGGATTTTTTATAGATTCTTGTATAGCCTGATTTGTTATCTCGTTAAAAACAACTCTGTAGATATCGTCTTTATCTACGATGCCCTTTAGGATCTCCTGCAGGTGCCAGGCAATAGCTTCACCTTCTCTATCGTTATCAGAAGCCAAATAAATTTCTGTGGCTTTTTTAGCTTTGTTTTTGATGTTTCTTACTGTTTTTCTTTTATCAGAGTTGATAACATAGTGCGGCTTGAAATCATCTTCGATATCGATACCAAATTTTTTGCGGGGCAAATCACGAATATGTCCCATAGAAGCTGTGATATCAAAATCTTTGCCGATATATTGAGATATTGTTTTAGTTTTGGTGGGTGATTCAACTATCATTAATTTTTTTGCCATGTTAATCCTTAAAAATTTATCTGAGCTCAGATTGAGTTAATACTGTTGTCAACAAATTAATTAATTTCATATTCAATTAAAATTGCTATCTTTATGTCCTTTTGCCACAGCAGTGTTTATATTTTTTACCGCTACCACAGGGACAAGGATCGTTTCTGCCCACTTTTTCTACACGCCGGGGTTGTGGTTTGTTGTTTGAAGATGCTTGTTGTTTGTTTGGTCCACCGGATTGTTGTTCGGGTGCAGGTTTTTCACTACTCTCCTCTTCAAAAGCGGTTTTACCTTTATGGGACAGCTGTACATCTTTTACATCCTGCTGCACACGATAGAAGATTTCCGGATAGAGAGTGAATACATTTTTGACCACTTCTTCTTTTATCTTATCAGTCAGGTCCATAAACAGCTCAAAGCTTTCTTTTTTGTATTCTATCAAAGGATCTTTTTGTCCGTAAGCGCGTAAACTAATACCTTCTTTTAGTCTGTCCATGTTATAAAGGTGGTCTTTCCACTGGGCGTCCACCACTTTTAGCACGGAGTATCTTTCCAGGGCTCTTTGCTGCTCTTCAAAATCTTCTTCTTTGGATTTATAAAATTCTAGTAGCTGTTTATACAGATGATATATTAAATCCTGTTCGTTTTTAATATTATCTTCAACCTCGGGATATTCCAGTTCTATATGCAATTCATTTTCAAACCATTTATAAATGTCTTCTACTGGCCAGGCTTCTTCATACTCAATATTACCAACAGCCGAAGTAACATGATTTGCCACAGTATCTTCTATCATTTCAAGAATTTCTGCTCTGAGATTTTCCCCTTTTAATACTTTTTCTCGATAATTGTATATAACTTCTCGTTGTTGGTTCATCACATCATCATACTTAAGCAATTGTTTTCTAATCTCAAAGTTATGTCCCTCAACTCTTTTTTGTGCATTTTCCACAGCTTTTGTCATCCAGGGATGTTTTATAGCTTCCCCATCTTCCAGCCCCATCTTTGCCATCAAGCCGGCAATTCTATCGGATCCGAATATTCGCATAAGGTCATCTTCCAGAGACAAATAAAATCTTGAGCTTCCAGGATCACCCTGTCTACCACTTCTACCGCGCAGCTGGCGATCTATTCTTCTGCTTTCGTGTCTTTCGGTTCCCATTATATGCAAACCACAGGGAACTTCCTCTTTTATGCAATCCTTTGGATCTGCCGGTGCGTTCTTTCCTGCTTCATCGCAATTCTCCTCGCATTCAATAATACACTTATCACATTTAACCACGCCTTTACCCAGTTTGATATCCGTACCTCTACCAGCCATATTTGTAGCAATCGTAACTGAACCGGGTTGTCCGGCATAAGCTACAATTTCTGCTTCTTTTTGATGGTGTTTTGCATTGAGGACTTCGTGCGGAATTCCCTTACGCTTTAGGAGCCTGCTGATTACTTCCGAGACTTCCACGGATATAGTTCCTACTAGCACGGGTCTTTTTTGGGAATGCCAGTGTTCAATCTCATTGATAATAGCATTATACTTTTCTCTTTTTGTGCGATATATTAGATCATCATGATCAATTCTACGCACAGGTTCATTCGTGGGAATTTCAACTACAGCGAGGTCATAAATTTCCTTAAATTCTCCTGCTTCCGTCACAGCCGTACCTGTCATACCTGCTAAAGAATTATACATCCTAAAATAGTTTTGTAGAGTTATCGTAGCCAGAGTCTGAGTGGCTTGCTGGATCTTTACCATTTCCTTGGCTTCCAGAGCCTGGTGCAGTCCTTCGCTAAACCTTCTGCCCGGCATGAGGCGTCCTGTAAACTGGTCTACAATAACCACACTGTCATCTTTAACAATGTAATCAACATCTTTTTCATACAGGGAGTATGCCACAAGCATTTGTTTTATGTTATGCAGTTTCTCGTTCTTCTCTAAAAATTCATCCTGAACTTTTTTCTTTTTATTCTGTTTTTCAGTTAGTGAAATAGAATCATCTGCATCTATTTCTTCAATGGCTTCATCCAGGTCTGGCATTATAAAAAGTGATTCATCATATTTGGAAAGTTCTTCCTGACCTTTATCTGTTAGGTCGGCACTGCGTGTGCTTTCGTCTATTGAATAATAGAGGTCTTCGTCCACCAGATGCAGTTTCTTTTCGCGTATGTACTGACCTTCCACATCCTGCATTATTTTTTTATTATTTCCGTCTTTAATAAGTTTGAGAAATTTTTTAGATTTTGGGGCTGCTCTTTTAACAGTTAGCAGTTTTTCGCCAAATTCAAATTCATTTTCCTTGTCAATTCCGTCCTCGTTTATTTTTTTAATATCTTTCAAGAGTCGATTAGCCAGTATAGTTTGCTTATTTACAAGTTTTCTTATTTGAGGATTCAATTCACGGTAATAATTTTTGGAATCTTCCACAGCCCCTGATATAATCAGAGGAGTTCTTGCTTCATCTATAAGTATGCTATCGACCTCGTCCACGATACAATAAAAATATTCTCTTTGGACAAGTCCCTCCGGAGAAATTGCCATATTATCTCTAAGATAGTCAAAACCAAACTCGTTGTTTGTACCGTAGGTAATATCAGAGCCGTATTGCTCCTTTCGTTGCTGAGGGTCCATATCTCCGTGTATACATCCTACAGAAAGACCCAAATATTTATATATTTTACCCATCCATTCGGCATCACGTTGTGCCAGATAATCATTAACAGTTACCAGATGAGCACCTTTTCCGGCAAGTGCATATAAATATAAAGGCATAGTAGCAGCCAGAGTTTTTCCTTCACCGGTTTTCATCTCTGCCACTTTACCCTGGTACATAACGATACCACCAATAATCTGCACATCGTATGGAATCATATCCCATTCGGTTTCCTGACCACGGACATTCCATTTTTCTCCTACTAAACGACGGCATGTTTCTTTTACTACAGCAAAGGCTTCAGTTAAAAGTTCATCAAGTATTTCTCGAGTCGAATCATTTAATTTATCTTTTGCCCTGTCAATTTCATGCGATAATCTATCCTTTTCAGCTTCTACTTCTGTTTCTTCATACTGCTTCTCAAGTTCATGTAAGCGATTCTTATTAAATTCAATATGCTTATTTATTCTGGACTTAAACTCTTCAGTTTTAGCCTTTAGTTCGTCATCACTCAATTCATGGAATTTTTCATAATTTTGATTAATTCCATCAACAAGAGGTTGTATCTTTTTTAGTTCCCGTTGGAACTCTGTTCCAAAGATTTTTGTAAGTAATTTATGTAACATTATGTATTATTATTTATTGAAACCCAAAAACCCAGCATTAAACTGGGCTCTTGAGCAAAATTAACAGATGAACTAAATAAATCTTTAGTTAAATAACTAAGACTATTCTTTTGATAATTCTTGCAACTGTTTTTTAAAATCTTGATATCTTTTATTGTCTCTGTCTTTCTGAAGTTCTTCATCAATGAATTTGAGCGCTCTGTCGTATTTTTTATGTTCTTTAGCAATATCCACAAAAAGTTTAACCAGGTGTTGGCTATCTTTGGTAAAGGGAATAGAGCTTTCAATAACTGAAAGTGCAGAATCTGCTTTTCCTGCTTTGGAGAGGGATTGAGAGGCAAGATAAATCAATTGCTGATTTCCAGGTTCTTTCTCCAGAACAGGTTTTAGTACATTATATGCTTCGTCATACTCGCCATTTGTGTAATATAGTTGAGCTAAGCTGGGAATAAACCGCTCTTTATTATCCACGAAATCCAATGACTTTTTGAAATACTTAATTGCATCTTTTTCTCTACCTTTTTGATGTAGCACATTAGCCATGCTCATAAAATTGGCGCCGTAATTATTCATAAGGCGTTTCATGTTCTTGTCTTTATACAGGTCCTCATTATAAACAGAAGTAAAGTCGAATACATTTTCAATATTGTGCTTCAATCTTTTAGCGTCAATTTGGTATTTACCTTTGGTAGAAACCAATCTGTCTGCCATACCTTCACTTTTTAGATATTTATCAAATCCAACTTTATCTGCAACAGTAACTGCAAAGTAGATGGGGCGTTTTCCATAATTGTCTTTTATAATTTGTAGCACCATTTGATCACGTATATAAAGAATATCACCTTCTTTGAAATTCACTACGATACTATCTACGGTAAATGATACATCTCGGGACAACTTAAGAGGTCGCAAATTATCAATTGCTTTATCCGAAAGATTAATATTAATACCTTCAAAATCTCTAAGCTGCTTTATATACCAGGGGGTATTTAATAGACTAAGATTTGCCACACTAACGTCTTTTCTGATACCTTCCAGATCTTTTTTGAATTCATAATTTGTCTTTAACATACGTTTGGTCTTGGGTGATAATTCCTTCTTTTCTGAAATGGACTGACCTTTAATTTCTCTGAATTTTAAAGTATCCTGTTCCAGCATGTATTCTTCTGCATAGGGATCATAAACTGCCTGAGCATACCATAATGGAAAAGTATCATTGTCACCATTGGTAAATATTATCGCATTTTTATCCAGACCGTTCAGAAAGTTCTGACCATATTCAAGAGCCAGCAGTTCTTCACTACGATCATTTTTGTGATAATGTGAAGTCATATTTACTACCGGTAATAGTATCAGAATTACAAGGGCAATATGTCCAATAATTTTGATCCTTTTGCGGAGGTAACGGATTATTCCTATAGAGCCGATTCCCATCCAGAAAGCCCAAAGCATGTAAGCTGTCATGAAGAAGTAGGGTCGATCACGCACTTCATCAACTTGTAAATTCATAACCAGTATCATGGCGATACTTGCCATAAAGAAAAGGGAAGCGAGATAGATAAAAGAGCGTTTACTCTTTTTAAATTGATAATAAATACCGGATATACCAAGAAATACGGTTATAAATTGAAAAATAAAATGTATAGTTTGTTTGGCAAGAGGAATTACATTTGCTATAGTTTCGGCATCAAAAAATTGCCAGCTAAAATAGCGGAAAAAGTGTTTGTTGAATTGAACGGCTATTGGAGCTCTTCTTACAAAAAAACTGGTGGGACCGTATTGTTTTCTGAACACATAATCCATAAACCTTTGCCAATTGGAAGGATCTCCCTCATTGATAAAGGTATGGGTAGCAGCACGGATGGGTAAGAACAGGTGGGTGCTAAGACCCAGTATAACCATAAATAGGGCAAAAAACCAGACTTTAGTCTGCACATAAGGTTTAAAGTAGTAGATCAAAAGTCCAATCGTGAATAGGGCAAAAATGTATTTACCCAGGCTAGCTCTGTCAAAACTCTTCCCTATAGAATAGAAGAAGAAATACAGAGCCAGGGCAATAGCGAAATATATAATTACTTTTTTTATAAACTCTTTGTTAAAATCTATAAGCGGATAAGCAATAATAAGTAAAATTGCCGGAACTATCTGCAGGGTGGTCTGGTGCACACCAAAGCCCAGGAAAAACAGAAAGATTATCAGTAAAAGTAAACCCTGATGGTCAAAGTTTTTTTGTTTTTCCGTCCAGACCAAGCTTAACCAGATAATGAGAGTAATAAAGAAGGAGAGACCTCCGTAAACCTCAGCTTCTAGGGCATTAACCCAAAATTCGCTGGAAAAGGCAATAAAGAGAGCACCAATAATTCCAGCCAGATGGGCATAAAACGGTTTCGTTTTCCAGATAGCAACGAGTTTTACAATAGAGAGGTAAACAAATAGAACACTAAAGGAACTAAAAACAATTGAAAGAAGGCTCACAGATTGAGCATCAGAAAAGCCTAGAGGTAGTAATGTAAAAAACTTACCCAGTATTATGTAGAAAGGGTTGCCGGGTGGGTGAGGAACACCCAGTATACTACAGCAGGTTATGTATTCTCCGCAATCCCAGAAAGAAAGTGAAGCGGGTTTTGTCATAAAGTAAATAACAAAGGCGGTAATAAAAAGAACCAATCCAATGAAGAAATTGGTTCTTTTGTTAATTTTAGTTTTAGGGTTTAATTCCATTTTTAATTCCTGATTACATAGCTTGAGTTCGTTGTGATTCATTCCCTTTGATTGCTTCCAGAGGACATTGTGAACTACATGCGCCACATTCTATACAATCATCAGTGATAATATACTGTGCATCATCTTCAACGATTGCTTCCTCCGGGCAGATCTCTACACAAGCACCACATTTGATACAATCAGATGTAATTATGAAACTCATAGTATTTAAATCTCCATTATTTCTTTTTCTTTTTTGTTAATAAGCTTGTCGATTTTGTCTGTGAACTCGTCTGTAATATCTTGCATTTCTTCATATGCTATATGAGCGTTATCTTCTGAAATTTCACTTTCTTTTTCCATTCTCTTTATCTCATCATTGTATTCTCTGCGACTATTTCTAACTGCAATTTTAGCTTCTTCTCCCAAATTTTTTACTTTTGTCACTAATTCTTTGCGTCTTTCTTCAGTCAGAGAAGGAAAAACAAGTCGTATTACTTTACCGTCATTTTGGGGAGTAATACCCACATCGGATGCCAATATTGCTTTTTCAATTTTGTCCAGCATATTCTCTTCCCAGGGTCTTATCATAATCATTCGAGGTTCGGGTTTAGACAGTGAGCCTATATGCTTTAAGGGAGTCTCTTGTCCATAATAATCAACTTTAATATCATCTAATAAAGCCAGATTGGCTTTTCCTGTACGAATTTTTACTAATTTGCTTTTTAGAGCCTTGATAGCCTTAGACATATCATCTTCAGCCATCTCGTAAATAGTTTTTAAATCCATATTTGATACCCTACAATTCTTTTGGTTAACAAAGGGTTAACTTATTAGGAAATTGTACTGCCAAAATCATTCTCTTTTACTGCTCTACTAATATTCTCTTTGTTTTTGATGTTAAACACTTTTATAGGAAGCTGGTTTTTCTTGGCTAAAGCAATAGCAGTTAAGTCCATAACTTGCAGGTCTAATTCCATATATTTATCATAAGAAATGTTATTGAAGAGATGAGCACTGGAGTCCTTAACCGGATCTTTATCATAGATTCCTTCAACTTTGGTTCCCTTCAAAACCATATCGGCTTCAACTTCCAGAGCTCGCAGCACTGCAGTTGTATCAGTTGTGAAATAGGGATTACCTGTACCACCGGCAAATATTAAAATCTTTTTTTCAGATAGAGCTCTTTTTGCAGAAAGATGATCAAATTCTTTTCCTATAGAGCCGCATTTGATTGAAGTAAATATTTCTGATGCTTCGTTTAAATGCATTAATTTATCATTCAGGGCAATTGAATTCTGCAAGGTGCCCAGCATACCTATATTATCCGCATTAACTCTATTCATGTTTTCAGCGGCTCTAGCAGCTCCACGAAAGAAATTTCCTGCACCAATAACAATCCCAACCTCATAATTATTTTGAGTCAACTTGACTATTTCTTCAGCAAGTTCTGTAATAACCTCATCAGATATTCCAAAGGCTTTTACTCCCTGCAGGACTTCACCACTGAGTTTGAGAATAATGCGATTATTCTGCACTTTGTTCGCCGATTTTATATCTTGTATATCTATTTATATAAATATTTTCACCAAAACTCATCACAGCATCATTTATAAGTTGTTCTACTTTAATATCTTCGTTCATAACAAGCGGTTGTTTCAATAGGCAATTCTCTTCATAGAATTTGTTTAATCTACCATCTACTATCTTATCAATTATTTTTTCTGGTTTTCCGGCTGCTTCAGCTTGTTCCTGGTATATCCGTTTTTCTTTTTTGATAATTTCTTCATCAAGATCATCTTCCGACAAAGCAAGGGGATCAGTAGCAGCAATATGCATAGCTATTTTCTTTGCCAGCTCTTCAAACTTATCATTACGAGCGACAAAATCGGTTTCACAGCTAAGTTCTAAGAGCACACCCAGTTTAGCACCGGGGTGAATGTAAGAATAAATTATTCCTTCAGAAGCCTCTCTTTCTGCTTTCTTTTCTGCTTTTGCAATACCTTTTGTGCGAAGTATATCTACAGCTTTATCCATATCACCATCGGCTTCTTTTAGGGCTTTTTTGCAATCCATTAAACCTACGTTTGTTCTATCTCTTAATTTTTTTATATCTTGTACTGTAATTTCCATGACTTAACTCCGTAAATTATTTTTGATGAACGAGGCCCATATGTATCTTTAAGCCTCTTTTTGAGGAAAATTCTTTTCCACAAATTTCACAGGCAAATTTATCATCATCTTGTTTCTTTTCTTTGCTCTTTTTAGATTTTTCTTCTGTTTTTTCTTTTTTCTTTGGTTTCTTTTTCTTGTCAGTTTCTGCTTTTTTTGTCTCTTTCTCAGCTTTCTTTTTCTCAGTCTTCTTTTTAGTTTCTTTTTCCTTTTCTTCTTCCGCAGCGGCTTCTTCTTGTTTCTCTGCTTCTTCTTTCGTCTCAGGTTTTTCTTCTGCTTTCTCAGCTCCTTCTACATCTTTTCCTTCTGAGGACAATCCTTTTCCTTCCAGAACAGCATCAGCCAGAAGATCTGTGATCAGATTAACCGATTTCATTGCATCGTCATTTCCGGGAATCGGAAAATCAATATTATCCGGATCACTATTAGAATCTACAATAGCCACGATGGGAACATCAAGTTTATTTGCTTCTTTTACAGCGATCTCTTCATTATTGGTGTCTGTAATAATCAAAGCACCCGGATAGCTATCCATATCTCTGATTCCACCCAGAATACTCATAATCTTGTCATATTTGCGTTCCATCTTAAGAATTTCCAGCTTGGTGTACTTTTCTATCTCGCCAGATTCCTGCATCTGTTCGAATTCATCCAGATACTTGATGCTTTTACGTATGGTGTGCATATTGGTTAATGTACCACCGTACCAACGCTTTGCAATATAATATTCTCCGCATTTTTTAGCAGCGTTTAACACGCCGTCGCAGGATTGCTTTTTGGTTCCCACAAAAAGAAGACGCTTACCATTTGCAGCTAATTCTCTTACAAAGTAGTAAGCCTGATTAATTGCTTCCAGGGTTTGTTTAAGATCAATTATATGAATCCCATTTCGTTGCATGAAAATATATTTTTCCATTTTGGGATTCCAGCTACTGGTTTGATGACCAAAGTGAACTCCGGCCTCCAGTAACTTTTTCATGTTAGTTACACTCATCATGTTCCTCCAACGGTTATTATTTCTAACTCAATCAAAGCTGCGAGAATCCGCGTTAAGCGGACACCGTTAACAACTCCTGAGCTAGTTGGTTGAAAAAATTATCTTTTAGAATGTTGAAAGCCGCGTCTTGCTTTCTTTCGTCCGTATTTCTTTCTCTCTTTTACACGGGCATCACGGGTAAGAAGTCCATTCTTTTTTAAGACTCCTCTTAAATCAGGATCATATTCCAAAAGAGCTCTGCTAATTCCAAGTGCAATGGCGTCTGCCTGTCCGGCTAATCCACCACCATTCACATTTACAAATAAGTCAAAATTTCCGGAAGCATCAATAAGCTTGAAAGGTTTTTCAACTTTTATTTCCAGAGCTTCTCTTTGTAGATAATCCTTCATGTTTCTATCATTTACTAGACGTTTACCTGTGCCTTTTGAAAGACGGACACGTGCAACAGCGCTTTTTCTGCGTCCAACAGCCTCAAAATATTGCATTAATTATCTCCTAATAATTTGAAATTATATTTTATCTATAATTCTAGTTTCTCGGGTTGCTGAGCAATATGATTATGCTCTTTACCCACAAACAATTTCAGACGTCTCATCATATCTTTTCTATGCTTGGTACGGGGCAACATACCCTTTACGGCATGAGTCAAAATATCTACTGGAGAATCACCTTTGACCTGTTTGTAGGTTTTAGTCTTCAATCCACCGGGATATCCGGAAAAAGTTTTATAAATCTTTTCTTCCTGTTTATTACCGGTAGTAATTATTTTATCAATATTTATAACCACTACATAATCGCCCATATCAAGATGGGGAGTGTATGCAGGTTTGTGCTTGCCCGATAAAATTCGGGCAATCTCGGTAGCAAGTCTTCCCAGAACTTTATCTTCTGCGTCAACTAAGTACCAATCATGTTTTATATCTTCTTTCTTAGGGAAAAAAGTTTTCATCAAATCTCCTTAAAATATATGCAAATAATTTCAAAATCTATCCAAAGAAATGTTGTAGTCACTTAATTTTAGACCCAAAATCCTTGTCAAGTTTCACTCATTAAATTACATGATTTTGCCTTGAGGTTTTATTCTACTTGACAACAATAACACCTGTAGACTACAGATAAATAAAAATAAAAGGAGTTCAATATGAAAAAAATTTCATTATCTATTTTATTTTTGTTTGCGCTTGTTTCTAGCAATTTATTAGCCATAGAGGTTTCCGGCAATCAGTCTGGTACATGGTCAGCTGCCAATAACCCTTACGAAATAACAGGTGATATTACAGTCCCTTCAGGTGATCTTTTGCAAGTAGAACCAGGAGTAGAAGCCTACAGCCAGGGTAACTATAAAATTACTGTTCTAGGTTATGTTTTAGCAAACGGCTCACAAGCGGATTCAATCTTATTTACTACTGATGTAGGCACAGCCTCTTGGGGTGGCATCAGGCTGGAAAATGAAACCGAACAAAGCAGTTTTTCCTACTGCTATATATCCAATACTGATGATATTAACGACTATGGAATTCAGGCTGTTGCCTCTCCCGTAACAATACAGAATTGCACATTGGATAATCACAAAAAAGCAGTAAGTTTCTCCGGTCTTTCCACAGACGATCCACCCTACATGGAAATGTCCGACTCCAAAATTTTGAATTGCGAACAAAATGGTATTATAATTATCGATAACTCCAATGCACTTGTAGATAACTGCGAGTTTACCCAATGTGGTCTGGGAGCTCAATATAGAGGTGCAATTCAGCTCTCCCTGCAAAGTTCTGCGCACAATTGCAGTCCAACCCTTACAAACAATGATATTCACAATAATGGGAAACAGGGTATAATATTGGGAAATATGTTTAACTACGATGAAATGGCTCCCACAGTAGAGAACAACGAAGTTTACAACAATCTAACAGGTATCTATCTCTATAATGCAAAAGGAACTTATCACCAAAACCACATACATGATAACTACATTCCCAATGATCCTAACAGCGGAGCTGGTTTCATGATTTATGGCTCTGGAGCTTATGGAATTTTTACAGAAAATCACGTTCACCACAACTACACGGGATTTTTTATAGACGAAGGTGCTAGTTCCAATCTGGGCAATTTGAATAACGGTACAAATACAGACGATGGCTGGAATATGATTCATGACAATGTGTTCTTCGATGGCACAGTCTTTAGTGTGGTTAATAACAGTTCAGAAGATATTATGGCAGAAAATAATGTTTGGGACCATATTGCTTCTCATGATTCCACCATTGTGGACGGAAATGATGATTCTGCTTACGGTATTGTGGATCATGAGCCATATCTTCCACCTTTCCCGGCTCCGGATTCCAGTTGCTGTTATTACGAAAACGGAGAAATAACATTCATTGAACCCTCTGCACCAACTTATGTTTCTATTGATTCGGTTTTTGTTGAAATAACTGCTTTTGGTTATACCAACTTCTGGTGGCTGCAATTTACTCCGAACTGTACATTACTTCTGGATATGCTGGCACCTGCAACTTATACGGCAGAAGTTGCCTATCTTTATGAAACAGGCAATCTTTCATCCAGCTTTTTCTTTGATTTTGTCCTGCCACAATCCGCATCTATCAATCCCGAAAATAATTTTACTACCATATCACCTAATCCTTTTCTCAAAACCACCAAAATTTCTTTAGCACAACAATCTACAACTTACGATGTTGCCATTGAAATCTATAATATCAAAGGTCAAAGAGTAAAGTGTCTCCCTGTCTCACAATCACAAAGTCAAAAAATCTTTGCCTTATGGGATGGAAAAGACAGTAATGGAGTTGAACAAAAATCCGGAATATATTTTTGTAAGATCCAATCTAAAAATCAAATTATATACAGAAAACTCATAAAATGGTAGAGATGTAATTAGAAAAAAATAATTTTAAACTAAATAAAAACTTATTGGAGTAGTTATGAATAGAAGCATAATAATTTTTGTGATGATGATATTTCTCACGAGCTGCCTTTTTGCCCAGCCCTGGGAGGAGAAAGATGATATGTTCAACCCCAGCGGTGTTCCCAGTTTACCATTTTCTCAACCGCGCTTTGCCGACCTGGATGCAGACGGTGATGAAGATCTGATATTAGGTAACCTGAATGAGAATCCATTCTATCTGGAAAATGTTGGATCACCTACCGACCCTGCATTTATTGCCGGTGATGACATTTTTTATGAAGTTTCTGCTCTGGATGCAGAGATGGGTGTCTGTGCGGATCTGGATAATGACGGAGACCTCGATTTTATTGCCGGAGGTTATACCGGACTCAATTTCTTTGAGAATACCGGTACGATTTATGAACCTGTTTTTGTAGAAGTTAATAATTTCTTTAACGGTTTATCTGTTGGACAAAATCCAATACCTGATTTTGCTGATATAGATGCGGATGATGATCTTGATATGGTAGTTGGTTTCAGTGAAGACGGTGGTGTTAAAATTTATGAAAACACGGGTGATCCAACTAATGCAGAATACTCTGAGGGAAATACTATCTATATTGGAGACGTAGGATTATATGCTTATCCGGTATTTGCTGATTTGGATGCTGATAATGACCAGGACCTGCTGGTGGGGCGTGATGGACACGGTTTTATTTATTACCAAAATAACGGCACACCTCAGAGCGGTATATGGGAAGAAAACAGTGCAGTTTTTTCGGGCTTGGGTAATTCGACGTATTGGAATTCTCCCGCACTGGTGGACTTAAACGGAGACGAAACTCTGGATTTGATTTACGGAAATGGTACAGGTCCCCTATTTTATTATGAAAATACAGGAACAATCTCTGTGCCCGAGTGGCAGGAAAATACAACACTTTTTGGAGGTGTTTTGGACGTGGGAGGAGCCAGCAGTCCATTCTTTATCGATTTTGATAATGACAGTGACCTGGATATGGTTAGTGGTAGTAATCTGGGTGATATTTTTTATTACAAAAACATAGGAACTCCCTTTGGTCCTGCCTGGCAGGAACAAAGTGACTATTTTGCCAGCATTGATCATTCCATCTATTCTGCCATAACACTAGGAGATATAAATGGTAACGGGCAAGCGGATGCAATTGTGGGTGATTTGAGCGGAAATTTTTACTTCCATAGAAATACCGGCTTAGGATTTGTTTATGTGGATGATGTTCTAAGCTCTGTAAATCTAGGTGGTTGGTCAGTACCGAGGCTGGTTGATATGGATGGAGATGATGATCTGGACATTGTAGCAGGAAATGAAGACGGAAATCTTTTTTACTTTGAAAACCAGGGAACAGCTACCAATCCCGAGTGGGTGGAAATTAACGGTTATTTTAATGGTATAGATGTTGGTTCCAGTTGTGTACCCTATGTTGCCGACCTGGACCTGGACGGAGACAAGGACGTGATAGCAGGCAATCTTGCCGGAGATGTTACATTTTTCGAAAACACGGGTGAAAGCTGGAATGAAGACCCTTCACAGGTTTCGGGTATTTCTGCTGACCAAAATGCGGCACCTGCCTTGGCAGACCTGGACAATGATGGTGATAAGGACCTTACTCTCGGTAACTATGACGGCTATTTTGATTATTATGAGAACCTGCATATTGTTTATGAGATTGATACACCGACTGCACAAACCACTTCCCAAAAAATTTCCAATTTCCCCAACCCCTTTAAGTCCTCTACCGTGATTCTGTACTCCATAAAAACAAATAATACAGTAATTCCAAAAATAGAAATCTATAATATAAAAGGACAGTTTGTAAGAAAAATAAATATGCAGCTTGCCCAAACAGGTTTTTCTGCAACATGGGACGGGAAAAATGAGAATGGCGTAAAACAGAAAAAGGGAATTTATTTATGTAAAATAAAAACAGCTGCTAAAGTTTTACATAAAAAAATTGTGATGTGGTAATATAAGTTATTTGTAATTTGTTTTTTAATTTATTCTCTAATAATAATTATACAAAATATCTTCCATGTATTCTGACTTTTCCTTTTTTCTATATTCCTTTAATAATTTTCCGGTAAAATTCTCCATTGGCAAATCGTCAATTTCATCAATTTTTATCCAGATATAATCTTCATGCTCCTCATTTAAAACAACTTTATCATCATTACTTTTACAGACAAAATCAATAAAAATAAAGTGTTTCTTTTTTTCAAAATCTTTATCAAAAATACACTGTTGGAGTCCCAAAAACTTTATATCATAAATCTCAAGCCCGGTTTCTTCCTTAACTTCTCTTCGCAGAGCATCTTCTATTTTTTCTCCCAGCTCAATGTGACCGCCGGGGATAACATAATTATCATCCCATTTATGCGATTTTACCAGAAGTATCTCATTTTGATTATTTAATATTACTGCGCCTACGGTTGGTTCGGGATACATATTGTTACTCCTTTTAATATTTATATGTTAAATTTTATTCTGTAATAAAATATATTATCTTTTTGATTTGTGTTTTAATTAAATTTTAATACATGAAAGGTATCCATCAGATTAGATGAGTTAGGTTAACAATTTCAATAATAATCATTGCCATTGTTTATTTGTATAATTTTAGTAACAATTGCACAGATTAAGAACAGTTATAATCAGTACTTTTATGAGAATGCGAATTATCATTTTTACTACTTTTAGTCATCTCAATAATGAATTCTCCAATTTTAACAATCTTTTCAGGAACAACTTTATAATGCACATAGTATCCTTCTTTCTCCCCCCTAACCAGTTCAGATTCTCTCAAAATCTTAAGTTGCTGAGAAACCCCGGATTCCGAAATATCTAAATGGTGAGCTAATCCTCTAACACACAGATTTTTGGTTAGCAACAGCTTTAAAATTTTAAGGCGGTTTTCGTCAGCCAGTGCTTTTATGCCCTTTAATATTTCATTCATTTTTTGCCTTCTTTCTGCTTTCTTGTATTCATTTGATCATTGTTATTTTCATTAAGTCTAATTTATTAATACCACGAAGCATGATGCAAATTATTCTCACTTATTATATTATTTAATCCATTGCTTTTTGATCTTCCTAACACTTATGGTAAAAAGAACAATGACAAAAACAAATAACAACAGAAAATTTAGCCATAAACTAAAATTATGTTCTCCGAGAATTGAATATTTTAAAATATTTGCTCCATATGTTACCGGCAGTATGTATGACAATGTTCTAATAAATATTGGTAAGTCCTCTATTGGGAAAAACAGTCAACCCAAAAACATATCATCTACTTACTTCTTTTAATTTTCCGTACGATTTGCATACACTTTGCACTATAATAGAATTTTCTTTTGTTGTTCCTAAATATTTTCAAAAAAAAATCCAGGGAGTTTGAAGTCCCTGGAAATATTTTATTTTACTTATTCAGAATCTTTCTCACATTCATGAGTCTTCTTGGTAGCCTCTTCACCATGACATTCTTTTATCTGTTCTTCGCTGCATTCACTCGGATCTTTACCTTTTAATTTTTCGGGGTGTTGACATTTCTTTTTGCACATAATTTTTGTTTCTCCTTTTATTTATTTAAGTAAATACTAAAATATATCATAAATCACTTAAATAAAATGTCAAATATAAATTAACAATTCCCGAATTTGTTTCCATTTTTTTTAAAATTTCTATCAAAAAACCCCGTTGCAATCCTAAAAATTTGATATTATAAATCTCTAGTCCAGTCTTTTCTTAACTTATCTCTGCATAGAATTATAATCATTTTTTAAAAAATCATTAATAGCCGCATCATACAATCCAAAACTTTGCATAAAATGCTTTATTAAAGGTAGAATTTCCTTTTTGGGTTTTAATTTTAGTTTATCAATACTCGTTTTAATATCCTTATGAAAACAATCCTTTTTGTATGCAAACGGGCTTGTGACAGTATTATCTAGAGATAATTTGTATTTTTTGATATTTTTTATTTCTATAATAATATTCAAGTTACCCGTATATCCGCAATTCTGGTAGATTTCTGGAATAATATTAATGATTTTCAAAATTGATCTGGCAAAAGAAAACAAATATAAATAATTTTGTCCACCTTCATCTATCATAGAGAATGAATATAATACACAACTGTTTCTGAAATATATATCCTTTCTCTCTACAATTGTTTCATCAGGATATACATTTCCAGGATCAATTTTATCACTAACTATATTTGTGAATCCCTCATACGAATTTATAAATCCGTTCGTATAACCTTTCAAATAATTACCTTTACCATGTACTTTTCCAACTTTTTCTGTCAAAGTAGTGTGTGTATATTCTCTATAGAACAAATCTTCAATCGGATATTGTGGAATAAAATATATAAAACAATATGGAGGATCTGATCTTTCAAGTTTACTATTGGGATCTTTTTGTTTTATTCTGCTGTAAATATCTTTATACTTCTGCTCCTGAAATAGAAAATTTCTATAAGCATTTTCAATTTCCCGTTGCGTCATTGGTCTTGCTTCATAATCTCTTCTAATATAAAATCTGTTTTCTTTATTTATGCAGGTAAAATGAGGACCTCTTATCGATTGCGGGATATCAATTACAACATATTCACCATTTTTTTCAGATGATTTAAAAGAATATATCTGAAAATCCACCCTTGGAATTATGCCATCAACTAAAACTTGTTGCATTATCTCTTTTAATGAACTGTCTATAATTGGTTTTAAATTTGTGGGTATACTTCCAGCATCTTTTTTTTCTGACTCTTTTAATCCGAAAATTATTTTCCCCCCAAAAGCATTTGCTAAAGCAGATACTTCTTTACACAATTTTTTCTTATGCGATGTGTCTTTCAGATTTAATTTCTCCTTATACTCGAGTTTAATGGATTCACCTATTTTTTTATCAATAAGTTGAATTAAATCATTTTCTCCCAATTTTGATACCGGTTTATTTATCATAATTTATCCCTCACTTCTGAGCTTTTTGTTTACTTATTTATCTTTTTCAATATTCCTCTTAATTTTGGCAATACAAAAATCTCTATTTGATTTTATTTCTTTTTTTAGTTCTTACAATCATAATCATGTAAAAATTCACTGTCCATAAATAAAATATTTTATTAATATTGTTTTATATTAGTTAAAAAAACTTTAATGTTTTTCCAACAATTCCTCTGCTTTAACAGCCCTGTACTGAACGAAATCTTTATCTGGTAAAAATATTGCTCTTTGCGGACAGAATGATATACAACGCATACAAAAGGTACATTTTCCCAGAAATTCGGGATATTCATTCATTTTGATATTGTGTATAGGACACATTCGCTCGCACAAATAGCATTTAATACATTTTTCCTCATCCAGCTGCCAGCTGCCTGCTTTTCGCATCATATTCCAGATAAAATTCTTCTTAGAAAAAAATGAAAATATATCAGAAATAACAGGTACTCTTTTCCATTCTGCTCTGTTATGCAATATATCTTGAGCAAACTCTGCTGCTTCTTCTTGTCCCTTACGTATAATCTCATCAATTTTATCCTCATCAATGGATTCGGGTAGAAAATTATTACTCATTTTGATCTCTTTAGCACCAATGGGTTCACATCCCTTATTTTTAACAATTTTTTTTATATTTCCCACCACTCCACCGGAAAATTTCTGCAGAGTATCAACCATAAAAATTTTAGTATTTTCAGTCTGAGGAAGTGATTTAATAAAATCCCAGACAAAAGGATAGGTTCCCTGCACCGCAACAGGAAAAGCAAGACCTATAACATGTTGTAAATTTACTTGGGAAGGATCCGACTTTTCAATCGGAAACAGGGTTACAGTAATTCCATTATCTTCAAAAACTTCTTTCATCTTTTTAACGACCAAAAGGGTATTCCCTGTTCCCGAAAAATAGTAAAAATCAATATTTTTTATATTCTCTTTCATCGCTATTCCTTAATTAATTATAACAATCGAAAAATTTAATATCAAAGCAAAAGAAACCCAGGCTAAATAGGGAATAAGGAGATAACCGGCTGTTTTGGTGACTCTATAAAATACTTTAATATTCATAAATATAACTATCCACAGCAAAATAATCTCTACTAAACCTGCTATAGGACTTTGCATACCGAAAAACAAAAAGGACCAGAGAAAGTTAAGAAACAGCTGCACAAAATAGATAGTTAAAACTCTTTTCTTATCGGATCCAAAGTTTTTCTGCCATACCAAATAAAAGGCAATACCGATAATAATGTAGAGAATGGTCCAGACGGGAGCAAAAATCCAATCGGGAGGATTGAAAACCGGCTTATCAATAAGTTTATACCAGGTTTCTACCGATTGTTGAGTAAAAAATGAAGCAAAAAATCCTATGGCAAGGGGAAGTAATATTGATAAAATAAATTTTCCTAATTTTCGCATGCTTCCTCCTTTTTTCTTCTCTTTTTAAAAATGCATTTATAATAATTCCAGTGACAAAAAGCGTGAAAAAATGAAATAACAGTCATGGCTATGCCGGCTTCTACATGCCAAAACAGAATGTTAAACGGTAAATTTATTGGTATAGTAAAATTAATTCTAATAACCAGGAGAATTCCCAAGATTCCTGAAACCAGGAACGTTATCAAAAGCAGAATATTCCAGATTCTTCTGTGTGTTATTTTTTTAATTATTTTCCTCTTGGATAAGATATAAGTAACAAAATACATTACTAAAAGAACTACTGCGATGGGAATGAGATGATAAATTCTTTTTTGAGAGATAACTTCAGTTTCTGTGACAACAATATCTTCGTCACCTCTTAACATACTTGCTACATCCTTGGCTGCTCTGGGATCTAAGCCATAATTGTCATGCAGTAATTGAAATTTATCGTTTTTTTTAATCTTTAGACCAAAATATTCAGATAAAGCCTGAGCATATTTAGCTGCGGGAATATTATAAATCTCTGCAACTTCTGCTACAGTCTTGGTTTTTAGTTTTTTGCCTGTTATCAGATCATGTACATCTTCTGTTTCAGTATTACCCGGTGATTCAGATGTGTTTTTATTCTCGGTAATGTTTGTGTCGGCTACAACAGTATCTCTATCTTCAGGAGCAGGTTGAGAGTAATCGCATATACCATCATTATCCGTATCGGTGTAGAGACCGCATTTTCCCGGATATGGATCATTAACTTCGCCCAGTGGACATTCGTTCCAGGCTAATACAACTGAACTCCAGACAGCTGTTATGATTAGGATTAAGATATATATTTTCATATTTTAAAAGTTCCTCTAATGGTTTGATTTATACTAATAATTAATTTTTATTGATAAAGTCTTAAAATCCGGATTGAAATCAAATTTAGCATCCTTGAATTTGGGTGGACCAAAGCTGCCTTTAGCGTTATTGGAAACCCCCACTCCTTCTTTAGGCATTCCCAAAAAATTTGTATTCATTTCCCCGTTTCCATCTTCATCATGAACAATGGAGACTGCATAGGTATCATATTTTAAACTGTCAATCACAATTTGATTATCTTTCAGGCTTTCCAGAGCAACAATTTTGGTTTTATATGCTTTTTGGGGTTTCACGGGAAAAGCATCTTCATCTGTAAATATCCAGACTATCAAATTACCTTTATCGTTTTTTAGATTTTCCATTTCAATTTCCAAATTTCCTACTGTAGAAATCTTATCTTTCTTAGATGTTACTTTCAGTTTTAGACTGTCTGTTTCAGTTTTTATGGAATCAGTTAATTGTGATATTTCTTTATTCTGGGTAAAAGCAAGGTTAATAAATAATATAAAAACTACAAACAAACCTATAAATATATTTTTTTTCATAATTTTATTTTTTCCAAATTTTTAATTTTCAGTAAAGGAAAATTTTGGATTATTTTTGTCAAGAAATCGGTTGCGGAAGAGTGACAGGACTCAAGGAAAAGAAGACTGTGTGAATATGTGGCAGTGAGACAGGGAAGAAGAGACTAAGTAGTAAGTAGGATGTAGGAGAGGAGGCAGAGGTTAGGATTTAGAAAAAAGTGACGAGTGACGCGTGACGAGAGAAAAAAAGCAAAAAGCAAAAAGCAGAAAGTAAAAAGTTGAATCTGATCCTGAAATATGTTCAAACTGGGGAATGTGAGACGGTGGGAAATGAGGATTTAGGATACAGGATGCAGGGGACAGATGTCAGAGGACGGAGGACTGAAATCGGAGGACAGAGGTGTCAAGTCCTAAAATAGTTGACAGATTTTTGATATAATTTTTCATAGATTAAGCTATTTTTTTATTATTGAGATAATATTGTTTTGGAGTGATATAATTCAGGGATTAATGGATTCTAAGATTATTATATAGATTTATTATTTCTGCCACTATTTTTCTGGACTCTTTATAGTCTATATTTAACTCATCCAGGTAATATTCATCCTTTAATATTCCGTTTACTCTTTCTGCTAAGGCATTCTCATATACATGATCTTCTTCTGTCATGCTGATCTTCATGCCATGCTTTTTCAATACATCTATATATCCGGTACAGCAGTATTGTATACCTCTATCAGAATGATGTATTACTCCTTTGCACTTATCAAGCTTTCCTACTGCCATTTTTAAAGCCTTTATGGCTCCCTCTGCTTTTAAATCTTTACTAAGACAATGTCCCATGAATATTATAATCCGTTACAAGCGCTAAATAGTAAAACTCATCCAGATGTCTTATATAGGTTATATCACTTACTAATACTCGGCGAGGACTGTCTACATCCATATCTTTAATGAGGTTCTTATAACATCTAAATCTATGATTAGAGTTAGTAGTTTTAGTAGTCCTTTTACGAGGTCTGATCAGCATGTCTTTCTCTCTTAATAACTCAAATAACCTGTCTCTACCTACTCTAAAACCAAGATAAAAACTCGGCCAGCTATTAAGATATATATGCAGTTTACGCCCTCCTAATCTGGGATCTATTCTCTCTCTCATCTCTCTAACCTTGTCTAATATTTTGGCATTCTCTTTTTCTCTTATTCTCATTCTCTTCCCGGCTTGATAATAGGCTTGCCTGCTGTAATTATAACAACCACAAATAGCGCCTATTGATCTTTGTCTGAAATCAAATCGTTCAGCTTCTGACTTTGTCTCCTGGACGCCTTGGAGCCAAAGTTTTTTTTAAGATCTGTTTTAAACTCTTGGTTGGCAATATTAATTAAAGTCTCTAAAGCTAAATTCTTTAATTTAGATATGTCTCTTTCTTCTCTTAGATGCTTAACTTCTTCCTCTAATTCCTTAATACGATCTCGTTCGTCTTTGTTTTGCACTTTTATCACCTTTCCTATCTTATAATTTTTTCCGTATTTCCTAAGCCATCAATAAATTGTTGCTGTACTACATCCGAAAATCTCCACTGCATGTGTAACTTTATATTCTCCAGTTTCTATAGATTCCACTACTCGCTTCTTAAATGATGTGCTATAACGATAAATATTTCTGGCATGTCGCTGCATAATAATCATCCTTTCATAGTGTCAACCTATTTCAGGATCAGAGTAAAAAAGAGAAAAGAAGAAGTAAAAAGAAAAGGTAAAAGACAAAAAAATAAAGAAAAAATAATATTACCAATCCTAAAAAAACATTGTCACTCTGATGAGCTCAGCGAAGAAGTTTACAATGCCGATTTATCGGTGAGTCTCCCAGAAGCTAGCAATATCTGAAACATATAAAAGACTGTGAGAAAAGAGGATTCAGGATTCAGGGAAGAAGGTGAGAGGTGAAAAGTGAATCCGCCATGGCGGAACAAGTTTGTTGAATAGTGAATTGAATTCCGGAAGTGAATAAATAGAATCAAAATTTACTGGATGAAAATATAAAAATCGGATGATACAAAATCCCCTCTTGAGAGGGGGGAACCACGAAGTGCTGGGGTGTGTAAATGCTTAAACTTCCAACTTAACGAGCCGCCATAGACCACTCCGTGACGGAAAGTGGATCAAATTATAAAATAAAGATATTTAGCAACGAACGTTAACGAACAAAAGCGAACAAAAAAATTTTAATAACCAAAAATACATTCCCCGAAGGGGATAAATAAATTAGCATAGGGTTTTTACCCTATGTTCATAGTTAAAAGTGAATTCATTCGCTGAAAGTGATAAATAAAAAGATTACACCGCAAAGACGGAAAGACGCGAGGAGAGAATGTCTATGGGACTGTGGGACTTTGTGGCTCTGGGACAGTGAGAAGGTAAGATGGCAAAAGTGAAAGGGGATGAAAAGAAAATATAAAAGGAAAACGAAAAAAAATTAAAAAAAGTGAATTGTGAATTGTGGATAAGAGTTTCCATACTGAAATTGAATGGCTTTATCTTACAACCAATTCCTATAAGTATCCAAAAATAACGAAAAATTTTAAAATGAAAAACTCAAAATTCCTTGACATAGCCCACATACTAAAAAAACTGCAAGATATCAAAAGAAGGAGACAACTGATTATGGAAACAGAATATTTTTATATTGGGAATGAAAAAACAGATAGTAACAAAACCAAAGACATTTACTCCCCTTACCAAAATAAACATCTCGCTACAATTTATCTGGCAGAAGAGGAACACATACAAAAGGCAATAGCCAGGTCAAAACAGTCTTATAAAAAAAACAAAACAATGCCTTCTTATAAAAAAGCCAAAATCCTACAAAATATTGCTCAAGACATAAAGAAAAATCGAGTTGAACTAGCAGAAACTCTAGCTCTGGAGAGTGGTAAAAACATAAACTTTGCCCTGGGAGAAGTCGATAGAGCCGTAAACACATTTACTATTGCTTCCGAAGAAGCAAAACGGATAGAAGGAGAGTACTTTCCCCTGGATGCAGTTCAAAAAGGTGAAAACAAACAAGCACTGGTCAAAAGATTTCCCAGAGGTACCATCCTGGGAATATCCCCCTTTAATTTTCCCCTCAACCTAATTGCCCACAAAGTAGCTCCGGCAATAGCTACCGCAAATCCCATTCTCATCAAGCCCTCTTCTATTACTCCCCTATCAGCATTGAATTTAGCCAAAATCGCTTCCAGATACCTTCCCGATGGCATGCTCTCTATTCTTCCTTGTAAAGGCTCAGACATCAGATCAGCCGTTACAAGTCCCGATATAAAAATGATAAGTTTTACTGGTAGTCCGGCTGTAGGCTGGAAACTAAAAGACCTTTGCGGAAAAAAGAAAATCTGCCTGGAACTGGGTGGGAATGCTGGTGTAATTATTGATAAAGATACCGATATTGATGACTGCATGGACAAATTTATTATCGGCGCTTTTGCTTATGCAGGGCAAGTTTGCATTCATACACAGAAATTTTATGTACATACTGATATTTATGATGAATTCCAGGATAAATTTGTTGCAGCCACACAAAAAATTGAAAACGGCGATCCGCTGAATGAGGAAATATTTCTCAATCCCATGATAACAGAAGAAGAGGCAATTCGAGCCGAAAATTGGCAAAATGAAGCTTTGGATGAAGGAGCAGAATTACTCTGTGGAGGTTCCAGAAATGGCAATATGTTTGAAGCTACG
>JAGXLO010000161.1 GCA_018334695.1 Candidatus Cloacimonadota bacterium
ATTATACAATGTTACTTTGAAAAGTTAGCAAAACTCAACTTTTTTTTCTGTTTAAAGTTTGTCAGTGATACTTCATTAAATATCTATAATAAATCTTTATTATTTTTAGCAGGATATTTAATAATTATATTTAATTTTTAAATAGAAACTTTTTTAAAATAAATTTTAATAAAAATATCATAAGGGAGGTAATATAATAAAGAGTGAACAGAGCTGGTCGATGGTTATTACAAAATAAACTGTTGAAAAGGGGAGATAAGATGAAAAAACTTAAAAGAAGTATATTTCTTTTATTTTTAGTGACAATTATTCTTTCACTTTCTTTAAACGTGATTGCAGCAGAAGATTTAGTAATAGAAGGCAAAGTAAAAGAAGTCCAGAAATATGGTAATTTAACTATGGATATTAGTCCATCTGAATTTTATGAGGCTGGTTATGTATTGGGCGACATGATGGAGGTAACCGTTGGTAATAAAGTATTAGGGATGCCCTTTGTTACTTCCTATAGTGATGTAGATACTAATAATTTACTTGTAAGAGACGATGAAGATGCTGATATTATAGTTGTTGCTATCAACATGGGAGATTTTGCTGAAACATATAATGTAAAAGCAGGAGATACATTAATATTTTCATTGAAAGAAAAAGAAGGTTATCTCTCAGAATACTTATTACATCAACTAGACAGATCTTATAAGCGTTCGGATTATGCAACTGATTCTGTTTATGCTAACTTTAGAAGTATTGCTACTCCAGGTATAAATCCAGGTGTTATATATAGGAGCAGTAGTCCAATAAACAATGAACTTAATCGCGCACAATATTCTGATGATCTATCTGAAGCAGTGGGAATTAATACAGTTATTAATTTATCAGATTCAAAAGAAGCTGCTGAAGAATACATGAATGAACAGGGGCCTAAGGCAGGTTACTATAAATTCTTATATGATGACGGAAATGTCATCACCCTGAATATGGGAGTAGATATAAAAGGTGAAAATTTTGGTAATAAACTAGCAGAAGGTTTAAGGTTTATGATCGATCATAAAGGGCCCTATTTAATTCACTGTACAGAAGGAAAAGATAGAGCAGGTTTTGCAAGTGCATTATTAGAAGCTCTTATGGGTGCCTCTGTAGATGAAATAGTGAATGATTATATGATCACTTATGAAAATTATTATAAGTTAGAAGAAGGAAGCGAAAAATATAACGCTGTAGCTGAAAGTAATATAATGGTTTCAGTCACTACAGTAATTGCAGGAAGAGAAAAGGGAAGCGATATTTCAGATATAGATCTTGCTAAAGCTGCAGAAGGATATCTTAAAGATATTGGAATGTCTTCAAAAGAAATATCTGCTCTAAAAGATCAACTAAATACACAATCTATATATAGCAAACCACATGTTACCGGTACAATTGAAGAAATAGAAAAGTATGGACATGCCTCTACTGATATTCTTATTGAAGATTTCAAAGATGATGGTTTTGAGTTTGGAGATATGGTTACAGTAATCTTTGATAATGGTTTTGTAGTAAAAGCTCCATTTTTAGATGGTTATTATGTTGAAGTTGGTGAACCTCTAGTTAGAGCTTATCCTGGTCATGAAAAGATAGCAGTATGTATTAACTATGGTAAAATTAATGAGGTAGCAGAAGTTAAGACAGGAGATAAAGCTTCAATTATGATGTCTGAGGTTGATGGATATGAGGTACAGTATGAAATAAGGAAACTTGAGAGGAGTAATAAACGAGCAGATTATGAAACAGATAAAGAATTTGCAAATTTTAGAAATTTATCTATAAAGGATATAGTAGAGGGTGTTATATATAGAAGTTCAAGTCCTATAAATAATGAAATTAATAGAGCTTCTTATTCAGATGATCTTATTTCAGAAGTTGGGGTTAGAACTATAGTAAATATGGCTGATTCTGAAGAAGATATAGAGAAATATAAAGAATCAGAAGATTTTGATTCACCATATTATGTGAATCTATATGATGATGGCCAAGTTATAACTCTTAATATGGCAATTGCTTATCGGACAGAAGAGTTCAGAAATAATATAGTTAAAGGGCTGAAATTTATGTTAGAAAATCAGCCTCCTTATCTTTTTCACTGCACTGAAGGTAAAGACAGAGCTGGATTTATGGGAGCTTTATTAGGTGCTTTGATGAATGCATCTAAAGAAGAGATAATAGATGATTATATGCAAAGTTATATCAATTACTATGGAGTAAAAGAAGGTACAGATAAATATGAATTAATAACTGAAGATGTTATAACAATGCTTGAGGTCATTACAGGAACTGAAGACTTAGAGAAAGCAGATCTGGCAAAAGGTGCTAAAAACTACTTGCTTGAAGGGGGAATGACAGCTGATGAAATAGAAAAGTTAAAGAATGTTTTGTCTAGTCCTCTTAAGAAAGAAAAAGCAGCTTAACTTAAAAATAAAAGAGTATACAATTTATTAATAAAGTAGACAGTTTTTAGTATAAAAAACTAGTTATTTAATAGTATACAAAAAATAAAACATAAAGAAAATCTTTTCAAATAAAATTATACTCAATCAAAAACACACAGGGCTTGGATTTTTAAGCCCTGTGTATGCTATATAGAAAGCTAAGCTTCCTTTAAATTGCATATAACTTATAGTTAATGAGATATTTTATGGTTTTAGTATTAATCAAAAAAAATATTTATTACTATCATTCTATAAAGATAATATTAGAAAGGAAGTTTTGTATTGAAGTTTTTTAAAAAAGTTTATCTCTATTGTTATTATTTATTACAGACTGTGATTGGAATTTATTTAGTTTAATAGAAACCGAAAGTGGCCTTGTAATAATAAAATGAAATAAGGAACATAAAAAATATTTATCTTTTTGGAAAAATGAACATACTAATTTTTCTTTTATATAAGACCATAGTTAGTACAATGACTATATCATTAAATATATTTTTAATAGTATTAGATTAGATAGTGTGTAAAATAGTTTTATTATGCTATTTTTAGTAGTGCAACCGTATATTAAATTTCAAAATGATACTTTTTGTGCAGGTTTGAAATTAGAGAATCATATAAATCTTCATATATTGGGTTTTAGCATCTAAAAAGAGTAGTTCATCAGTATTTTTAGCACAAAAAGAAAATTGCAAATATTAGGAGCTCTGAGATTAAATGAATAACATAATTTATAATACCATATTTGTTGATAAGAGAGTTGTTTTAAAGTACTAAAAAGCTATCTAATAAACCAAAGTCTATACAAGAACAAAATTAAAAAACCGTGCGTTAAATTTTGCAATCTAAATAATAATGAATTTACAAAAAAATAAAGGAATATTACTATCTATAGAGAATTAATTATTATAGCGATGGTAGGACCATCATATGACTGTATATAATATTGATTTATTGAAAATATTATATTAAAAATTAGAAGGTGATTATGTTGAAATTTGAAAAAGTTGAAAAGAGTACTACCCTAGAGATTATAATTAAGCAGATAAAAGATCAGATTCGTTCGGGGGAAATACAGCATGGTGATAAGCTACCATCAGAAAGAGAATTATCTGAAATAATGGAGGTCAGCCGCACTTCGGTAAGAGAAGCTATTAAAGCATTAACTTTTTCAGGATATTTAGATGTTATCCAGGGCAAAGGTGCATTTGTATCTGAATCTGCGCTTAAATATGATGAAATCTTTCCTCC
>JAGXLO010000061.1 GCA_018334695.1 Candidatus Cloacimonadota bacterium
ACATCATCGCCATAACCAATACCAAAAGTCCAATCAACTCTTCTCTTTTCTTCTGTGGAATAATTAACGAGTGAATTGGTAGACAGACTACCATTTGGGATAATTACCGTTTTATTATCTAATGTTTTCAGAATCGTATTGGTTATTTGAATTTTACTCACTTTTCCCAGATATCCCTGTGCTTTTATTAAATCTCCTGCTTTAAAGGGCTTGAAAATCAGTATCATAACACCACCGGCAAAATTCTGCAACATCCCTGACAACGCCAAGCCAATAGCCAAACCTGTAGCACCAAGAATAGCGATAAAAGATGTCATTTTTATGCCCAACATCCCCAGAACACTTAAAACAAGCATTACTTTCAGTAGAGTTCCGATAAATCCTTTTAAAAATGGGCTAAGTGAAGCATCAGTTTTATGCTTATCTAGCATTTTGGCAAAGCTTTTTGATAATATCTTAATTACCCAGGAACCAATAATCCATACAACAATAGCTCCAATCAATTTCGGTCCGTATTCAACCGCAATTTCTGTTAATTGTTTTAGAATATCTTGCATTTAAACACTCCTTTATGAATTTTTTATTGTAATCTGTAAAAATGAATAACAATCAAATATCTGGACGCAGATTGTTTGTTCTCAAAAATCTATGACCTTGGTGATGATTAATAAAATTATGAAAATAAATTTTGTCAAATATAACATAATAAATCAACTTACCTCCCTCCCACGTTTTACATTCAAAGAGCTCTTAATGTTCATGTGTTATTCTTGACATATTCTAATAATAAACTGAAAAAGATTAAAAATTTGCAGAAAAAATTTATGCGCCAAAAATCATTAGCAGAAAAGATTAAATTTTACAATCCTTTTAATAAAATTGAGCGAAAAAAATTTAAGAAATTATTGAAATTCATCTCCAATGATGGTAAAATATTTTCTAATAACAATCTCCCCGGACACATAACGGGTTCTGCCTGGATACTGAATTTCCAAAAAACCAAAGTACTACTTACCCATCATGTAAAACTGGGAATATGGATACAACTAGGGGGACATGCAGACGGCTCTAAAGACATATTAGCAGTTACACAGCGTGAAGCAGAAGAGGAGTCAGGTTTACAATCCCTTACCTTGCTTAGCGAAAAAATATTTGATTTGGACGTTCATACAATACCCAAAAGAAAAAATTTCCCGAAGCACTTTCATTATGATGTCAGATTTCTATATGAAGCGGACGAGAATGAAATGCTGCAAATTTCTGATGAATCCCATGACCTAAAATGGGTTAAGCTTAAAAATGTAAACAAATACAACAATGAGCCCTCAATTATGAGGATGGTAAAAAAGAGCCGAGGCAATAATCTAAGGAATTTCCTGAAAAAAGATAAATGGTAAAATTCCTTTAAATTTATACGTAATCAATATTAGCAAAAAAAATTATTTTTTTACAGTAATGTAATAAAATTTTTTCTCAGCACCTGCTCCTGTAGACCAGTAGGTATTTGTAGTAGTATCAACCTCAGAAAAACCGGAATAGGGACTATCGGATTCGTAAATTGTGTATGAACCTGCACCTGTAACAGGATCCCACTGGATTGTAACTGTACCGCCATTGTACTCAATATTCAAATTAGAGGGCGGTATCAGGGGAGTTTGATCGTAATAATAGGCACCCATATCAGCAAAAGTAGCGTCCGGATCAAGGGGTGAAGCCGGGTCACCAGCATCTATACAGGGAGAATTTTCCGTAAGATTGTAATCTCCATTATTGGCATCTGCAAATAACGGATCTAATTGAATATTATAATATACATCACATGTATCACCATTAGTGTTAGTAGTCACATTCACTCCGATGGTATCCTGTACACCATAAAAATTTCCGCTTCCGTTATTATAGAAATTAGAATATTCTATACTGGGATTACCCCCACCATCTTCATCTACATAGATACCATAATTACCCAAATTGTCGGAAACAATAGTATTTTTTATATTAGGACTGGAAAACCAGGTACAATATATTCCTCCACCATCTGTACCAGAGGAATTATTTGTAATAGTAGCATTAATGATATCAGGTTGAGCACCAACAGAACAGTACACACCACCACCTTCATTAATAGCAGAATTACCGGTTATTGCTACATATTCCAGACTGGGACTTGCATTAGATAAAAGAATTCCACCACCATAATTATCAGCGGAGTTATTGCTGATCATTGAATGTTCTACAAGAGGAGAAGCCTCATCACAATAAATGCCTCCCCCACCTTCAACTGCTGTATTATTACTTATTATGACATAAGAAATGTGAGGACTGGCTCCGTTATAACAATAAATACCACCCCCGCTTAAATTTGCTGCATTGTCTTTGACTATCAAGTGCTGCAACGTGGGGCTGGCACCTGAACAAAAAATACCACCACCATAATTAGGTAAAGAACGACTATAAGCATAACCATTACGTACAGTAAATCCAGCCAAAACAGCAGTTGTATCTTCTTCGTTATTAAAGGCAATAACATGCCCGTCTTGATCTCCATCTATAATTGTCTGTTCAATATAATTTGAGTCTTCGGTAGTTAGATAATAAGATGCAACTGTAATGTTCTTACCACCAAAATTCAAATTCTCCACATAAGTTCCAGTATCTACTAACACAGTGTCATAACCTACAGCAACGTCAATACCCGCTTGAATTGTAGTGTAATCTGCAGGTATATTTATGGTTGTAGCAAAGGTATAAATAGCAAAAAATACCAGAGTAAAAAGTACAATAAATATTTTACTTACTAAACGTTTTCTCATAATATACTCCAAAAAGTTTTTATAAAACTATTTGATTTTATGATTAACAAATCTGTCAAATTATTTGTTTAATTAAAGATAATCTTAAAATTTTTAAAAATTCAAATATTTGATAACCCAAGTGGAATTTTGTTAGATTTTCTTTTAAACAGATCTGCATTACATTAGAGTACAAATTAAAAACATGATACAGATGTGCAGTGACATTTTTATCCTCCTCTAGCAGATAGGCAAAATTAAAATGTTTGCCAATTTCCAGGACAACATTTTTAAAAAAACGCACATAGTAAAAAGGGCTTGCTGGTTGTTTTGTAATCTGCATCGCTGAATGTTGCAATATATTTTTCCCATTTATCTTTTTCCAGATAGTCCTCAAAATATTTATGGTATTTTCCTGTATTTACTGAAAAATTTGTCTTTATTAATTCTTATAAATCTATATATCGCCAACCTTTGCATCTGTTATTATATCCACTTTTGGCACATAGGGTTTGATATCCAGAACGGGTGTATTATCGATAACATCTACTCCTTCAACGAAAATAACATTATCCTCAATTTTATCAATTTTGTATATGGAAAGTCCAATACCAGCGGGACGATGCGGAGAACGAGTGGCAAAAAGTCCACGCTGCTTCTTGCTTCCGGGAGGACGTACAGACAGATGAAAAGAATCATTCTTATGAAACCGGAAAATAACATAAATATGGCTGAATTTATCCAGATCGTTTAGACCTTCTACAAATTCAGGATAGATCTCGATTTTACCTCTGGTTTTTTGCCATGCTATGCTTTGTCTGGGGATATCATCACCTTTTTTAAAAGGAGTATAAATTTTTCCGATGTATCTATTCTTGACTTCCATTAATTCCTTAACTAATTAATTGCCTATTTAAAGTCAATAAATTGTATTATTAATCAATTTTAAAATTTTTCTTACATTATTTTGGACAAGTTTCTTTAATTCTCCTTTTATATTTCAAATTTTACGTTAAAATTCTACAATTTTGAATTTCTAATTGCATCAAGCCACAAACCTTGACAAGGAAAAAATGGTAGGAGCAATTTTTATTAAAATTTTTTTAAGGAATATTATGGAAAAAATACTTTCGGAAAAAGATACACAAACGGTCAAGAATTTAGCGCAGGCAAGGGAAAAAATTCTTAAAGAGATACACAAAGTCATCATAGGTCAAGAAAGAGTTATCGAATATTTTCTCACAGCACTTTTCTCCAATGGTCACTGTTTACTTGTTGGAGTACCCGGTCTTGCAAAAACACTTCTTATAAGTACTATTTCTCAGACATTGAACCTTAAGTTTAGCCGTATTCAGTTCACACCCGACCTTATGCCTTCTGATATCACCGGAACCGATATTCTTACTGAAGATAGAACTACAGGTAAGAGGACCTTTCAATTCATACGCGGTCCGATCTTCGCCAATATTATTCTGGCGGATGAAATTAATAGAACACCACCTAAGACTCAGGCGGCACTTCTGGAAGCCATGCAGGAAAGAAATGTAACTGCTGGTAATCATACTTACAAATTGGATGAACCTTTTTTCGTACTGGCTACACAAAATCCTATTGAGCAAGAAGGAACATATCCCCTACCTGAAGCCCAACTGGACAGATTTATTTTTCACGTAAACATCGATTATCCTTCCTATGAAGAGGAAAAAGAGATTGCCGAATTCACCACCAGTCAGGAGTTTCCGGTACCTGACCAGGTAATTGACGGTCATGAGATAGCCAGATTACAAAAATTCATATTTACCATACCTGTATCTGATCATATCATAGAATTCGCAGTAAAACTTGCCCGATTATCCCGTCCTGAACAGGAAGAATCTCCGGATTTCATAAAAGAGTGGGTAAACTGGGGAGCAGGTCCCAGAGCGTCTCAGTTCCTGATACTAGCTGCCAAAACCAGAGCTGCTCTACACGGCAGATATACACCTGAGATCAAAGATATAGAATTTATTGCAGAGCCGATTTTACAGCACAGAATTCTGCTTAACTTTTCTGCCGAAGCAGAAGGTCTAAAAACAAAAGACATCATAACAAAACTCATAGATTATGTAAAAAAACAAACAAATAAATAATCGGAGGACAAGATGTTAAAAAAAACATCAATTCTAAGCATCACCTTCTTCTTAGCTCTGATGTTGCTCCTTTCCTGCTCCTCAAGGGATAAAATAGATTATCAAAATCTTGCTCAATATGAGCACAAAGCCACAAAGGAAATTGTTAAGTTAGTAACTGATGCAGTGAATTTAATTGAGACTGAAGGAAAACAGGCTTTTGAAAACTTCTATAAAAAAGATTCCAAATGGTTCCATGATGATACCTATATATTCGTCTGGGGATTGGATGGTATGAGATACGTTTACCCCAGAGATCGATCGGGTGAAGGCAAAAATATGCTTGATCTTAAGGATATAAATGGCAAACCTATTGGTAAGATGTTCGTAGAAGCTGCAAAATCAAGTAATGGTCATGGTTGGGTATTTTATGAATGGACTAAACCCGAATATGAAAAACCTATCTGGAAATCGACCTACATAAAAAAAGCAATTACTCCTGATGGTGAAAAATATCTTGTGGGTTGTGGTAAATATAATATGCCCATGGAAAAAATATTTGTAAAAAAAGTAGTTGATGATGCTGCTGAATTTCTTAAACAAAACGGTAGAGAAAAAGCTTTTGCAGAATTCAAGGACAAATCCGGCAAATTTATTTTTTTAGATACATATGTTTTTGTTAAAAATATGCAAGGTATGGAACTTGTTAACCCCTTATTTCCAGAGCTTGAAGGTAAAAACATTAGCAAACTACAAGACGCTGCAGGAAAATATTTTGTGCAGGAAGAACTAGAAAAATTACAAAACAATTCTGCTTGTTGGAACACCTATATGTGGCCCAAACCGGGAGAAGATAAACCCTCGCAAAAGATAGTTTATATCAAAAAAGTAAAGATGCCTTCGGAAACTCTAGTGGTTGGTTCTGGTTATTACCCGGAACAATAATGCCTTCTAAAACAATTGATTCTTAATAATTTTTTCTTTTAATTATATTCTAAATAAGAAAGGAGAGATAATGACAGATTATCATGAACCCACAGAAGATTTAACAGATGAAGCCCGCAATTTTTCCAGGGCTCTTAATAGTTTAAAAGAAGAAATTGAAGCAATTTCATGGTATAACCAGCGTGTGGTTGCCTCCAAAGATGAAGCACTCAAGAAGATTATGGCTCACAACCGAGATGAAGAAATAGAACATGCTTGTATGACCATCGAATGGCTTAGGCGTAATATGGACGGCTGGGACGAAGAATTACGCACCTATCTTTTTACAGAAGGAGATATAACCGCTTTGGAAGAAGAGTAAGAAAAAAAGTGATAAAGATTTGCAGATTGGAAAATTAGATAGCGGTGGAAAAACTGATGAACATTTTAAGACAAAACTTTGCCCCCATTTCTGATCAAACCTGGAATGAGATGCATGAACAAACAAAAGATGTTTTCTTATAAACTACTTGATAGCGCTGTTTATGTAGTTTTCGAATAATTAAAAACAAAATAATTGTAACCTGCCTTAAAAGATAATTCTTAGGGCAGGTTTTTTTTATTTGTCAGAAATACTTATTTTAAGAAATGATTAATTCTTTTTCTCAAATCTTCTGTAGCTTTTGCTGCCTTACGCGCAAAATCTTCTTCTTCACTGGCAAAGATAATTGAACGCGAAGAATTTACAATTATTCTAGGATGACTTTTTGCCGTAGCATTTTCCATTACTTGAGAAATATTTCCACCCTGTGCTCCAAGCCCGGGAAGCAGAAAAATATTATTAGGTAATAGTCTGCGGATTTCGCCAATCTCTTCACCCTTAGTAGCACCCACAACGGCTCCCAGATTTTCCTTGTTCCATTCTTTGATTTTTTCGCATACTTTTGTATAAAGCTGTGACTCGTTATTTAAAAAATCAACGCTGGATGGATTGGAAGTAAGAACTAAAAGAAAAATATATTTTTCCGAATAATTATCAAATACATCCACCACATTTTTTCCCATAAGAGGATTAGCCGTTATTGCATCTACTTTAAGTTTATCAAAAGCAGCCTGTGCATATTGACGCATAGTGTTACCAATATCACCTGCCTTACAATCCAGTATAACCGGAATCTCATCCGGAATATAATTAATAGTCCTCTGCAACGCACTTATGCCCCTTTCTCCCTGAGCCAGATAAAAAGCTAAGTTTGGTTTATAAGCAGCTACCATATCTTGAGTGGCATTTATTATTTTTTTATTAAATTGAAATATCGGGTCCTTGTAATGTGTCTTGAGGAATTCAGGAATTCTCTCATACTCACTATCAAGTCCTACACAAACAAAGGAATAATTTTTTAAAGAAATTGCCTCGTATTTTTCAATAAAATTCATAACATCTTCCTTATATTATTTTTCTGTTTCAAATATATCAACTTCTTCTTTTTCGTCATAATCAGATAAATATAATCTAATAACTTCATTATGAGAAGTAGGAACTTTTTTTCCTACATAGTCTGCCTGTATAGGTAGCTCTCTATTACCCCTGTCCACTACCACCATAAGCTGAATTGAGCGCGGTCTACCATAATCAATTAGCGCATTTAGGGCAGCTCTTACAGTTCTGCCTGTATTCAGAACATCATCCACAAGTAAAATTTTTTTACCTTCAATATCAAAGCGTAGTATCGAATCCTTTATCTTGGGTTGATGTTCAATATTATTAAGATCATCACGGTATAAGGTAACATCCAGTGCTCCCACTTGCAACTCTACATCTTCAAACTCTTCTATGTATGAGGCAACTCTTTTTGCTAAGGGAACACCACGGGTATGAATTCCAACGATATAAAGATCCTCATAATCTTTATTCCGTTCTATTACCTCATTTGCCATGCGCTTTAATATCCTATCAAGCTCAATCTTATCTATTATCCTTCTTTTAAATTTCAAATGTCCTCCAAATTTTTTTATTGTAATTTAAATGAACCGATTATTTCTCTTAAATTAGTATTATTTTTTCCTAAATACATCTCTAAACCTTTAATAATATCCAGTGTTATAAGGGGATTAGAAAAATTGGCTGTTCCCATAGCCACAGCACTAGCTCCAACCATTAAAAACTCCAGAGCATCCTCTGTATTACAAATTCCGCCCATGCCAATAATGGGAATGTCCACAGCCTGTGCTACGCGAAATACATTCTGAAGAGCTATGGGTTTGATAGCAGGTCCGGAATATCCGGCTATACCATTTTTTATCCTGGAGGCCTTTGTTTCTATATCTACAGCCAGGCCCAGAACCGTATTAATAAGTGAAATTATATCTGCACCACTTTCTGCAGCAGCCCTGGCAATTTCTTCAATTTTAGTCACATTAGGTGTTAATTTTACGATTATATCTTTATCAGTAGTTGCTCTCAGTTTAGCTATTAATTCTCTTACTACCTCTGCTTCTACACCAAAGGCAAGTCCTTCTTTCTCTACATTGGGACAGGAAATATTTATCTCATAAGCATCAATATTATCGTAAGGATTCAATTTGTCTGCAATCTGACAAAATTCGTCAATAGTGCTTCCGGAAATACTAACTACCAGGTTTGTCTTATACTTGTCATACTTTATCAATTTTTCTGTTATAAACTCTTCTACTCCGGGGTTTTGCAAACCAATCGAGTTCAACAATCCTGCTCTGGTTTCTGCCAGACGACAGGGTTCATTCCCTTTTTTGGGATTTAAGGTAATGGTTTTTGTAACAAGAGCTCCTAATTGAGAAAGATCAAATAATTCGTCGTACTCATAGCCGAATGTGCCTGAGGCAACTGTTACAGGATTCTTCCATTTCATGCCGCCTATTTGAATTTCAAGATTACTCATCCCAAACTACCTTCCTGCCGTCAAAAACAGGTCCGTCCTTGCATGCTTTTTTGTAAATAACTTCTCCGTTTTCAGCGTACTTAATAATGCATCCACAACACACCCCCATTCCACAAGCCATGATAGTTTCCATAGAAACTTGCAGCTCCACTTTATAAAATTCACAAATCTCGGACACTTTTTTTAACATCTGATTGGGTCCACAGGCAAAAACTGTATGAATATCATTTTTTCCCAGAATAAAAGGCATATCATCGGTAACCAAGCCCTTTTTGCCTATAGATCCGTCTTCCGTATAATTTGTAATATCATAGGAAAATATGTCGTATTTGTCTTTTCCACCATGCAACCACTGTATCTCATTTCCATTTTTTTGTAATTTGTTTTTCAGAAAAGGAAATGGAGCATAGCCGATTCCGCCGGAAATCAGAAGTACACTTTTATTTTTAGGAATCTTAAAGCCATTACCCAACGGTCCCAGTATAGAGATCATCTCTGCTGTCTTTTTCTGCGACAGATTTCTTGTGGTTTCTCCCACAATTTTAATAAGAAAGGATATGGTGTTTTCCTCTACCTTATAAATTGAAAATGGACGAGGTAAAAGGGGCTCATCAGATTCCAAATCCTTTATTTCACAAAATTGTCCCGGTTGTGACTGAGCACTGATGGACTTATCCGGAACCTTAAGAACAAAATATCTGCTGTTTAATTTTCTATTTTCTTTTATAGGCAATATTTTAAACTGCATCAATCCTGCCAGATTATCTTACCCTTACACAGTGTAAATTTAGGTTTTCCAAAGAAGGTTTTGCCCAGAAAGGGAGAATTATGAGATTTAGAAGCAATGTAGTTTTCGGAAAACAGGAAAGATTCATCAAGATTAACTACCGCGAGGTCAGCCGTTTTCCCTTCTGCAATTAATCCCAGATCCTGCTTGATAATTTGTGCCGGATTTTCACTCATCTTAGCCACAAGTTCTTCTAATTGAAACTCACCGTTTTTAACAAGATTTGTGTAAAGAGCAGGGAATGCGCTCTCCAGACCAATTACACCAAAGGGTGCCTTTAAGAATTCCAGTTCCTTTTCATAATCTGTATGAGGAGCATGATCTGTGGCGATTACATCAATTGTACCATCTTGTAAACCGCTAATTAGAGCTTGTCTGTCTTTTTCTGTGCGTAGAGGTGGCTTCATTTTCTTATTGGTATCAAACTCCGCACATTCTTCTTCGGTGAGAAGCAAATGATGTGGCGTTACTTCTGCTGTAATATTTACACCGTCTGCCTTTGCTCTTCTAATCAATTCTACGGCTCTGTGAGTAGAAACATGCGAAAAATGAATGTGAGAATTAGTAACATTAGCTAGCATGATTTCACGGCTAACAATTATCTCTTCCGAGAGACTGGGAATACCTTTCACTCCCAATTTGGTTGACATCTTGCCATAATTTACCTGTCCCTCACCGGAAAGAGTGTAATCTTCTGCATGCACAATAATCGGCAGATCATAAGTGGAGGCATATCTTACCACATTAAGTGCAACTTTTGTATTTTGTATGCAATTGCCGTCATCACTTATGCCTATAACACCCGCATTTACCATAGAACCGATATTTGCGATCTCTTTTCCTTCTAATCCCTTTGACATAGCTCCTATAACAAATATTCTGGTTTTGTCCAGATCGCCGGCTTTGCGTGTTACATAGTTTATAGCAGATGTGTTATCCAATACAGGATTGGTGTTTGGCATACAGCAGATTGAACTAAATCCGCCTTTTGCAGCTGCTTTAGCACCACTTATTATATCTTCTTTTGCTGTATAACCCGGGTCACGCAGATGAACGTGCATATCTATCAAGCCGGGAAGAATATGATAACCGTTACAATCTATAGTTTCTGCTTCAGAATCTGAAAGTTCTTTGCCAATTTCTTTGATTTTATCGTCTTCTAAAAGAATATCACATATTTCAAATTTTTTGTTTTTCGAGACAAACACATTGCCGTTTTTCAGTAATTTCTTCATTTTACCTCCTTTGCTGCTTTTCCACCGAGAATCAGGAAAAGTAAAGCCATTCTCACAGCCAGACCATTAGTAACCTGCTCTATGATCACACTGTGTTCGCTATCAGCTACTTCAGGAAAAATCTCAATCCCGCGATTCATAGGCCCGGGATGCATTATCAAAACGTCATCCTTTGTTTGCTCTAGCACATTTTTATTGAGTCCATATTTCTGGGAATATTCACCCAGACTCGGAAACAACCCTTCTGACTGTCTTTCCATCTGAATACGTAATGCCATCACCGCATCAGCTTCTTGCACGGCTTTGTAAAGATCATACTCGGCTTTTACTCCATACACCTTCTCAATTTTGGGTGGCATAAGGGTTCGGGGGGCGCAGACCGTAACTTCTGCCCCCATTTTTTTCATACCAATACAATTAGAACGAGCAACTCGAGAATGCAGAATATCGCCCACAATTGTAATCTTTAAACCATCAAGGGTTCCCTTCTTTTCCCAGATACTAAACATATCCAGAAGTGCCTGGGTGGGATGTGCATGTTTGCCATCACCTGCATTCAATACCGGTTTATCAGAATACTTATGCACCAGAGCAGGTGTTCCGGGGCAGCCATGTCTAATAACATACAGATCCACTCCCATGGCATCTAGCGTATAAACTGTGTCCTGTAAGCTTTCTCCCTTTTTAAGAGATGAACCTGCTTTGGTAAAACTTATTACATCCGCGCTCAAGCGCTTGGCTGCGAGTTCGAATGAAATCCTGGTTCTGGTACTGTCTTCAAAAAACAGAGTACAGACAGTCTTACCGCGCAGAGTTGGAATTTTCTTATAATCACGCTTTATAATGGATTTCATCACCTGTGTCGTTTCAAATATAGTCTCAATTTCAGCTGAAGAATAGGTATCCAGATCGTAAAGATTTCTACCTACTAAATTAACATTTTTTGCCATTTAATCTCCTATTTAACGTATTAAATTTTCGCTTTATGTTATTTTTACTTTTATCCATTTTCTTTGCAATTTATTCAAAAAAAAAGACGACAGAATTAACTGTCGTCTGTATAATTCCACAAGAATATCACCCCGCACAGGAAGAATTCTTGTTGGAATCCATCCTGCATAAAAACAGGTAATATATTATTGCTATTCATTAGATTCTATAATATGGGTAATTAGTCCGCTTCGCAACTTGGGTTCAAACCAGGTGGATTTGGGCGGCATAACTTTATCTGCATCTGCAACCTGAATCAAATCGTGGATAGAAGTAGGATAGAGGGCAAAAGCTACTTTATATTCTTCTGAATTTACCAGCTTTTCCAGCTCATCCAGTCCTCTAATTCCACCTACAAAATTAATACGTTTATCTTTGCGCGGATTGGAAATTCCCAGGAGCGGTTCCATAAGATTATCATGCAGAATACTCACATCCAGGGATTTTACTACATCGTCTTTGTCATAAGTTCCGAACTTGGCTTCCATTTTATACCATTTTCCATCCAGATACATGCTAAACTCGTGTTTTTCTTTAGGCTTATACTGCTGAGTTTTTTCTTCAAGATCAAATTTCTGCTCAACTTTTTCCATAAAATCTGAGCTATCCAGACCATTCAAATCTTTTACTACCCGATTGTAATCCATAATGTTCATCTGCTCATCCGGAAAGATAACAGTAAGAAAATAATTATATTCTTCATCTCCGGTGTGGTTTGGATTATTCTCTTTACGGATTTTTTGGACATTAGAAGCAGAAGCAGAGCGATGATGACCGTCGGATATATAGAGCTTATCGAGTTTAGCAAATTGCTCCTGCAGTTTCTCTATCAAATTCTCATCATCCATTTTCCAGATTGTGTGCTCAATACCATCTTCGCTGGTAAAATCATAAAGCGGTTCATGCCCTTGTTTAAAATTTTCCACTATTTCATTTATTTTCTCTTTGGCATGATAAGTTAAAAATACAGGTCCTGTATTAGCACTAAGGGTATCTACATGTTTGGTTCGATCTTTTTCTTTGGCTTCACGTGTGTGTTCGTGGATCTTTATCTCTTTGTTGTCATAATCTTCCACAGAAGCGCAGGCAACAATCCCGGTTTGACTGTGGTCTCCCATGACCTGTCTATAAATATAAAAACTTGGTTTTTCTTCTTGAATTAGAATCTCCTGGTCCATAAATTTATCCAGATTTTCTTTTCCCTTAGCATATACTTTTTCATCATAGGGATTGATATCACGCGGTAAGTCAATTTCTGGTTTGGAGATATGCAGAAAACTATATGGATTATCCCTGGTTAGTTCGCGAGCTTCTTCTGAATTCAGCACATCATAAGGTGGAGCTGCCACCTGCAAAGCATACTGCTTATCCGGTCTAATTGTTTTAAAAGGTCTTATTTCTGGCATAATTTCCTCTTAATATTTTTTTCAGAAAGAAGAAAAGTGAGTTTTGTTTGTCAATATTTTTGAAACCTGGGCAGTGAGACGCAAGGGAGGAATGACTGTGAGACGGTGTGACTATGTGACGGTGTGACTGTGAGAAGAGAGGAGGAGAATACAGCATGCAGGATAAAGGGAAAAGTAAAAAAGTAGGAAGTAGTATGTAGTAGTTAGTAATTAGGATACAGGATTCAGGGGTCAGGATTTAGAAAAA
>JAGXLO010000162.1 GCA_018334695.1 Candidatus Cloacimonadota bacterium
TTAATAAAAAAATAAAACATCCCGATTAAGGTAAAATAATTATTTATATCCAGGCTGGGTTTTCTTATAAATTTTAAGCTTATTTACTCACTTGAGATTAAGTAATCACTAATTAACCTCTCCGGCAGAAACCGCCTTTGAGGTCGTTATATGATGGTCTCATATTTAATATTCTTTATTGAAATAATATTTATCTGGAGTTTAAAAGGAGGGGTTAACCCTCCTTCCGTTCTTTGTTATATTGCTCATAATATTTTTTATACATTTTTTTTACATACTCTCTTATATTTTCTGCAGTCTCTTTGTCACAGTCAAACGTGTCTTTGATATCTGCTATTTTTGAAATCATTTGAATTCTCCTTTTAATTATATTTCCACTTTTTTGTGTTGCTAAATTTTTTTTGACTAAATTTAACATCCAATCTTTTAATGTCGTCCAGTGATTTTATGTTTTCTTTTTCCCAGGTATGAAGTATCTTTATAAAATATTTAAATGGGACCTTCTTTCCTTCAGATCTCTTCATCGCTTCTATCAATACCATTACATCCATTCCTTTATTAAGATATGAATTCATTATTTTGAGATGGTCTTTTTCTATAGATTGGTGTAAATAATTAGAAAATGGTGATAATAGATCATCAAGACCCTGGTTAAAATTTTTAATTTCGAATTCTTGTTCACCATGATCTATTTTTTCTGTTTCTTTTACTGTTTCTGTTTCTTCTTCTATTAATACTTCTGCTTCTGTTTCTGTATTGCCTAAGGGTTTGGGTAACCCCTTAATTAAGAGTTCATAATACTGTTTGAAATGGGTTTTACAAATCTTCTTATAATAGGGAACTAAGCTGTTTTTAGGTAGTTCCGATGTTTTTTTTGCTGCCCCTTTTGCCTGATTTTGGTTTTGTATCGAGTTATATTTTAAGAATCTGGGAATTAAAACTACTGAACTTTCTTCACAGTATTTAATTAATTTATTATTTAACAGTTTATTAAAGGGTTTACTCAACTGTTCTGATGACCATTTAAGATCATAATGTATATAAGGTTTTGGAAGCCTGTAATAACCGGCCATATTACTGTGAGGTGAGGTCAATATATAGATAAATAGTTTCTGCCCCTGATCATTAAGATCTCTTATTTTCTCATCGACCCATATTTTTGTAACGATCTTTATATATCTTCCGTTGCCCATTAACTGCACCTCCCAGAATTAAGTTATAAGGGCGCTTGTTAAAACGCCCTTTTATATGGTTTTTTATGCTGACTGTTTAATATCAATATCGATGAATTCATTTTCTTCCATCTCTTCAATATCTTTTTGGCTTTCATCTAAGGTTTCTACAGTATTCATTATCTCTATACTTACCGGCAGGTATTTGAATCCGTGCCTGATAACAGTCTTTTTGACCATCTCTTCATATCCTAATTCATCATTCCAGGGACTAAATTTAGACTTTGCCGCTTTTGATTTTGCTTTTCTCTTTAATACATCTTCGATATCCATTACCTCAAAATAGTAGCCCCCGTCATTAAACTTTGCTACCATATAGGTTTTGATAATTTCTCCGCGGTCCGATGAAGCAGGTTTATGTTTTAACATCGGTTCTAATCCGTATTCATATTCGAATTCATCATTTTCTTTTACTACATGAGCATATATTGTTTTGATCTCGCCGGACCTTCTGGCCAAGTTTATCATTCCCCTATATCCTATTATGAAGGTGGCTTCATTACCGTAAGGTATTATGTAACACTGGCCCAGCATATTGGGTTCGAGGCCGAGGGCAGCCGCCTGCATGACGGCCCCCATTAGTGATCCCATAGAACATTTTAATAATTTGGGCGTGGTCCTGATAGTGGTATACGCGATCCTGGCCATTCTTTCTGCTCCTATATGTTTCGGCAGTGCCCTTTCTATCTCAGGTTTCATTTTTTCTAAGTAGTTGTAAACTTTTTTCTGAATTGGCTCCGGCTTTTTTTTGTCCTTTTTAGTATTATTTTCAAGTTGTTTTTTTAATTCACTCTGTTTAGTTTTACTCATTATCTTGATCCTCCTTTTTATTTTGTGTTACATTTGTTTTCTTGATATTTTTACCATACTCACATTCTAATTTTTCGAAGTACTCTTCAAATTTCATTATATATATAACCTCCTGTAGTTTGACTGATATGAATATTCATTGTAGAGTTCTGGGTGATCTTCTCTAAATTTTTTTGTTTTAACCCTTCTACTCGAAATATTTTTCCATTTTACAACTTCTTCGCCCTGGTATACCCCGGCTTCTGCTTCCTGTAACTTATTTTTTATTTTATTTTCACACTTTTTCCTTTTTTTCTTATACTTTTTTTCTATTTCATGATATTCATTTCTCTTTTCTATTAGATCCAGATCCTCTTTTTCAAAATCTATTTTTTTACTGCTGTCAGCATCGGGATACATTCTTTTTAACAGCCGGCTGGACGCTTTTGATCCGTCTACTTCAGGCGGTACATCTTTTTTAACATAATTATTCCAGAAATCTTTTTCGTTTTCTATAATTAGATCAATCAACTCTTCATCTCTTTTAATTGTGTAGTAGTAAAACTTCCTTCTATTCATTATCAATACCGCTAAGTATGCCTTTTTATAACCGGTCACTGCAAGATAATGCTGAACCTGGAGCATATACATATCAGGAAACTCTTTTTCGCTCCATAATTTATTGAAATCAACAGTTGTTTTACACTCTAAAAGTGCTTTTTCTCCGACTACTCTTCTGTCAATATCTGCTATCATGAATTCATACTTTGGATGCTGCAGTATATGGTTTTCCTTCCAGACTTTAACTTCTTGATCTAACTCTCTGCTTCTCCTTTTAGCAAATTCATCAGCCACCTTATCTTCTAGCTCCCTGCCCCAGTACATCGCATTATTATCTTCTTTCTCATTAGACCTTCCTGTTTTATCCAGCCATACTTCTACAGCTGATTTAAAGGGATTAATCCCTGTTATTGCAGATACATCACTACCACCAATTCCTAGACTGTTTCTTTTTTCTAACCACTCTTGATCTGTCATATTCTTTGTATTAAATAACTTTTTTGCTTGCATTTTATTACCTCCTGATGTTATAATTCTTAATAGTTGAATTTTATATTTAACTACTCAGCTGTTCATCCAGCTGAGTTTTTTCTTTTGTGTTATCCTTTTTCCTCTCAGCTATTATCTTTTTTCCTTCTTTCCAGATCACATACCCGACTAATAAATATCCAAATCCTATTACTATTCTTGCTGCTAAATCCATGTATTTAATCACTTGTTGTCCACCCCAGCCCTTTATCATAGATTCTGAAATATAATCTTGATTCTTCAGTTTTCATACATTCTATTGGGTTTTTTCCGCACGTCTCAGGATCATATTTACAGTCTTTACAAAATGTTTTAATTTTATTATCGATTAGTATAACCCCCTTGACATATATCCTTTTTGTTTCATCCTGTTAATCTCGTGTTCTTCCAGCCGGCTGATATCAAAATCAAAGTTTTCTGCCATCGAAGTCATAAATAAGCTGCTGCAGATATCCAGATCGCAAATCTGTATTAGTACTTCTTTAAAAAATTTGCTTCTTTCCTGTTCATTGAGGTCCTCTGCGTTTAATTTGTTAATTAAACTTATTCCTTTTAGAGAATCTAAAGTTTCTTTTAACTCCTCAATCATTTTCTGCTGAGTG
>JAGXLO010000062.1 GCA_018334695.1 Candidatus Cloacimonadota bacterium
CTTAAATGTAAAGGACTCAATAAGAATCGCAAAATTTCATGAATTTCGAAAGGAAGAAATCAATATTTATAAGAATTTTCAAAACAGAAAAACCAGTTTTAGCGATAGATATTGTAAACTTATAGATATCTTTTTCAATCACGATTATAATTTACTAATATTATATTATAAACTGACATCTAATATGGCTAAAATAAAGGGATTTGATAAATGTCTTTTTGTATATTCTGAAAATAAAAATAAATTCATAACCAATATGTATCCAATAGATTTCATTCCAATCAATTCGTTTAATGAGACAATTGTTGGATTAAAATTTGAAGGAGGAAAACCATGTTTGCTTTATTATCAAATAAAAAATTGATTAATTATATAATTATTTTATTTTTTTTAAAAATATTTATTTGCTTTCCAATTTTTTCGGAAGAAAACAATTTAATCTCTAAAGCCGAACTTTCTTTAATAGAAATATGCAAAGGAATATTTATTAAAGATAATTCCATAACATTTCCAAATTACAAATTGTATGATGTTAAAGGAAATGAAAAAAAACTATCAAATAATAACGAATTTAAATTTTCATTAACTGTTACTTGTTCTCCATATTTATGTGGTAGTTGCAAAAGAGCAAATATAGAGCTTGTTAATCATTTAGCTGAGGAATATCCTGGAAGAGTAAATTTAGTTGTAGAAAATTTTTATATAAGAGATACAAAAAAAAGTATTGATGGAACCCAAATTTCAAAAGGTGTTAATGTATTTCTTGATAATAAAGGAAAAAATATTAAAGAATTAAAAAAACTCAATAATAAATTAAATGGTGCTTTTTATTTAATAACAGATAAGGATAGGAATATAGAATATTTAGTTGGCAAATCCTATTACTTCACTTCAAAAGAGTACGACGTAAAAATCTTTAGAAAAATAAATGAATATATGCAAATAAAAAATTAACTCTTCAAAATTGTTGTTACAAAATTCTTTTTTTGGAAAAGCTCCTTAGCCAGCCGAAAAATATCTTCCTTTTTTACTTTATTTATTTTCTTGATAACTTCATCGATAGAGGTTATACTTTTCATATACATAAATTGCTTTGCCAGACGATTCATGCGGGAAGATGTGCTTTCCAGAGCCATAACCAAACTCGATTTTAGCAGGGCTTTTACTGTAGCCAATTCAGAATCAGTAATCGAATTCTTACTGATTTTATTCAATTCTTCTCTTATGAGCTCCAAACATTTTTTAGTATTCTTTGGTGCAGAAGAACAATATACATAAAAACAACCGCTATCCATATAAAAATCAGTAAAGGAACTAAGTGCATAGGTGATGCCATGTTTTTCTCTTATATTCTGGAAAAAACGGGAAGACATACCAGCAGAAAATATAGAGTTCAATACCAGTAAAGGTAGTCTCCTTTCATCATCAAATGCAAATGTTTGAACTCCAGTGCAGATATGATTTTGTTTATTGGCTTTATTGCTAAAAGTAAAAGTTTGCTCTTTTACAGTGGGTATTCTCTCAAGGCTGGTCTTTTTGCTCGATCGAGGTAAATCATCAAAAGCTTTTTCTACATATTGTACTAATTCATCATGGTTCAGTAAGCCGGAAGCAGAAATTATAAGCTTATCAGTGGTATAATTGTTTTTAACAAAATTTATCAGATCAGCTTTTTTAATATTTGTTATGTTTTCTGCATTTCCGGTAATTTGATGGCTAAGAGGATGTTCGGGAAAGATTTTTTCATAAAATTTATTGTGTATTAATTCGGTGGGAGTATCCAGACTATCCTGAATTTCATCCAGGACTACGGTTTTTTCTTTCTCTATCTCAGGTTCTCTAAATCTGGAATTAAGAACAATATCTGATATTATTTCAATAGCATCTTTAAGGTTTATGGCGAGAATCCTGGCATATATAGTGGTATATTCCCGCGCAGTATAGGCATTCATAGCACCACCACGGGATTCTAGGAAATGAGCAATTTCAAATTTAGTGCGAGTTTTAGTGCCTTTAAATAGCATATGTTCCAGAAAATGTGCCAGACCGGGAAGAGGCGTAGGATCGTTTCTGGAACCAGCTTTTATCCAGGCTCCGATGGATATTGTTCTTACATATTCAATATTCTCCGAAAGTACGGTTATTCCATTATCAAGTTTTGTAATCTGATGAGCCATTTTTTAAAATTTCCTTTTCTATTTCATTATCTTAATTGATTTTTAAGAGCAGCAATAACCTTTGGATGAGCCCATTGGTTTACATCACCACCGGATTTGATTATTTGCTTTAAAAGACTGGAACTAAGATAAATATATTCCTTCTTTGGAATTAAATACAGTGTTTCAACATCATGACAAAGGTCTCTGTTAGCCAAAGAAAGCTGTAATTCAAATTCAAAATCAGATACAGCACGTAAACCTCGTATCATGATACTGGAGTTTTTGGATTTTATATAATCTACGGACAAGCCAGTAAAACCTTCCACGCAAACGTTATTAAGATGTGTGGTAGCTGCTTTTGCTAATTCAACTCTTTCCTCAAGTGGAAAAATACATTCCTTTGATGTTTCCTTAGCTACTGCTATAATTACCTTGTCAAAAATTTTGCCTGCCCTTTCGATTATATCTGTATGTCCATTTGTAATTGGATCGAATGTTCCCGGATAGATTGCATTTTCCTTCATAGGGTCTCCTTAAAATTAATTTTTCATTAAATTTTCTATTTCCTCAGCTTCTTTGGGAATCATGGAAGATAAAACAGTAGCTCCATCTTTGGTAATAAGAACATCATCTTCAATTCTAATTCCTATTTTTTCATCTTTTATGTATATTCCCGGTTCCACAGTAATAACATTACCCGGTTCTAATTTACGAGTTTTGCTAGCAAGATCATGCGTATCCAAACCCAGATGATGACTAACTGAATGCATGTAAAATTTTTTAAATGCCTTATCATCATCCTTATCTTTAATCAAGTTGAGCTTGCATAGAGATTTTTTGATTAATTCGATAGTCTTTTTTTGCAGATCATTTAGGGTTAAACCGGGTTTAGCAAAGTTAATAATTTCTTTCTGGACCTTTAGAACTTCATCATATACCGATTTTTGTCTTTCTGAAAATTTGCCATTTATGGGGAAAGTACGGGAGATATCTGCGCTATACATATTGTGCTGAGCTCCTAGATCCAGTAAAACTAAGGAATTATCTTTGATCTTACAGTTGTTTTCTGAGTAATGAAGAATCGTGCTATTAACTCCGCTTGCAACAATTGGTTCAAAACCAAGGGCTTTTTTACCTCTTACCAGTGATTCAAATCTAAAATATGCCTCGAGTTCATATTCCATCATCTCGGGTCTGGCGTGATTAAGAATATTTTTTATGCCCTCATAAGTTATTTCGATCGCTTTTTTGATATTCTCAATCTCTGGCTCCTCTTTTATAGTTCTTATCTTTTCCAGTAATTTAATAGGACTTTTTATATCAAAATTGGGATAATGCTCTTTAATATTATTAACAAGTTGTAGAGAAGGAGTAAGAACAGAAGATAAAGAACTGGTTTGATAATCAATATAAACTTTATTAGTAAAATTTGCAAATCCGTTTAATTTCCTTTCCAATTCATCCAGATAGTAAACTTTCTCCACACCAGTCTTATTTTTTGCTTCGTTTTTGGACATTTTTTCCCCTGTCCATACTATCAGTTCCTCAACTGTTCTTTCCAGAAAGAGATAATTTTTTACTTTTCCTGCCCCGTTTTTATGAATAACCAGTATAGCATTGGGAATTTCCAATCCTGTAAAGTAGAAAAAGTTTTTATCTTGTTCAAAATTTTCTGATGTGTTGCCAGTTTCGACCTGTTTTGCCATAAATATTGTAAGAGAACTTTTGTCCATTTGTTTGGCAAATTTATTTCTATTGTTTTTAAAAAAAAGCTTTTCCATTATGGTCTCCTATAATCGTTGTTTGCGAAAATTTTTTTTTAAGGATAGTATTGGCAAATTTTTTATCAAAATTTTTACAGAATTATAAAAAATTATTTTCCTTTTATTCAATTTCCCTTTCGATCTCGCCCAAAACTTGCTGCATATCTTCAGGCAAATCAGAAGTAACCGATATCGTATTTTGGGTTATGGGGTGTATGAATTCAAGCTGGTGTGCATGCAATGCCTGCCTTTGCAATGTGTTTGCCAGTAAATCTCTAAATTTGTTTTTATACTGAATAGGAATGAATGAAAGGGAACGTTTTTTTGTAGAATAAACTTTATCTCCCATAATTGGATGATTGTAGTGAGAAAAATGTACTCTTATTTGATGGGTTCTGCCTGTTTCCAGAAAGACTTTTGTTAGCTGAAATCCTGGATATGTTTGCATTACTTCGTAATGAGTGACAGCTGTCTTGCCTTTTTTGAGAACAGACATTTTTTTTCTGTTATTTGGATTTCTGCCATAGTTTGTATTTATCGTACCTTTGCTATCGTTCCACCAACCCAGGGAGAATGTCAAATAAATTTTTTCTACTTCATGACGCTGAAAGAGTTGTTTAAAAAGTGACTTGGCTCTGGGAGTTTTTGCAATAATAATCAACCCGGAAGTGTCTTTATCCAAACGATGTACAATCCCTGGGCGCAGGTTGTCGTCTGATCCGGGTAAATTTTGGTAGTGATAAAGCAATGCATTTACCAGAGTTCCGGAATAGTGACCGGGTGCCGGGTGAACTACCATTCCGGCCGGTTTATTTATAATTGCCAAATACCTGTCTTCATAAACGATGTCCAATTCAATTTTTTCCGGCGTTATATTTTTGTGTGGTGGAACAGGAATTAATATTTCTATATGCTCATTGCCATGAAGTAATTCGCTTTTTTTGATATTCTTGCCATCGAGTGTGATAAGATTTTTTTTGATAAGTTTGTCTATAAAACTTCTGGAGTAGAGTTCATCAATATCCAAGGAAGCAATATATTTATCGATACGAATTTTTTCATCTTCTGATAAATCAGGCACATTAAAAGAGATTTTGTTTTGGATTTCAATATCTTTCTTTTCCGAATTGTGATTATTATCTATCATTCCTTATCCGGATTCTTATTTTGCTTACTCTTACCCTCTAATTCCTCTAGGTCGATTTTGGTAATTGTAAATACCATTCCCTTAAAAGTGCCTTCAGTATCGTGGACAATACCATTGTTAAACGTAATATGCCTTTTGATTTTTGGGAAATAAACCTTTCTGGGTGGTATTAAAACTTTTTTGGACAAGGTTTCTTTAAAATATTTCAACACTTCACCTTCAAAATGAAAATCCATCAAGGAAGGATAATCCTCATCCGATATAATACCCAATAATTTTTTAGCTATTTCATTAACATACACAATCCGAAACTCTTCATTTATTATCAGAACTGCAGCATTAACGTTTTTTATGATCAGGTTAAGGCGATCTTTATATTCTTTGATCTTATTTTTCTTTTCTAGATTAAATTGTCTTAAGTTTGAGAGCATATTTTCCAAAGGAGAGGCAAGCTCTTTTAGGGGCTCTTCTTCGAATTGATAGGGTAGAGATATCTGCAGTTTACCGATTTCCAATTCCTTGAATATATTGGTCAGAGGATTGAACACATATTTTAAGATTTTACCCAGATAAAAGTAAACAAATATACCCAACATTAGTTCAAGGAAAACAAATAATACCTGTAATGTAATGATTCTGTCTTTTTGAATCTCTTTTATATTATGATTAGAATTTATAAAGAAAACTACATATGCAGCCTGTATCAAAAATATGACCACAAACAGAATAATTAAAAATCTAAATTTAGTTAAAGGATTAACCTTTTTCATATCATCTCCAAATTATTTGCTTTTGATTTGTCGTTCAATCTTCTTTTCATCAATTTCCTGAGTAGTACCAACCAGTTGATTCACGTCAGATTTTTTACCAACAATTAAGATTTTATCACCTTTTTGCAGAACATCATCAGCGCTGGGAAGTACATTTGTTTCTTCTTTCACTATATTCTCACCGTCTTCATCTACTGTGGCTTTTTTGTATTTTATGGCAATTATTGAAATATGATATTTGTTCCTTACATCTAGTTCTCTTAGGGATTTTCCTGTAAAGTAGTCTGGTACTAATATCTCAACCATGGTATGGTCTTTGGAAATTTCCATATAATTAAAAATGTGTTGAGAGACCAAAAGGTTGGCAATCTCGCGTCCTACGTATTGTTCTGGGAATATAGTTCGTTTTACTCCCATAATTTTTAGGATTCTGGAATGAAGTTCACTATCAACTTTGGCATAAATTTTTGCCACACCCATTTTTCTTAATATTGCTACCGTCAGGATGCTAACTTCTTTGTTTCCACCAATACCCATAACTACGGCATCTACATTGTCAACGCCTGCGTTATGAAGTGCATTTTCATCGGTACAATCCATGTGGATTGCGTCAGTAACTATGCTTTTTGCTTCTTCTACTTTTTTTTCGTCGATGTCAATTGCTATCACTTCGGCACCTTTTTGGATTAATGTTTCTGTGATTGTATAGCCGAAATTTCCTAAGCCAATTACTGCAAATTTAGCCATTATTCCTCCGAAAAATTATTTTTTTAGCCAATACCAATATTTCCTTCCGGATAATGATAGGCTGATTTGAGTTTCTTTTCACCAAGAGCAAAAGCCAGAGTAAGAGGACCAACACGTCCAAGATACATAAGTAAAATTATTGCAATTTTCCCAATTGATGTCAAATTTGATGTTATTCCCATAGAGAGTCCCACTGTACCAAAGGCAGAAACAGCTTCAAATGCTATCTTGATAAAACTGGTACCTTTCTCTGATAAACTTAGAACTAAGATCAGGGTTACCAGAATTGCTACAGAAATTGCCACTAATGCAACTACCTCTTTAGTGATTTTCTCAGAAAGTTTTCTCTTATATACTTCCACATCGTCTCTACCTTTTATTATGGAAATGATCGACAAAACCATAACTGCAAAAGTAGTAGTTTTTATACCTCCGCCCGTAGAACCAGGTGAGGCTCCTATAAACATCAAAACGATCATAAAAAGAGCAGTTGCATAGTTAATTTGACTTATATCAATTGTGTTGAAACCTGCTGTTCTTGTGGTTACGGATTGAAACAGGGAAGCTAAGAATCCTTCTGAGATGGACATACCCATAAGCTGATTGCTATAATCCAGGATAAAAATTATAAAGGTACCTCCAAAGATAAGTATTAATGTTGTTACAATAACTATTTTGGAATGCAAAGAAAGAAACCGGAAGGGTCTCCTTTTCTGGAAAAAATTATATTTCATATCCATCAATACAGAAAATCCAATTCCTCCAAAAATTATCAGCATCATCACAGTCATATTTATAATTATATCAGAACGGTAAGCCGAAAAGCTGTCCGAATAGAAACAAAAACCTGCGTTACAAAAACTGGAGATTGAGTGAAAAACCGAATGCCAGATAGCGGTTTTTACGGAAGGCAGATTGGGACTTAACCTTATGTAGAGAAGTATAGCACCCGCAATTTCAAAAAGTATAGTAGTTATTATAATACCTTCGAGCAGATTATTTAGGTCTTTTTGAATGTTATCATCCAGCACACCTTTAATAAGAGATTTACCGCCTATAGAGATTTTTTTCCCCAAAAGCATTATTAAAGCTGTAGAAAATGTCATAATACCCAGACCGCCAATTTGGATAAGCAGCATGATAACAAATTTGCCAAAGAAGGAGAAGGCAGAGCCCGTATCAAGAACGATCAGTCCGGTTACACAGGTAGCAGAGGTAGAAGTGAATAAAGCGTCCAAAATGCCGATACTATTACCATCAGCAGATGAAATGGGCAGTGCTAAAAAAGTAGTTCCCAGTAAAATTATAAGAGCAAAGCTGCTAAGAATTACCTTTGCCGGGTGGTGTCTGAACTTGGTAACAAATGATTTAGCTGGTTTAGTTGAAAAAAATTTATCCAAAATTAAAATGAATTGTCTTACAATTAAATAAAGCTGAAATATTATCAAATAATCATTGAATACTATGACAACAGCTATGGCGATAAGATCAAGGGAAATCCTTTTTAGATATTTTAGTTCAGCCTCAGTCGCAATAACGATATAAATTCGCTGTATAGTAAAATAGACGGTACTGGCAATAACCAGGGTATTCGCATACGGGAGTGAATAATAAAAGAAGTGTTTTGCAATCAGATTTACAAGGAATATTAGAGCAATAAAGTAGTTAGTTAATTCTAAAAAATCCCAGCTATCAAGTATATTATTCTTTTTTAAATTCATTTTTTTATACAAATATTAGGAACCGGGAAGTCTGCATTATTTAAGCAGTGGGGAAGGGAGGTAAGGTAAGGAGGAAAGCTCCTCCTCACCCAAAAGATTTATTCTTTGTTTTTATAAGCTTTAAGGGTACGTTTTTTACTTTGTCTAACTTTACCCTTTTTACCTTTTTTGTCTCTTAAGTAAAATAATTTTGCTTTTCTGGTGTGCCCTCTGGATAATATTTCGATCTCGTCTATAAGAGGTGAGTGAACTGGGAAGATTTTTTCAACTCCAATTCTATGGCTAATCTTACGAATAGTAAAAGTGCTGTTCATTCCAGAACCTCGTTTTTGTATAACAATTCCCTGGAAAATTTGTTTACGTGTTTTTCCAGCTTCATTAAATCTATAATATACCTTTACAGTGTCACCAGCTCTAAAATCCGGTACATCTTTTTTTTTACCTTCGTTACCAATTTTATCTATTAATTCCATGCTACCTCTCAAATAATTATTTTTTTCTATTAAATCTGCTTAATAATTTTAACCTCTATTTGTAATCAGCGATTAATCTGTCAAGTGTTATAGCAATAGCACTGCGAACAGATAAATGATTATAGCCATTTACACCTTCTATTTTTTCAATGTTATAATTACTATTTTTAATAACTTCCCTTGCAAGCCCGTAAGCTGTACCAAATAGAATTAGTGCTGCTCCATGATTCTCTATTAATTTCGATCCTTTTTTATAAGAGATTGATTTTGGTTTAGTGTCAGCAGAAGTAGTGAAAACCAGGGGTTTAAAATCGGTTTTATTCTGAATAATCTTTTTTGCTTCTTCTATTGAATCCACGTATTTAATAGTATCAAAGGCGTTAAATCGGCAAACATTATACTCCTTTGCTACATCCGTATGCCAAAACCTTTTCAGTCTCTCAAATATTTTTCTTTGAGAAGGTTGAGGATTTATGATAAAAAACTTTTTAACATTATATGTCCTGCTTGTTCTGGCGATATCGTGGATATCAAGGTTTGTGATAGATGTGCAAACTATGTTGTTATTTTTATTATACACTGGGTAGTGAACTAAACCGATGTAGAGATTATTCATTTAAATTAATGTTCCTAAACTTTTTTGTAAGTTCTTTTCGCTTTTTTTCTTGCCAGTCGGCAATTTTTTTATGATTTCCGGAAAGTAATACTTCAGGAACTTCGTAACCCCTATACTCTCTGGGTCTTGTGTAATAAGGGCAATCTATCTGCTGATTGTGGAAAGAATCAGTTTCTGCAGATTCAAAATCAGAGAGTACGCCCTTCTGCAGGCGTGCAATTGCATCTACAATTACCATAGCTGGCAGTTCGCCTCCGGAAAGTACATAATCACCAATGGAAATTTCGCGCCTTACCAGATGTTCCCGTACACGATAATCCACATCTTTGTATCTACCGGCAAGTAGGGCAAAATAATCTTTTTTGCTTAATTCCTTTGCCATCTCTTGATCAAATTTTTCACCCTGGGGAGTTAAATAATAGAGAGGGAATTGATCACTATTGAAGTATTCTTTTCTCTTTTCCCTTAGTTCATCTACAGCTTTAAAAATGGGCTCTGGTTTTAGTATCATACCGGCAGCTCCCCCGTAGGGATAATCATCCACACTACCGTAATTGTCTTCTGAGTATTTTCGGAAATTAAGAAAATCAATGCTAAGTTTCTCTTTATCGATTGCTCTTTTTATTATCCCTTCGGCAAAAGGGGATTCAAACATTTTGGGGAAAAGAGTTAATATATCAATTTGCATCTATAAGTCCCGGAATTGTCTCTATGTAGATCTTTTCCTTTTCATCATCAATTTTTTTTACAAAATTTTCAATATAAGGAATAAGAATCTCTTTGTCTTTATTATCAGAAATAACGAGTATGGGATGAGCGGCAGTTAATTGTATTTCGCTGACTGTTCCATAAACTTTATTGTTTTGGTAAGAAAATACTTTGTAGCCGGTAACCATATTTGGCACATCAAAATCTTCTTTTTTCAGTAATTTAAGGTCGTCTTTAGCAATCATAATTTTGGCTTTTCGAAGAGAGTAAGCTTGTTGTTCACTGTTTATATCGCGGAATTTTAATTTAATTTTGTGGTCTTCAATGCGACATTTTTCTACGGTTTTATATCGCACTTTGCGGTTTGACCAGACCACGAAGAATTCTTTAAAAAGGGAAAATGCCTCTATAAAATCATTTTTGGGAACAACGGTAATAAAACCGTCATTCCCAAAAGGTCTTTTAATAAAACCGATGGAAATCAAATCTTCAATTTCCATCAGAATATCTTATTCAATTATTTCTAATTCGGCTCTTTTGCCTTGTTTTGTAGAAACTGAATTAAGAAGTGTTCTCATGGCGTTGGCAGTTCTGCCGCCTTTTCCAATTACTTTTCCAACTTCACCGTCACCAACACTAAGTTCAAAGAGAGTAACTCTTTCGCCAGCGACTTCTTTTACTTCAACTTCATCTGGATTATCAACTAATGCTTTTGCTATGAATTCTACTAGTTCTTTCATTTTCTCCTCCTACAAGGATATTTTTGCATTTTTCAGCAAATTGATTTATTTATTCTTCATCTTCTGACGCAAGGTCTTCCTCTGATTCTTGTTCAGAGGGTTCCTCTATGCCAAATTTTTTGTTATGAAAATCTTTTAAAATTCCATCTTTTTTGAGCAAACTTTTTACAGTGGGGGAGGGAATAGCTCCCTGCTCCAACCAGTACATTGCTCTATCTTTGTCAATTTCAAATTTGAATTTATCCGGCTTGGGATCATAATGACCCAATTTTTCGATATAACGACCGTTAATCTTCTTACGAGAATCTATCACAACCACCCTATAGGAAGGCTGCTTGCGAGCTCCAACTCTACTAAGTTTTATTTTAACAGACAATTAAGTCCTCCTTATCATCAATATTGAGTTCTAAAGAATACTAAATTCTTACTTCAAATAAAAATACGTCAAGTTTTTTGAAGTTTTATCATTATTCTGCTTATTTATTGTTTATCTCTATTCTTATATCACCCTTTTCAAAACCCTTTAAATTTTGTAACATACCAATAATTACATCATAAATCATATTATGAACAAACGGAACCATTGTTATCTTTTTGTCGTTAATTGTTACTTCGATCTTTTCTTTATTGTCCATTACACAATCCTCTCTTTTTTTGTTTCCTTTTAAAATTTCTGTACACATCTCCGCACAGGTCATACCACACTCCTGACAACATTCAGGGTTGGCATAAGGTAAAACTTCAAAAACTTTTTCCTCCACCAGATCTGCTAACTCCTTAACTTCTTTTTTTGCATCATAAATTCTTAAATTTTTATATTTGTTGTGTTCATTAGCTAAGATGCCTGAAGCAGCAAAGGTAGTATCATCAAGCAATTTCTCCAAATCGTCAAATGAGGAAGCACATAAAATGTGAGGTAGAGGAAAGGATTTCATACCCTCCACAATAACATAATCTGCGCTCAAATGTTCCAGCATTTCCCTCAAAGATAATTTTTTATGCCATATTTGGTAAGTCTCTTCCTGACCTCTGGCAAAAACCACATCCTCACTTGCCTGCCAGTGTTTCCAGGAGTCACTGCCTTCTGTTTCCATAGTAAAATTCTGAAAATGAATATCCTTAATCGTTACAACTCGATAACCTCTTTTTTTTAATTCCTCTGTTAAGTTTATTACGGTAGTAGTTTTACCACTTTGAGAAAAACCGCCTACGCTTAAAACCTTCATAGTTGACTCCATTTTTAAATTATTTTATAAATTATCACAATTGCAAATATCAAAATAGAAGCTAATTGAATTAAATAATCATACCATTTTAGCTTATCCTCATAAACAGAAGTTCTGCTTGCACTAACACCAAAACCTTTCAATTCAAGGGCTGCAGAGCGAAATTGAATTTCTGATAGACTTTTACCCAGAAGAGGGAGAATAATAGTAATAAAAGCATTGAGCTTTTTTTTAAGAGGAAGAGATTTTAGTTTTATGCCCCTGATCTTTAAATTTTCTTGAATATTTTTAAGGTTTCTCTGAAATAGGTGCAAAAAGTGTATGGTGCTTGTTAATAAAAAGGTTAGTTTGGGGGGAAATTTCCAGGCTTGAAATGCTTTTAGATATTTGGAAAATGATATGTCCAAAAGCAAACTTGCTATGATTATAATAAGAAGATATCTTAAAGAAATAGCAATTCCAAATTTTAGTCCAAAGTCAGTTATTTTGATGATATACCATTCAAAAATTGGTTCACCTTTTCTGCGAAAAATAATCTGAGTGATGAATATCATCAAAAGGATAAGGGAGAGTCCTTTTAATCTATGCGAAACTCTTTCTCTTCGATGTTTACTGGAGTTGACTGAAAAGAGCAGCAGAACTGAAATCAAAATTAAGGCAATTTCCATTATCACATCTATATAAGAAATTGCCAGTGATGTAATTAGTACCACAAGAATAATAATGGTTCGCAGGTTTAAATTCATTTCTCAAATACCTGTTTATTTTCGATTTGAAGTGTTTTATCTGCAAGATTATCAAAAATTCTTTGCTTATGAGATATTATTAAAGCTCCCAGATTCTTTTTCTTGTGGTTTTTTAGAACGGCAATTAGCAAATTAAGCAATTTTTCATCAAGTCCCGAGGTTTGCTCATCCAGTATGAAATATTTATCAGTATTCAGTAGCATTGCAGCCAGACCGATACGTTTGATCTGCCCGTTACTCAATTCCCAGAGGGGCTTTTGTTTAATTTTATCTATGCAAAAATATTTGAGGGCTTTTTCTCTTTCATTTTGTAATTTCTCAGTGTCATCGTGGTTAAATTTATGTTGCCAGATTGCAAGATCATCATTGGGAGTAGCTGCTATTATATTTCTTAAAGTTCCCTGCTGCAAATAGAAAATTTTATCTGCTATTAGAGTATTACTTAGCTCTTGCAGGTTCTCTGAATCTAATTTTACTGTTCCGCTAAATTCTTTTTCCAAGCCTGTCAAAATACGGCAGAGAGTTGTTTTTCCACTACCATTATCTCCTTTGAGCAAAACTGTTTGACTGGTTTCC
>JAGXLO010000063.1 GCA_018334695.1 Candidatus Cloacimonadota bacterium
GTTACCAATAGATAGTTTACAAATGCTAAATCAAATGTATTTTATGATAAGAATCAGAACAAATTTTCTTTTGTCTAAAGTTTGACATAAAAATTCATCAACAAAGCTTTTTAAACACTTATGAACAAAGATAATATCAGGAATTTTTGTATAATAGCCCATATAGATCACGGCAAATCCACTTTAGCGGATCGTTTTTTGGAGCTTACCCATACCATCGAAAAAGGGGAGATGGAACAGATTTTGGATGACATGGATCTGGAACGAGAACGTGGTATAACTATAAAAGCCCATCCCATAAGAATGGAATATGAATATCAAGATAGAGAGTATATTCTTAATCTAATAGATACTCCCGGTCACGTGGATTTTTCTTACGAAGTTTCGCGTTCTATAGCTTCATGTGAAGGGGCACTACTTCTGATTGATGCCTCGCAAGGGATAGAAGCTCAAACCATGAGTAATCTATATATTGCCATGGAACATAATCTGGAAATTATACCAGTCATTAACAAAATTGATCTAAAAGCAGCAGAAGTGGAAAGAACTCGTTCCGAGATAATCGAACTTATGGGGATTCCATCTGCTGAAATATATGAAATTAGTGCTAAAATGGGTACTAATATTGAGGGACTTTTGCAGGCAATCATCAAAGACATATCGCCTCCGATTTCTGTGCAAGAACAAACACGAGCTTTAATTTTTGATTCGATATATAATCAATATCGAGGTGTTATTATACACGTTCGTATATTTGACGGTGAGCTTAAGCGTGGAGATAAAATTCAATTTTGCTCAACCGGTAAAAATTTTGAGATAGAAGATACTGGTCATTTTGGCATAGAAATGCAGCCCTGCGAAAAATTGTCTACGGGTGATGTAGGATATATAATTGCCGGAGTAAAAGAAGTTCGTCAAGCCAAAGTGGGCGATACGGTAACTCTGGCCAAGAATCCAACAAAAACGCCTCTTCCGGGCTTCAAAAATCCCAAGCCGATGGTGTATAGCGGTATTTATCCACTTGATAAAGATGATTATAACAATCTACGGGATGCTCTGGCAAAATTTCAATTAAACGACACTTCACTGATATATGAACCGGAAACTTCTGCTGTACTTGGATTTGGTTTCCGTTGCGGATTTTTGGGAATGTTGCATCTGGAGATTTTTAAAGAAAGATTGGAGCGAGAATACGGATTGGCAATTATTTCCACAGCCCCCAGTGTGGAATTCAAAGTTCATTTAAATAACGGAAAAGAAAAGCTGATAGATAACCCCTCTCAATTACCGGATCCGGGTGAGATAGAGCACATTGAAGAACCAATTATGGATTGTGAAATACTGGTTCCTCCGGATTATATAGGTAATATTATGCAACTGGCTCATGACAGAAGAGGAATCCAAAAAAATTTGGAGACTATAGATGAATATAGAGTATCCATCCATTATGAATTCCCCCTATTAGAAATTTTATATGATTTCTATGACAAACTGAAATCTGTAAGCAGAGGATATGCCTCCTTTGACTATTCCTTTCACGGATACAGAGCCTCAAAACTCAAAAAAATTGATATTTTAGTTAATAAGGAAAAAGTAGATGCTATGTCATTTATTGTGCATGAGGATAAAGCTTATACATGGGCAAAAAGCATTACCGAAAAATTAAAGGAAATAATACCCAGACACCTTTTTTCTGTTCCGATTCAGGCAGCTGATGGCAAAAGAGTTATAGCTCGCAGTACGATAAAAGCTTTGCGGAAAAATGTTACAGCAAAATGCTATGGTGGTGATATTACAAGGAAACGTAAATTACTAGAAAGACAGAAAAGGGGTAAAAAGAGGATGAGAGAAACCGGGGAAGTTAATATTCCTCAGGAAGCATTTCTAGCTGTTTTGAAGGTCGATAGAAGTTAAGATTTTTTAGGAGAACTCTTTCCTGCTAATTTTTTTATTAATTGTAAGATCAAAAATCCAATAAAAGCACCATTGAAGTAATGTATAAAGTCACTCCAGGAGAAGGAATTACCTATCAGACTTCTTCCGATAAAACTGGAGCGTATTGTTTCCAAAAAGGGATAAGACAGGAGCTGAGAAAATTCCAGTAAGGAAGTTACTAGAAAAACTAAAAAAGCAATTACATATGTATTTATTTTGGGGAATACTAAGAATATTACCAAACACCAAAATATTTCATAAAAGAATCCACCCAGAGAGTTATTAACAAAATTAGCATATACTCCGTCATAAAATTTGGTAGCGAAGCCCAGAGGCACAATAATTATAATTAGCAGAACAGTAAGAGCTCTAAGCTTTTTCACAATTATTCTATTTCTGAAATTTCAATACCCAATTCTTCTAACATATCAGGATCAACTTCGGACGGTGATTCGCTCATAATATCTGTAGCTTGCAGAGTTTTTGGAAATGCAATAACGTCACGAATAGAATCAGCACCACTCATCAGCATCACAATTCTATCTATACCAGGAGCAATACCTCCGTGGGGAGGGGTTCCATATTTAAATGATTTCATAAAAAATCCAAAGCGTTGGTTAATTTCTTCTTCCTCTATACCAATTACATTAAAAATTTTCTTCTGAATTTCTGGTATATGGCAACGAATGCTGCCGGAGGATAATTCAACGCCATTACAAACAAGATCATAAAGTTGTCCGGTAATCTCCCCGTATTTATCAGGTTCATCCAGTTTGGGTATATCTTCCTCTTTGGGTAGAGTAAACATATGATGTGCGGTTTCCCATTTTTCTTCATCGCCATTCCATTCAAAAAGCGGGAAATTAGTTACCCAAACAAAATTAAACTCATCTTCATTAATTAAATTTAGCTTTTTACCTAGATTATTCCTCAAATCTGCCAGAACTTTACATGCTATTTTTTCTTTATCCGCAACAAAAAGTAACAGATCATCTTCTTCGGCTTCCAAAATATCGGCAATCTGACCTTTTTCCTCTTCGGAGAAAAATTTTGTTATATTAGATTCCAGTTTCTCATCCTGAAAACGCATCCTTGCCAGACCTTTTGCACCCAGTTCTTTTGCCTGATGTTCCAGTTTATCTACTTCACTGCGAGTGTAATCAGCACAACCCTTTGCATTTATTGCTCTAACAACTCCTCCTTTTTTTATCACAGAAGAAAAAACTCTAAAATCGCTTTCTGCAAGAGTTTCAGTTAGATCCTTAATTTCCAGCCCAAAGCGCAAGTCCGGTTTATCGGTTCCAAACTTTAACATAGCTTCATCATAGTCAATTCGCGGAAATGGTATAGGCAGGTCTGTATCAAGAGTGCTTTTGAAAATATGCTGGAATAGTTGTTCTGTAATTTGAAATACATCTTCTTCTTGCACAAAGCTCATTTCAAGGTCAAGCTGGGTAAATTCAGGCTGTCTGTCTGCACGAAGGTCTTCATCACGAAAACAGTGAGCTATCTGGAAGTAACGGTCGAAACCGCTAATCATAAGCAGTTGTTTATAAATCTGGGGAGATTGGGGTAGAGCAAAAAACTTGCCTTTATAGATTCTACTGGGAACCAGATAATCCCTGGCGCCTTCCGGAGTACTTCGCATCAGGATAGGAGTTTCAATTTCATAAAATTTATGATTGGAAAGAAATTTTCTCATCTCAAAGATTATATTATGACGTAATTTAATTTTTTTTTGCAAGTCGGGTCGTCGCAGATCAAGGTAGCGATATTTGAGGCGCAGATCTTCATCAGCAGACATTTTTTCATTTACCTGCACCGGCAATTCATCCGAAGCGTTTAGAATTTTCAATTCTTTGGCTATAAACTCTATATCTCCTTTTTCCATATCTTCATTGATCATATCTTTGGGACGAGTTGCCACTTCACCGGTAACGGCAACTACGTATTCATTTCTCAATTTATGCGCTTTTGCATGCATTTGCATTCCATTTTCCGGATTGAAAACGACCTGAACCATTCCAGTAACATCGCGCAGGTTAATGAAAATTATATTTCCCATATCACGTCGGGTATGCACCCAACCCATAATTGTTTTGGTTTTACCTTCATCGCCTGCTGATAAATCTTGGATATAGGCTGTCCTTTTACTATCACCCAGTAAATCATATTCAAATTTATACATAGTTCCTTCTCTTAAAATTTTTTTTAATTTTGTTTTCTTATTCAATTTTACTATTTATATAATCAGTTAATTTATCCAAATGTACGCTTTCCTGTTTGTGTTTACTAATATTTTTTACAGCATATTCTTCGGATTTAATTTCATTTTCACCGATGACTATTGCAAACTTAACATTATTTCTATCACAGAACTTAAAATTACTTCCCATTGAGGTGTTGGCATCAGCAATTTGGGCAGAAATTTCAGAATCATGTAATTTGTTCATAATTTCGATTGCTTTATCATCATATTTTTTATCCATTGGAATTATAAAAACATCTAATGTATTGATTTGCGGAAACTCAACTCCAGCTTCTTCCAGAGCCAGGATAATTCTTTCCATTCCCATTGATAAACCTACTGCCGGAGTATTCTTACCACCGAGATACTCGATTAGACCATCGTATCTGCCGCCTCCACCCAGAGCATCCTGAGCACCGAGGTAATTGATTTTATACTCAAAAGCCGTTCTGGTATAGTAATCCAGACCCCGTACGATTCTTGGATTAATTTCGTAATCCACATTCAGTTTCTTTAGATTTTCCTGGACTTCATCGAAATGTTTTTCACAATCCTCACAGAGATTATCCAGCATTTGGGGAGCATTTTCCAGCTGTTCCTGACAGACATAATTTTTGCAGTCAAAAACTCGCAGCGGGTTTGTCTTCATTCTTCTCTGGCAGTTCGGGCAGAATTTATTTTCTCGGGCAAATAGGAATTCCTGTAGTTTTTTGTGATAATCTTTTCTACATTTTTTACAGCCAACACTGTTAATTTCAAGAGATACATCCGGAACTTGTGCTTCCTGCAAAATTTTCCAGCCCATGGTAATTATCTCGGCATCAGCATAAGCAGATTCATCGCCAATATATTCAATACCAAATTGATAGAATTGACGATAACGCCCTTTTTGCGGACGTGAATAACGAAACATGGGTCCATAGTAAAATATTTTTTTTGGATCTCTTTTGCTGGAAATCATACTATTTTCGATATATGATCTTGCTACAGAAGCAGTACCTTCGGGTCGCAGGGCAAAAAGTCTTTCGTTTTTATCTTCAAAAACATACATTTCTTTTTCTACAATATCAGAATCATCCCCTACACTTCGTTGAAAAAGATCTTTGTATTCGAAAATCGGTAAACGGATTTCTCTATAATTGAAAAGTTTGACATATTTTTTTATAATTTTTTCTATGTAATACCATTTATTCATTTCCTTGGGTAATATGTCATAAGTACCGCGCGGTGCTTGAAATTTCATTTTATTAATTCCTTATATTTTCTAATCTTTGTTTTTTGATATAATTTTTTTGTTTATGTTTATAAATAAGATAAGCAACAAATGCAACAATGGCAATACCGATAAGATCAGCGATAAAATCAAAAAAATCACATTTTCTGCCGGGAATAAAGCTTTGATGAATTTCATCTAAAATTGCCAGGGTTCCACCTGAAATAAGCAAAGCAGGAATAACTTTTGCAAAAGATGAAATTCTATTCTCCTGTTTCAACATCAGTATAAATAACATAGCCCAGATAGCATATTCAACTGCATGCACAATCTTATCGGCATAAGAGAAAGATATTGGTTCAAATGGTTTTATTTTAATAGAAGAAGCTACCAGCATTATTATAGTCCAGACTATCAGGATTATGCGAAAAGTGTATTTCATGGTTTGACAAATTTTTGCTCCCTATATTGTGTCAAGTTTTACGAGTGGATAACGGTGATAAATAGGGGGTGGAAAGAGGCTAATTTATAAACAAATATTGATAAATTTAATTATGATTATTGATTAATTTACTCAATACTTTTAAGTTTGAGCACAACAGAAAATAAAATTTGTTTGAATTTCATTTTTACGGGAATCCTTCTTTTATCTGCAGAATACCAAACATATAATTTGTTATTTTCCCCAAACAGATTATTTGTAAGGACATCCGTAGGTGCTTCGGTAGGATTATCTATAATTTTTTTCATTTTAATTAGGTATTTATCGCAGATAAAATTCTGCTCAGCAGCTGAAATATACTCTTCATCAAGATAGACCAAGTTAAAGCGCCAAATGTCGAAATCAGATATTACTAAAAAAGAACTATTATTTTCACTATTGGCTGCAGCAAAGGCAAAAGAGATAAGATCGTATGTGCGCTTTTCCATATGAATTTTGCTAAGACCGCTTTCAGTAAATTCATTATAAACAGTAATTTTATCTTCAGCTGGTTGGAATTTTATGGTTTTATAGTCCATTAGGTTTTGCTGAACTATAGATTTTTTGAACAAATATGGTCTATAAAGCGAATCACAATAAGTTGTATAATTGTTATTTACCTTAAAAAATGCGGCAGCAACTCCGCTGGAGGTAGCGTGGGCATTAATATTTTTCAGGGAATTATTTTTTTCTACTGTTACCTTTACTTTTGTTACAGGAATGCCCAGATAAGTTACCCCGTAATCAAGATATTGTACCGATCCCATCAAGGTTAGATGTATAAAAAATAACAGGAAAGAAAAGAATAAAATTTTTTTCAAGGAATTCCTACTTACTTAAGCAAGTATTTTCAATCTAACCGTTTTAATTCTCTGCTCTTCCAGCTCCTGCACGATAAATTTATATTTATTTTCATAAACTAAAGATTCTTCTGCAGCGGGAATTCTACCAAATAACTGATATAAAAAACCCGAAAAACTATCTACACTATCTGATACAGGCAGATCAAATCTCTCTATAACATCATCCAAATCAACTGAGCAATCCAGCAAGAATTCATTTTTAGCAACTTTTTTTATTTTTACTGCTTCTTTGTCGGATTCATCTAAAATTTCACCTACAATTTCTTCCAGAATATCTTCCATTGTTATTATACCGGAAGTTCCTCCGTATTCATCCACAACAATTGCCAGATGGATTTGATTTTTACGGAAATAACTCAAAAGCAGATTGATCTGCATATTTTCCGGAACATAAAAACAATTGCGCATAAGTTTTTTAATCTTATCATTAGCTTCGCGGTTTAGAATAATATCTTTACTATACACCATTCCAATGATATTATCGATATTTCCACGGTAGACAGGAATACGCGAGTAGCCGGAATCGATGATAACTTTTTTTAATTCTTGGATACCATTGGATATTTCCACAGCCGCAATATCAATCCTGGGAGTCATTATTTCTTTCACTGTTGTATCGGTAAAATCAAAAATGCTCCGAATCATCTGGCGTTCATTCTTTTTAATATTGATAAGGTCAGGAGCAGTTTCTTCCACAATACTTTTAATATCTTCTGATGTTATGGTATTATCATCCGTAATCTGGTGATGTGTTTTGGGAGTGATAATCTTGGTAAAGTATTCAATCAGTTTAACAATAGGAAAAGATACATAATAAAAGATAGTTAAGGGAATGGATATAATAGCTGAATATTTTTGGGAATAACGAAAAGCAATAAATTTAGGAAAAATTTCACCAAAAATCAATATAACTATTGTTGCCAATACTATCTCAATCAGGATTGCCAGAGAATGAGAAATGCCGGGTATTTCCAGAGCAATTAATGTAGCCAATGAGGCAAAAATAACATTTACCACCGTATTGCCCAAAAGTATAGTAATAAGTGTAGTTTTTGGCCTTTCCAGCAATCTGCTTATCGCTTTTTTAGTTAGTTTTTTCTCCTTCTCCAATTTCTTGCGATACATTTTGGAAAGTGAGAACAAAGCGGTTTCGGAGGAAGAGAAAAACGCAGAAAGGGAAAGAAAGAAAATTAATAAAATTATAGTTAAATACAGTGGCATAATTTATTTGTCTTTTTTTGTATGATAACTTAGATATGATTCGATTTTACTAAACATCTTTTTAGCATCTTTTTCAGACTGATGTTCCCAGCCGATAAGATGCAGAATACCATGCACCATAAGTCTTTCTACTTCATTTTGTAATGTGACGTCATATTTTTGGGATTGCTCTTTAGCTTTTTCCAGAGAAATATAGACTTCTCCTAAAAGTGGCTCCACTTCCACCTCATCCTCATCAAAGGAAAAAGAAAGAACATCAGTCGGTCTGTCAATATCTTTAAATTTCTTATTTAATTCTTGTAATCTCTCATTATTAGTAAGAACAATATTCAATTTATAATCAGGGTTAATTTCTTCCTGCTCAATAATTCTTTTTATAAGACGTTGTAATCGTCTAATATTAAGATCGTTTTCTTTGATTTGTATAATTTCGAAGTTATATAGCATAAAAAACTTTCTTATTCAGGATAAGAAATCCTTTTCTTATAAATTCCGATTAATATGGGACGCATTCTTATTTGTAAAGCTTTTAACTCCTGCAAAGATATACCACATTCTGATAGCTGGTCTGTTTCAATAAGATGATAGATGGCTTTTTTTAGTACCTTGTCTATCTCTTCTTTATTAGCCGAAGGTAGAGCTTTAGTTGCAGATTCAACAATATCAGAGATCATAATAATTGCAGTTTCTTTGCTTTGTGGTTTGGGACCGTCGTAATGAAAATCCACTTCATCAATTTGTTCTTCATTCTCTAGAGCTTGATTATAGAAAAAACTTATCTTGGAAGTACCGTGATGCTGTTTGATAATATCAACTACACTTTGTGGCAAGTTATTTTTTTTTGCCAATTTAACACCATCTTCCACATGCTGCTTTATTTTTTTTGCGCTCTCGGTAGAACTAAGTTCATTATGAACATTTTCTTCTTCACTACTGTTTTCAATAAAATATTCAGGGTGTTTTGTTTTACCAACATCATGATAATAGCTACCCACTCTAGCCAATATAGGATTTGCGCCAATAGCTTTTGCTGCTGCTTCTGCCAGATTTCCCACAATTACGCTATGATGATAGGTACCTGATGCAACTTCGGAAAGGGTTTTGAGTAACGGACTATTGAAATCCCCTATTTCCTGTAAGTGTATATTTGTGGCTACCGGTAATCTTTGCTCAAATGGAGCCAAAAGAACCATACTACCAAAAAGTGAGGTAACTACAGCCCCAAATCCCCATTGCAAATTGGAAAGTATTTCAATTATACTCCAGCTTTTAATAGCACCCATAAGAAGGCTAAAGAAAATAAAAAACAATAAATAATAGAAGCTGGCTACATAAAAATTCCTTCTGCTTCGTGGATTATTAAGTCCAACTATTGCACTAATTCCGGCAAATGAAATAATGAAACTGCCAGCAAATTGCCAATCTAATAAGCTGTAAAGCAATAAAAAGTTAACTAAGCCAAAAATAACAGCAGGTACAGTTCCCATTAAGAAGCATAGTAAAATTATAGACATACCGAATGGTAAAATGTAGGCTGAAATGGACTCAATATTATTTAAAGCAATGGTTAGAATAGCCGTAAGAACAGTAAGCAATAAGACGGCTCGAAAGAGCGAAAGCTGTATGAGTGTATCCCGATCTAAAATATAAAATAAGGGAACAAATATTAGAAGGATAAAAATTATATAAAAAAATTGACCAATTAGAGGAAAAACATTTTCTGCTTTTTCAGTCTGAACATATCTTTCTGCTCTTTCACGTTGAAGGGCTTCTAGCTTTTTATGTATTTCATTAGCAACTTTTTGATGTTTTTGGACAATCAACTCATTCTTTAAAACTTCTCCTACAATTTTTGGCACGGAAGATTTTGCCAATTCTTTTGCTCTGGCGGTACTTTCTGCATCATATTCAACATTATCTTTTACAACAATTTGCAGCAATTTAACTGCTAGCTTTCGATTGTTCTGTTGATTAAAAAAATCCTTGCCTTCAGTTAATTCTAAAAAATATTCTCCGGCTCTTTTTGGCGTAAGAATCTTATCTGAATTTATTTCAATTTTATTACCCTCTTTAAGCAAAATAATTTTATCGCTTTTGATAGATTCACCGGATATTCCTCTTTGCATAATTTTTTCCAGGTTATGCATCAAATTTTCATAAACTTTTGTTCTTGTCTCTTTTTCTTTAAGAAGGGACAAATCTCCCGCTGTAATATTAAAGCCAGCTTGCTGCAGTTCTGATAATATTTCTTGGTCCAGTTTATTACTTTCCAATCCTTTTTCTAAAATTTCAAAGAAACGATTTAACTTTTTCATGGCAGTAAAGCTAGCGTCTGCAGAAAAAGTATAATGCGGCAATATTTCCGCAGCAGCTTTTTTTTGTTTTTTCTTAAGAACATCCTCATCTTCGTAAAGATAGAAATTAAAAGGAGCTACTACTGTCCTGTCTGCAATTTCCCCCGTTTCATAAGTTATTTGCTTAGAAAATAAACCTTTGCGGGTAATAATAAAATTGGCTAAAAAAATGAGCAGGGCAGCTATCGCCACGTAAATCAGAGCGCGATAAATTTTTTCTATTGAAATTGTTTTCTTCATGAGTATTTAGACATTGTAATCAAAATATAAAAAAGCCCCTTATAATATCTAGAGAATAAGGGGCAATTTTAATTAATCGAAAATTAATCTCGAGGAATTCTAAGTATTTGATTGGGATAGATCAGGTCGGGATCATCGATCTTGTCTGTATTTGCTCTATAGATTTTAGGCCATTTGAAAGGATCGTCATAGACTTCCGGATATTCGGATATTGTCCACAGACATTCGCCCTTGTAAACCTTCCAGGTAGTGGGTAAACAACGTGGTATAGCAAAAACCTGGTCGGGATAGATCAAGTCCGGATCTCTGATTTTATCTCTATTTGCACGATAGATAATTCCCCATTTTGCAGGATCGTTATAGATATGTTTATAACCCGAAATTTTGGAGAGCCATTCACCTTTTACAACGGTATGGGTTTCTTGATATTCTTCGGAAACAATTTCTCTCAAATTTTGTATTCTGGGATCTATATTTACAAGTTCACAGGCACATTCCGGAACTTTTGCAACATCCTTTTTCTTCATATCTTCATAATTTGCTATAAACTTTCTTACTTCTGGGCATTTTTTATAAATCTCGCTATTTGGCATTTGTTCATAATAGGAGAGTTTTGATTTTACCTCTTCCAGCTTATTCATAAAAGCAGCAATCTCAGATTGGCTAACACCTTCTCCACCAAGTTTACTCAGCAGTTCTGCATAAAGGGCATCATATTCTGCTTCTACAGCTGCAATTCCGTTTTGCAAATCTTCTAACTTTTTCTCATTTTTTACTTTCTGCTCCTCAGCAGTAGCTTCTCTGGCTTGCAAGTTTATAAGTTCTGCTTCCAGGTCTTCCCAGTATCTTTTTACAGCATCTTTGGAGAGATCTTGATATTCTTCTTCTGTGTAGTATTCAATCTTTGCTCCTAATATAGCGGGAACTATAAAAAGTAGAAGAGAAAAAGTAATAATTCTGACTAATGCGTTTCTCTTTGATAGTAACATATTATTCCTCCGTTAGATACCCTTCTTTGATTAACTGCTCTTTACAATCTTTTAATGCTTGAAGTTCTGCTTCTTTCATACTCATTTCTTGTTCGAGTGTGGTAATGGTATTATTTTGATCATTAACCTCACCTTCCAACTTCTGCACTCTAGCTCGCAAGCCTTCTATCTGAGACTTTTTGATTGGTGGGGGTGGATTTTGGCAACAAGCAGCCAGAAAAATAGAAACTAACAATAAAAATATTATAATCTTAATTGAATGTTTACCCATATTTTCTCCTTTCAATTGTTTTCTTAATTTGTTTTAAATATTATTTTAATGTCAAGTTTTTTCACATATTTACAATTAATTATACACTTAAAAATTTTAATTTCGAAATTTACAAACATATTTGTACGCTTATTTGTTATTTTCCTAAGGTTTTTTCAATGTTTTTTATCCTTTTTAAGACCGGCGGATGACTATAATTTAGAAATACATAAAATCGATGCGGGGTCAAATTGGACAGGTTATTTACACTTAATTTTTTAAGAGCAGTCTTCATAGCCACAGGTTCATCAATCGTTTCTACTGCAAATTCATCTGCTGCGTATTCATGCTTGCGTGAGAGGTAATTGCTGAATGGGGTTAATAAAATCTGCAGGGGCGCCAGCAGGAACCCAAAAAATACAATACTGGCATAGATTGAGAGATGCTCCATTCGAAATGCTGCGAACAACTGCGGATTTTTTATAAACAAAGAAAGCAGGAAAAAAGTTATACCTGTAGTAAATATTGAAATTACAATGCTTTTTAGAATATGTTTAAGTTTATAATGCCCAATTTCGTGACCCAGAACAGCCAAAATTTCATTGTTGGACAGCTTTTCCTGTAAAGTGTCGTAAAATGCAACTCTTTTATATTTTCCAAAGCCCGTAAAATAGGCATTCATCTTAGTTGTGCGCCTGGAACCATCAATCGTAAAAATCCCCTTTAATTTAAATCCCTGCTGCCTTACGTAATTTCTTATCTTCTGCTTTAGTTCATCATCTTGAAGTGGTGTGAACTTATTAAAAAGTGGTAAAATAAGTTTTGGTGCAAGATATTGAATTAAGAAAGAAAAAAGGACAACAATAAGCCAGGCATAAACCCAGGCAAAATCTCCTAACTTTTGGAAAAACAAGAGAATTACTGCCAGAATTATGCTTCCTAAAATGATAGATAAAAGTAACGATTTAATAATATCCATTACAAAAGTCTTAGCAGACGTTTTATTGAAGCCGAATTTTTCTTCGATAACAAATGTTGAGTAAGCAGAAAATGGTATGGAAACGACCTCTTGTAATAAAAGCAATATAGCAAAAAATATCAAACCTGTAAGAATATTACCAACCCCAGCACCTCTGGCAATCATATCTATAAGATTAAATCCACCCAATAGAATGAATAATATCTTTACTATTACCATAAAAGTGGATTGAATATTAGAAAATTTCGTGGTCTCTCTGGTATAATGCTGGGATTTTGCATATTTAACTTCATCAAATACATCCTCAAACTCGCCAGGCAACGTGGTTTTCAGATTCTTCAAATTTAGATGATTCGCCACTAAATCGATTACATACTCAACGAGAATTGCTGCTAAAATTATTATCAAATAGATATTCATCCAATCTCCCAAATTATTATAAAAATTGCTTCATGTTATTTAAATACTTTTGGCTTATTGTATTCAATTTTTGTAAGAGAAATTCTGGTATTTTAAAATATCTTCGCAGCGGCGTGGGTA